>JBBTQJ010000038.1:0-17881 GCA_038065755.1 Patescibacteria group bacterium | reverse complement strand
GCTGGGTAGCTAAGTCGGGAATAGATAAGCGCTGAAAGCATATAAGCGCGAAACTAACCCCAAGATTAGAACTCACAGATTTCCCGCAGATGACGGGATTGATAGGCTCCAGGTGTAAGTGCCGCAAGGCATTCAGCCGGGGAGTACTAATAAATCATTTTATCCTTCGACTGAGCTCGGGATGCCCTGAGCCTGCCGAAAGATTTCTTAGCCCCGTTAGAAATTTGCAACTAAAAATATTAATGCAAATTTCTAACGGGGTTAGCGTAAGTTAAAATAGATACAGATTTTATTTATCTTTTATTTAATTACCTGTAAAGTTTTATCCGGAAGCTAATTAAGCTTTCCGGTGGCAATTATACCGAGGTTGTCCCACCTGTTCCCATTCCGAACACAGAAGTGAAATACCTCAAGGCCGATGATAGTCCTTTTGGGCGAAAGTAGGTAGTTGCCACCAGAGCGCTTAATTGGCTTTTTTGTTTTAAATTTGCATTAAAAAAAAGAGCGAGGTAGAATAAATATAAATAATTATGGACGCTTATTTAAAAAAACAAAAAACAGCGTTTTTTAAGATTTTATTAGGGGCGATTGTTTTGTTTGTTTTTTTTGCTATTTTAAATTTATTTCAGGCGCAGATCAAAAATTATTTTTATTTTATATCTCAGCCAGTCGAAAAAATATTTTGGAGAGCCGGAGATAACGCGTCGTCTTTTCTAAAATCGGTTTTAAACGTTGGAAACCTAGAAAAAGAAAATCAAAACTTAAAAACAGAAAACCAAAAACTTCTGTCAGAAATTTCTTTTTTGCAAGACATTCAAAAAATGGGGCAGGCGGCAGAAGATATTTTAGCAAATTGCAGCCAAGATAATTTTAATTTAGCCATGGTTAATGTAATTGGATTAAATGTTGATTCAGATATTATTACAATAGACAAGGGATTAGCAAGCGGAATTTTAGAGGGCATGCCCGTTATAAACCAGCAAAAAACGCTTTTTGGCAAAATTTTTAAGTCGTATAATAATTTTTCCGAAGTAATGCTGATTTCCAATAAAAACAATGTTTTAGATGTTAAGATATTGCAAAATGACGCAGAAAAAAATTCTGTTTTTGGGGTGATAAAAGGGAAAGGGGCTTTGGGTATTTATTTAGATCTCGTGCCGGCTGAGGCAGAAATTAAAGAAGGGGATATTTTGATTACCTCAGCCTTAGATGGAGTATTTCCTAAAAACCTTTTAGTGGGCAAAATCATAAAAGGAGAAAAAGACGACCAAAAACCATTTCAGCGGGCAGAGGTTGAGCCATTTTTTAATATTAAAAAATTAGAAAATTTATTTGTTATTTTAGATTATAAAACAAAATAATATGTTGTTAAAATTATCAGTAATTGCTATATTGTTTTATTTTTTAGCGCTGATACAAAACAGCTTTTTTGTTCACTTCAATATTTTTGGAGCCGTTCCTAATTTTATTTTTATTCTTTTTTTCATACTTATTTTTTTCTCTTTTTCTGAAAAATCATATAGCAGAAAAAATTTATTTTATTCTTTTGTTGCCGGATTTTTTCTTGACGTTTTCTTTGGTTTTTATTTTGGGTCATCTTTTGCGTTGCTTTTAGCAATATCCTTTATTGCTAAAAAAATACTTAATTCCCTAAAGCAAAAAAAAGACAAATATCCCTTTATTCATTTCGCCCCGCTTTTTTTGGCATCATTAGTTTCCTATGAAGCGGTTTTGGCTGTTTTTTTTGGAAATATCAGCAGGATATTTTTAGTAAAGATAATATATAGTTTTCTTTTTGCCGCGCCGGGATTCTATTTTTATAAAAAATTAAGCAACAGATTTAATGATTAATAAATATAAGGTCAGGCATTTTTGGGGAGACATCGAACCACACGAAGTTTTTTTAGACAAACTCGCCAAAGCCAAACAAGAAGAATCGGGTTTTACCGAAAAAAGATTTGAAGTTCCGCTTAAAGCAAAAATATCCTATATTCTTTTAGGAATTTTTTTATTATGCGCCACAATTCTTTTTTCTAAAACACTTTACTTGCAAATAGTTAAGGGAGAATATTTTTACGCCATAGGAGAAAATAATAAAAGCCGCATTACCCTAATAATTCCGGAACGAGGCATTATTTACGATAAAAATTTTAAAAAAATTGTTTCAAACTCTCCTGCTTTTGATTTGATTTGCGACAAAAGGCAGCTTTCTTCGTCTGCATCCGAATCGCTGGAAGAAATTAAAAATATTGCCAACTCATCGGGCAGAGACTTTGAAGAATTAAAAAAAGAAATAGAAGAATCAAAAGAACCCGTAATTTTAGTTTCTGAAAATATTCAGCACGAAAAATTGCTTATTTTAGAATCTAATATAAACACTCTTCAAGGATGCATTATAGAAAAAAACACAGCAAGAGATTACGCTTCTAGCCCGGCTTTTTCTCATATATTAGGATATGTGGGGAAAATAAATAAAAACGAATTAAATAACTATAAAAATTATACAATAAACGATTATATCGGAAAAACAGGAATAGAGGCTTACTACGAAGAATTTTTAAGAGGAAAGCCCGGCATAGTTGAGGCCGTAAAAAACGCCGTTGGCGTAAAAAAGGGAGAAAAAATAATTTCAGAGCCAGAGTCAGGCAACAACTTGGTGCTTAACATAGATTTAAGTCTTCAAGAAAAAATTTATAGTTCGCTGGAAAAGGGCGCAAAAAATACAGGAACAAAAAAAGGGGCGGCTGTGGCTATAAATCCAAATACGGGGGCTGTTTTGGCGTTGGTTTCTTATCCTTCTTACGATAACAATCTTTTTTCTAAGGGAATTTCAAAACAAGATTTTGATAATATGCAAAATGATATTGCAAAGCCCCTTTTTAACAGGGTTATTTCCGCCCAATATCCTACGGGGTCTACAATAAAGCCATTTATAGCTTCGGGGGCCTTGCAAGAAAAAATAATTTCCCCGACAAAACAGATAAACGATAAAGGATTTATTGAAGTTCGTAGCCAGTATGATAAAGATGTATTTTGGAGATATGGCGGGGTTGAGCCACACGGTTGGGTAGATATGAGGCAAGCCATTGCTGTTTCTTCAAACATTTATTTTTATACTGTCGGCGGAGGATACGAAGACCAGCAGGGGCTGGGGCCGGCTAGAATTAAAAAATATCTTGAATATTTTGGCTGGGGAGAAAAAACCGGAATTGATTTGCCTGGAGAATTCCAGGGGTTTATTCCTACACCCGAGTGGAAAAAACAAAACATAAAAGAGCCATGGTGGGATGGAGACACATATAACCTTTCAATTGGCCAGTCATATTTGCAGGTTACTCCCTTGCAGGTGGCCTTAGGTTATTGCGCAATTGCAAACAACGGCGCGCTATATAAGCCCCAAATTGTTCAAAAAATTATTAATGCATCAGCGGGCTCAGAAGAAATTGTTAAAGAATTTAAACCGGAAATCATAAGAAATAATTTTATTGATTCTGGAAATCTGCAGATTATAAAAGAGGGAATGAGAGAGGGAGTTCTTTATGGCTCTTCTGTGTCTTTAAACAGTTTGCCAATAAAAACCGCTTCAAAAACAGGAACCGTTGAAACCGGAAAAGATGGATTTTATAATGCCTGGGTTTCGGTTTTTGCTCCTTATGAAAATCCGGAAATAGTTTTGGTTGTCACAATAGAAAACGTAGAGGGTTTAAGAGCCGCGGCATTGCCCGTTGCAAAAGAAGTTTTAGAATGGTATTTCACAAATAAATAAAAATAAATAAAAAACAAGCAATCATAATAGTTCGCGATCGCGAACCATTATGATTGTTAAAATATTTAATTTTTTTTATAAATATTTTATTTTTTGTAAAAAAAAGAGCGCCGCATTCGTTCAGTTGGCTTCCGGGGTTTCCGGGGCTTTTGAACGAAATGCGGCGCATGTGTAATAACTGACAGGTGGTTGATGTGCGCACATCAACCTTCGCGTTTGTCCCGAAGGACGGCGGTTTTCTGGTGCCAGGAACTTTGCCCGGAAACAGTAACACTGGGGGCTTAAACGCCCCTCTCGCCACGCTAAGTTGATAGCTACCAATGCCAGAAACCCTTCGGGTTTCTACACCCCAGTCTCCAAATGGAGACTATTTTTTTGGGGTGCCTCGCGAGCATAGCCGCTTATTAAGGAGGCGGACTCCCACCAACTCCCTGTCAGTTTTTGGATTGAAAAGTGCAATGGGTTCGCTTATCCTTAGCTTTCGCCCAGGACGGGGATTTGAACCCACAAATTAAGAGAGAGTCCCGTTTGGGATGTCTTGTTGGACATTCTCTCAGTCCTTGGTTTCTGTACCCCGTAGGAAACCAACGGCTTTCACATTAAAAAATCTTAATGTTTTAATGTTAGCATATTACAAAACCATTGTCAAGGGGTTGTGGGGATTTGTCAAGTTTGGTAGAATAAATTAAAAATTAAAAGTCAAAAATTAAAAGTAAAATATACAATAAAAAAATATATTTTTAACTTTTGACTTTAGACTTTTAACTTAATTAAATATGCCTACAATTGAAGAACTTCGCAAAACAAGAATTCAAAAATTAAAAAAGCTGGAAGCTTCGGGTATTTTGGCTTATCCGGCAAAAACAAAAAGAACTCACACAATTGCAGAAGCGCTGGAAAATTTTCCAAAATTAGCCAAAGGCAAAAAACAAATTGTTTTGGCTGGCAGAATAATGGCTCAACGAGGCCACGGGGGAGCGACCTTTTTAGATATTCAAGATGGCACCCAAAAAATTCAGGCCATTATCAAAGAAGATAAACTTGGACAGAAAGGATATCAATTCTTTTTAGATGTTTTTGATATTGGCGACTTTGTTGAAATAAAAGGAATTCTTTTTACAACAAAAAGAGGAGAAAAAACAATTGAAGCAGAAGACTACAAAATGTTGGCAAAGTCGCTTTTGCCTTTGCCTGAAAAATGGCACGGATTATGCGACACCGAAGAATGTTTGAGAAAAAGATATTTAGATATTATATTTAACCCAGAAGTCAAAGAAATGATTAAAAAAAGAACTGTATTTTGGGCTTCAATGAGAGAATTTCTAATTGAAAAAAGGTTTTTAGAAGTTGAAACTCCGGTTTTAGAAACAGTTACGGGCGGAGCCGATGCCAGGCCATTTATCACACACCACAATGCTTTGGATATAGATGTTTATTTAAGGATTTCAACCGGAGAATTATGGCAAAAACGGTTGATGGTTGCCGGATTTGAAAAAACATTTGAAATTGGCAGGCAATTCAGGAACGAGGGCATGGACGCAGAACACTTGCAAGATTATACCCAAATGGAATTTTACTGGGCTTATGCCGATTATGAACAGGGAATGAAATTAGTTGAAGAAATGTATAAATATGTTGCCAAAAAAACTTTTGGCGCATTAAAGTTTAAAATTCGCGGATTTGATGTTGATCTTTCAAAAAAATGGGAAAAATATGATTACCAGTCAACAATTGCAAAATATACCGGCGTAAATATAACAGAGGCCAGTTTGCAAGAAATAGAAAAAGCCCTGCAGAAACTAAAAATTAATTATGACAAAAAAGGGTTTAACATTACCCGCGCCATTGATAACTTATGGAAATATTGCCGTAAAAATATTTCAGGCCCAGGATTTTTAATAAATGTGCCTATTGTGATGGAGCCTTTGGCAAAGAAAATGGAAAATAACGAAAAATTAGTTCAAAGATTTCAGGTGATTTTAGCTGGCTCTGAAAACGGCAAGGGTTATTCAGAGCTTAACGACCCAATTGATCAGGCAGAGAGGTTTGCAGAACAGCAAAAATTGAGAGACAAGGGCGACGAAGAAGCGCAAATGTATGACAAGGATTTTGTCGAAGCCTTAGAATACGGAATGCCCCCAACCTGCGGCTTCGGCGTCTCCGAAAGGTTATTTTCCTTTTTAATGGACAAACCCAGCCGAGACTGCCAGATATTTCCATTGATGCGTCCTAAATAACTATTTACTATTATGCGACAAAAAGACCCGTGGACCAGTCCACGGGTCTATAAAAAATCATGGAAGGCGAACCAAAATTTAAAGAAGAAAAACAAGAATTTCAGAGAACCTCTGGTATAATGAGAGCCGCCGGCGTTTCTCGCGAAGTTGAAAAAGAAGTATTAGATGCTTCAAAAGAGAGTTTTGATAATCAGAAAAAATTTTCGCTTGAAAGTGAAAAGACTCCAGAAGAAATAGAAATAATAAATGGAATATTGGGAAAATTACAGGAATTTATAAAAAAATATGGCGGAGTGATGCCGCCGATAACCCCAGATCATATTCATGTATGCGAGTATGATACATTACCTGTCGAGCAAAGAGAACGTATAAAAAGTATCAGGGGCAGATATGATGAGGATTCTCAATTTGTTGCAGTTATTAGAAACAGTGAAAGTGAAAATAATTTAGTATTTGCCAGCAGGGTCGCCCACGAATTAATGCATTTTTGCGGTTTTCAATCCGTGACCGCTAACCCCGAAAAAGAAACATGGAGTTTTCGAGTTGGAGGATTGGTGGTCGCTAAGAAAAAAGATCAAAAAAGAGAAATGTATTTTGTTGATGTAGACGAAGCAATAACAGAAGAACTTATGAAAAGATTTGATGCCGAATGTTTTGATGCAATTCCAGCGCTTGCTAAAGACCTTGAAGATAGGGAAAAATGGATAAAAAAATCTGTTAAGGGCGATAAAATTTCTTATATAACCACAACTACCACAAAAGAAGAATCTAGTATGTATTATACTACCATTAGAGCGCAACCATATCAATATAAGGAAGAAAGAGAAAAATTATGGCAAATAATTAATGATATTTGTGAAAAAAAACCAGATGATTTTAAATCTGAAGAAGAAGTTTTCAATGTTTTTGCTAACACTTATTTTACCGGAAATTTATTACAAACTGTCCGCTTGATAGAAGATACATATGGCAAAGGATTTTTTAGAAAATTAGGAGAAGAAACAAAACAACCAAAAGAATAATTTCATTATGAAAAAAGCGTTGATTATTAATTTGGCAGATTTTGAGGGGAAAGAGGTGGAGATTTCGGGGTGGGTGGCGAATTTCCGGTCTTCTGGGAAGATCGGTTTTTGGTTAATAAGAGACGGGTCTGGGTTTTGCCAAGCGATCTTGGATACCAATAAACTGTCGGAAGAAAAATGGGAGGAATCGCAAAAAGCAACCTTAGAATCCTCGGTTAAAATTTTTGCAATTGTTTCCAAACACCCGAAAAAAGAAGAGTTTGAATTACATGTTAAAGATTTTTATTTTTACCAGATTGCAAAAGAATATCCCATTGCCAAAAAAGAGCACGGCCCGGATTTTTTATTAGACAACAGGCATTTATGGCTTAGGTCTTCAAGGCAGTGGGCAATTCAAAGAATCAGAAATACCTTGATTTTGGCAACTTATGAATTTTTCAATCAAAATAATTTTATAAAAATAGATTCTCCAATTTTAACTCCTTCGGCCTGCGAAGGAACGACAGAGCTTTTTGAAATTGATTATTTTAAAGAGCAAAAAGCTTATTTGTCGCAATCGGGCCAGCTTTATCTGGAGGCCGCAATTTTTGCCCACGGCCGTGTGTTTGATTTTGGGCCAGTTTTTCGCGCAGAAAAATCAAAAACACGCAGGCATTTAACAGAGTTTTGGATGATGGATGCCGAAATGGCATTTGTTGACATGGAAGAAAACATAAAAATTCAGGAAAGTTTGATAAGATATATGGTAAGCCAAGTTTTAGAAAAAAATAAGCAAGAACTGGCAATGCTGGAAAGGGATATAAAGCCATTGGAAAATATTTCAAAACCGTTTTATAAAATTACCCACAAAGAGGCAGTTAAAAAATTACAGAAACTTGGTTCTGATGTTAAAGAAACAGATGATATGGGAGCAGACGACGAAACAATCTTAACCAAACAATATGACAATCCGATTTTTGTAACCCATTATCCCAAAGAAGTTAAGGCATTTTATATGAAGCGCGATTCAGAAGATAATTCGCGCGTTTTGTGTTCGGATTTGTTGGCCCCAGAGGGCTTGGCGAAATTATCGGCGGCTCTCAAAGAGAAGATAATTTTGACGAATTATTAAAAAGGATTAAAGAATATAATTTACCACAACCTGCCTTTGAATGGTATTTAGATTTAAGAAAATACGGCTCTGTTGCGCACTCTGGATTCGGCTTCGGCCTTGAAAGAATTACTGCCTGGGTTTGCGGAGTTCAGCACATACGCGAAACCATTCCTTTCCCGCGCACCATAAACCGACTAAACCCTTAGCGAGCTTTCAATTTTTAATTATCAAGCAATCATAATAACTCGCGATCGCGAGTTATTATGATTGCTTGAATTATTTATAAAAAAATAGAGCGGCCGCACGGTCGCTCTTTATAATGCTATGGATAAAAAAATAACATGTAGTTAAAATATTTCTGGAAGTTTTTTTCCGCATTTATGACAATGAGTTATCGGAGTTGGACCTTTTTCCTTGTTTCCACGCACCATCCGATTAATGGTTTTTAACATCTTCGCCATGTGCGCATGACATTCATCGTTGCACTCTTCTTGTTCGACCTCGTCGGTAATACCAACCATTTCATCTAAATCCACTTCAAACATAGATCGCTCAAGGTCTGAACTTAAAGGTAGTTTGCAACCACAACGATTGCAAAATTTATAAGTTGTCTTCACAACAACACATTCGCACCGCGGACAAAGTAATGGTTCCATGTTTCAAACCCCTAGTTTAAAGTTGTTAATTTACCGATTTAATTTTATAACTTTTATGTTTATTTGTCAAGGGTTGTGAGGATTTGGCAAGTTTGGTAGAATAAAATAATGATTTCTAAAGAAAACAATTTTGCATATATTGACGGAGCCAATTTATATAATGGGGTAGATGAGTTGGGTTGGAAACTGGATTATAAAAAGTTTAGGAAATGGCTGAAAGATAAATATAATGTGATAAATGCATATTTATTTATTGGACTTGTTTCAAAAAATAAAAATTTATACACCTATTTGCAAGAATCGGGATTTATTTTAATTTACAAAGAAATAACCTATAATGGAACAGGAAAAGTAAAAGGTAATTGCGATGCCGCGTTAGTTTTAAAGGCGGCATGCGATTTTTACGAAAAGAATTATGAAAAAGCAGTGATTGTTTCAAGCGATGGCGATTATGCTGAATTAGTAGATTTCTTGAAGCAGAAAAATGCTTTACGAATAGTAATTTCCCCCAATAATAAATGTTCATATTTATTGCGCAAACAGAACATACCATTATTGTATTTAGATAACCAAAAAAATAAGTTAAAAATCACCGTAAAAGAAAAAACCCCCAATGAGGACAGAACCTCATAAGGGTTTTTTTCATGGTAATAAGTAATTATAGCAATTTAAAACTCCTTGTCAAGGGGAATAAAATATTATGTTGGATATAAATTTTATTCGGGAAAATCCGCAAAAAGTTAAAGAAGCGTGCGAGAAAAAAAATATTAAGTGCGATATTGACGCTGTTTTGGAGTTGGATAAAAAAAGAAGGGAGTTGATTGTGAAATCAGAAAATTTAAAAGCAGAGCAAAATAAAACAAGCAAGGCAGGCCCGCCTGCGCAGGCAGGGCACGATGAGGCGGCTGTAAATAAAGCAAAGGATTTGAAAGAAAAATTTAAGGCATTGGAGCCGGAATTGAAAAAAACAGAAACGGAATTAAATAATTTACTTTTGCAGTTGCCGAATATTCCTTTTGACAATGTACCGGTGGGAAAAGATGATTTTGGAAATGTTATTATGCGACAGGTTGGGAAACCGCCAAAGTTTAGTTTTGCGTCAAAAGATTATATGGAAATCGGAAAAAACTTGGACCTGATTGACACAGAAAGGGCCGGGAAAGTTTCTGGGTCGCGTTTTGGATATTTAAAAAATGAACTGCCCCTGCTTGAATTTGCTTTAATAAATTTAGCAATAGACACATTAAAAAAAGAAAAATTTATTCCCGTGATTCCGCCAGTAATGTTAAAAGACGAAATGGCTAGGGGAACAGGATATTTTGAGGCAACCGACGAAAAAGAAGCTTATTTTCTGCCGGAAGACAAACTTTATTTAGCCGGAACATCTGAACAACCATTAATAGCAATGCACGCCAACGAAATTTTAAATGAAAAAGATTTGCCGTTGCGCTATATTGCTTTTTCCACTTGTTTTCGCAGAGAAGCGGGCTCTTACGGCAAAGACACAAAGGGCATTTTAAGGGTTCACCAGTTTGATAAATTAGAAATGGTTGTTTTTTCAAAACCAGAAGATTCAAAAAAAGAACATCAACTTCTTTTGTCTATTGAAGAAAAATTAATGAAACAGCTTGCCTTGCCATATCAAGTTGTAAATATCTGCGCTGGGGACCTTGGCAGGCCAGCGGCGGCAAAATATGACATTGAAACTTGGATGCCGTCTGAAAATAAATACAGAGAAACGCACTCCACCTCAAATTGCACAGATTTTCAGGCTAGACGACTAAATATAAAATACAAAGACAAAACCGGCAAACAAAATTTTGTTTATACATTAAACGGCACCGCCATCGCAATGCCCCGAATTTTAATTGCTATATTGGAAAATTATCAGCAGAAAGACGGGTCAATTAAAGTGCCGAAAGTTTTGCAAAAGTATTGCGGATTTAAAATCATAAAATAGTGGAAATTACAATTAACGGCATAAAAACAAACTACCAAATATTCGGAGAGGGCCTGCCTGCGCAGGCAGGCAAGCCCTTTTTGATTTTGCATGGCTGGGGATCTAGTTCAGAAAGATGGCAAGCTGTGGGAGAGCATCTCTCCCAATTTGGACATATGGTGATAATTCCCGATTTACCAGGGTTTGGAGCGTCAGATGCCCCAAAAGTTCCGTGGAATCTTAATAAATATGTAAATTGGGCCGAACAATTTATAAAAGAACTTAATTTAAATGATTTTTATCTGCTTGGCCACTCTTTCGGAGGAGCTTTGGCCTTTAAAATAGCCGTAAAACACGTTCAAGATATTAAAAAATTGTTTTTAATATCGGCTGCTTGCGTTAGAAAGAAAACCCCGAAAAAAAATATTTTTACAAAAATATCCAAAGTTGTAAAAATTTTTTATTTTTTTCCCTACTATAATCTTTTTAGGAAAGCTGTTTATAAATTTATCATCAGAAAGTCAGATTATATTTATTTTGAGGGCATAATGAAAGAAACCTATTTAAATATAGTTTCAGAAGACCTGTCTTTGTATTTGTCTTTTATAAAAACGCCGACCGTTATTATTTGGGGCCAAGAAGACGAGGCCACGCCTCTTGAAAACGGATATTTTATTGCAAAACAGATAAAAAACTCCAAAATTATAGTTATACCGGACGCCGGCCATTCTCTGAATAAAGAACAGCCCTTAGTTCTGGCGGAAAAAATTATAAACAATTTATAATATGTTTATTTTTTTAAGCATTCTTTGGTTTTTTAGGACATCAAAACATATTCTTTTTTGGATTTATTTGTGGCAACTAAAAGAATACCATATTGGCCGTTTTTTAGACCATTTTGAAACACACAAGGGAAAAAAGCTAATATTTAATTTATTGTTGGCTGTAAAAATTATTTTAGCGGCTATTTTTTTATTTAATGGAAAAATCCTTCCTTATTCTTTATATATATTATTTTTACTCTATTTTGCAGAGTTTATTTTTTTATTAAAAGCGATTTTTGCAAACGCTGTTAAAACCCCAAAAACAACCTTTAAAACGTTGTTTTTAATGGCCGCCTCCATTGGCGTTACAATTTTATTTTTATTATTTATTGCCTTAAGAGTTAAAGATATTATTTTAGCGTCAACCCTGCTTTTAGTTTTTGATATTTTAACCCCAATAATCGTTTCTTTGGTTGTTTTATTATTACAGCCGTTTTTTGTTTTTCTTAGAAACAGAGTTTTAGCAAAAGCAAAGAAAAAAATACAAGGTTTTAAAAAATTAACAGTCATTGGAATTACGGGTTCTTACGGAAAAACATCAACAAAAGAGTTTTTAACCGCAATAATTTCTAAAAAATTTAAAACAATTAGCACAAAAAATCACCAAAACTCTGAAATAGGAATTGCCAAATTAATTCTAAGCAATGAGTTCGATAAATTCATCAGCGAAACCAGAGCACCAGAGCACATTGAAAATGTGCTCGGTGCTCGGCCGAGCACTAAAATTAATTTTAGTGCTCCGGTTTTTGTTGTTGAAATGGGCTCTTATAACAAAGGCGGGATAAAGCTATTGTGCGAGATGGTTAATCCTAAAATAGCCGTTGTTACAGGTGTGAACGAACAGCATTTGGCGCTCTTTGGTTCTTTAGAAAATCTGCTTTCAGCTGAAGGCGGCGGGGAGCTGGCTGTTTCTTTGCCGGAGAATGGTCTGCTGGTTTTAAATGGCGACAATAAATATTGTCTAGATCTTTATAAAAAAGCCAATTATCTGGTCGAAGAAAGAAAAAAGATTTATAGCCTGAACAAAGATAAAATAAACTCAGATATTTGGACAGAAGATATTATTGTAACCGAAGATTATGTTTCTTTTTTAACTGTTGATAAAAGCGGGGAGCTGGCAAATTTTAAAGTTAATATTTTGGGCAGGCATAATATTCAAAATCTTTTAGCCGCTATTTTAGTTGCAAAAGAAATGGGTATGAGCTTTGAAAAAATTACCGAGGCCTGCAACAACATACATCAGGAACAGACAGGAATAACTCTAAAAAAGGGGCAGAGAAATATTAATATTATAGATTCTTCTTATTCTTCAAACCCAGATGGAGTTTTAGCCGATTTAGACTATCTCTCTGTTTTTAAGGGTAAAAAAATTATTGTAATGCCATGTTTAATTGAGCTGGGAGAAAAATCCAAAGAAATACATAAAAAAATAGGCGAAAAAATAGGAAAAATATGCGACATTTGCATAATGACAACAAAAGACAAGTTTGACGACGTCAAAACAGGAGCCGTGGAGTCTGGCATGAAAGAAAAAAACATTGTATTATATGAAAATTCAAAAGATATTCATACAATGCTTATGCTTTTTTGCAGAGAGGGAGACGCAGTTTTATTGGAAGGCCGCGTCCCGGCAAATTTAATTAAAATGCTAATTTAATATGCGTTATTTTAAGCCAATTTCTATTTCTTTGTCGCCGAACGTCGAGTCAGATGATATAAAACTGGCTCTAAGTTTAATTATAAGGCCATGGTTATGGAAAAAAGGAAAAGCAACAAAAGAACTAGAAAATGAATTTAAGAAATATTTGGGTGTAAAATACGCCATATCTTTTAATTCGGGAAGAAGTTCTCTTTTTGCTATTTTAAAAGTCCTAAGCCTGCCTGCGCAGGCAGGCGAAGTTGAGGGGTTAAAAAATGGAGACGAAATTTTTTTGCAGGCGTTCACCTGCAACGCCGCCGTAAACCCTGTTTTATGGCAGGGGTTTTTGCCAATTTATGTTGATTGCGACAAAGATAATTTTAATATAGATATAAAAGATTTAAATAAAAAAATTGTTGAAAATCATAGCGCAAAGATATTAATGATTCAGCACACATTTGGAATGCCGGTAAATATGGAGGAAATTATTTATATTGTGCGACAAAATAATTTAATATTAATAGAAGATTGCGCTCATTCTTTGGGAGCTGAATGGAACAATCAAAAAGTTGGGACATTTGGCAATGTCGCTTTTTTCAGTTTTTCCCGCGATAAAGTTATTTCTTCTGTCTACGGAGGAATGGCTGTTACAAACGATGACTTGATTGCAGAAAAATTAGAGAAAATGCAGAAAGAATTCGGGCGTCCCTCATATTTCTGGATTTTTCAGCAGATATTGCATCCAATACTTTTAAATTATATTATTCTGCCGGTTTATAATTTTTTTGATTTCGGAAAAATATTTTTGGTTTTGTCTCAATGGTTTTATATTCTTTCAAAAGCAGTGCACTGGAAAGAGAAGAGGGGATTAAAGCCGGATTATTTTCCAAAATCCTTGCCAAACGTTTTAGCATTGCTTGCCCTGAATCAATTTAAAAAAATAGATAAATTTTATCAACACAGAGAAGAAATAAGCAAGTTTTATTTCGAAAATTTAAAAGAAAATTCTTTTTCTGTATCAAATGATTTATCACCGGAAAATTTATCTTCAAAAAATACAAAGCATAGTTTTTTGCGTTTTACCGTAAAACATTCAAAAGCCCACGAAATAATTTATGAGGCCTGGCACAAACAGAATATTTTGTTGGGCGATTGGTATACAACCCCCATTGCCCCCTTTGACACAAATTTAGACGAGATGAAATACGGGCTGGGAACCTGCCCTAATGCCGAAGAATTATCTAAAAAAACCCTAAACCTGCCAACCCACATAAATATTTCCCAAAAAGACGCGGAAAAAATCATAAACTTCCTTAAAAAATATTTTTAGCATTTTTAACAATACTACAATTATAACGGCCGTCATAAATGTGGTATAATAAAATAATTTCCCCGAGCGCCGAGGCTCGGGGAGGAAACCAGCTGAATTATGTTATACCGAGAGCATGGAAAACAGATATCGCACGAAATTAAGAAATACATTAAAAACCAAAAACGGAAATTAAACCAATTAAAATTATTGTAACCACCGTGGTCGGACGGGACGAAATTCCCCGCCGCTCCGTCGGCGGGGAATTGTTTAATGAGAATATCTTTTACGGATGAATTTCTTTGGGATGTTTATAATATTATAGAAGAAACAAAAAATGTTGCTGGTTTTGTATTCAGGCCTTATCCAACAATGAAAAATTCTTTACCGGGTCCCAAAAATCCAATTTTTAAAAAATATCAAAAAGAAAGAGGAAAAAAAGAATTTAGTAAATTAATATATTATCTTAAAAGAAAAGGTTATATAAAAATTAAAAATTTAGAAAATAAACAGGCCATAATTTTAACAAAAGGGGGTATTGGTAGGGCACTGAGGGCGAGTTTTAAATTAGGTAATAAAAATAAGAGAAAAGACGGAAAATGGGTAATGTTAATTTTTGACATTCCAGAAAATAACAGAAAAAGTAGAAGTCTTTTAAGGGGCGCATTGCGTAACTTAGGATATAAAATATTTCAACAAAGTGTTTGGATATCTCCTTACGATGTTTCAGAAAAAACAGAAATATTTATACAGCAATATTCGCTTGACAAGTATGTTAAAATATTTTTGATAGAAGAAATTTAGAAAAATTTAAAAATACTACAAATATGACGGCCGTTAAGTTTGTAGTACTTTATTTTATAATTAAACAATTTTTTTAAAAAAATAAATATATGAAAATAGCGATTTGTAGCAGTATTGCTTTTGCTAAAGATGTAATAGATATTAAAAAAAAATTAGAAAAAATGGGGCATAAAGTAATTGCCCCGCATAATATCCATTTATATGCAGAAAGAACCCTTGCTTTTGAAACAAGACGGGAGTCAACAGAAAATAAAATAAAAGATGACCTTATAAGAGATTATTTTAATTTAATAAACAACCAAGAGGCTATCTTGGCAATTAATAAAGACAAGCACGGCATTAAGAATTATATTGGAGGAAACACCTTTTTAGAAATGGGATTTGCCCATGTTTTAAATAAAAAGATTTTTTTGCTTAATAATGTGCCAGATATGCTGTATTCTGATGAAATTTTAGCTTTTGGAGTTAGCGTTATTAATAACGATTTAACTAAAATAAATTAAATTAAATGGAAATAAGAGAAATGAAAAACAAAGAGGAGTGGGAGGGTTTTCTTTTGCAATGTAAAGAAAAGACATTTTTGCAGTCTTGGAACTGGGGAGATTTTAATTTGGCAACGGGGGGAAAAATTTGGCGTTTTGGCATATATAATAAAAGAGAACAAACAGCAATAAACAAAGCGCAACCGCCCATTAAAGAACAATTGCTTGGAGTTGCTTTAGTTGTTAAAACAATCGCTAAAAGAGGAACTTTTTTGTTTATTCCGCACGGGCCGGTTATTATAGAAGGTCTAAAAGTAAACGAAATTAAAGAAAATTTAGAATTAATTTTAAACAATCTAAAAAGCATCTCTATAAAAGAAAACTCAGTGTTTATAAGAGTGGCCCCGATTTTAGAAAGAACAAAAGAAAATATAAATATTTTTACAGATTTAAATTTCAAAGAGGCGCCGATTCATATTCATCCAGAAATCACCTGGGAATTAGACATTACTTTGCCGGAGGAAAAACTTTTAATGAATATGAGAAAAACTACAAGATATTTGATTCGTCAGGCAGAAAAAAACCCAAATATTAAAATTATAAAAAGTTCAAATATAAATGATTTAGAACTTTTTAAACCGGTATATGCAGAAACTGCTAGACGTCATAATTTTACGGCCTTTGCAAATAATTATTTAGAGAAAGAATTAGAGGCGTTTTTACCGGATAATCAAACCATGATTTTTTTGGGAAAATATAAAAATAAAGTTGTGGCAGTTGCGATTTTTGTTTTGTGGCAGGATGTGTGTTTTTACCATCATTCTGGTTCTTTAAGCGAGTTTAATAAAATTCCCGTTTCTTATTTATTACAATGGGAAGCGATAAAAGAAGCAAAAAAAAGAGGGTATAAAATATATAATTTTTGGGGAATTGCGCCTGAAATTAAAAATGAATCCGATGCGCAGAAATCTAAGCACCCGTGGGCCGGCCTGTCGCTTTTTAAAATGGGTTTTGGAGGATATAAAAAAAAATATTTAAAAACCCAGGATTTTATTATTTCTAGAAAATATTGGTTTAATTATATAATAGAAACAGCAAGGAAAATAAAAAGGGGATTATAATTTTTTAATCGGCTTATTAAAAATGTCGTATAGAAAAAAACATATAAAAACAAAAATTTATAAATTAAAAAAGCCTAAAAAATCAATTTTTAAAAGGCCTGTCTTTTGGATAATATTTTTACTTGCAGTTATTATTTTTTTTACTTTGTATGTTTTTGTTTTTTCTTCAAATTTTCAAATAAAAGACATTATGGTTTCAGGGAATGAAAAAATATTGGTCGAGGACATACAAGATTTAGTTTTTGCCAAATTAGGCATTAAATTTATTAGTATGGAAAAATGGAGCCTTGAATCAAAAAGTATTTTTTTTATCGATCAGAAAAAAATAAAGAAAGAAATTTTAAATAATTTTCCCGTAATTGAAAGCATAGAAATAAACAAAAAAATACCGCATTCGTTAAATATAAAAGTGATAGAAAGAAAACCGCTTGGAGTTTTTTGCAACTCTTTTACCGCAGAAGAGTGTTTTTTAATAGATCAAAACGGAATAATTTTTGAACCGTCGTTAAAAGATTATAATAATATGACAATAGTGCGAAAATCGCTAGATTTAAAACAGGCGGTTGCCGGAGAAAAAATTATTGCAGAAAATATTATGAGCGCAATTTTAAAAATTAAAAATAATTTAGAAAACAACCTGCAAATAAACATAGAAGAGATTATTATTTCCAGTCCCCTGAAAATAGATATTACAACAAATGAAAAATGGAAAATTTATTTTAATTTAGAATCTGACATAGATATGCAAATTATAAGATTAAGCCTTCTTTTAAACAGTGAAATTCCAGAAGGCGACAGAAAGAATCTTCAATATGTAGACTTAAGATTCAAGGATAAAGCGTATTATAAATAAAACAAAAGTGTCGTGAAATAATAATTCGCAACGGGCCCAATAATTAAAAAACAAAAACTAAACCGCCTAAAGAGCGGTTTTAGTAACTGCTCACTGGACATAGTTAAGCTTGATTAAGCAGCTTTGAGTATTCCAG
>JBBTQJ010000037.1:19748-20956 GCA_038065755.1 Patescibacteria group bacterium | reverse complement strand
TTCTTCTTTTTTTACTTTTACCATTTATCGGGTTAAATAAAATCCTTCGGATTTTAATTTTTGATTTTATCAAAAATTATTTAACCCGATGAATTTTTATTCTTATATTTATTTTATTACACTTTTTGCCATTCGCTGTCTTTTGTTTGTTCTTCGGACTCATCAAACCCGCCCAGCTCTTCAACAGACTCAAACCGCATATCTGCCTTTTCTGCAAAAACTTCTCTTGGCTTGGCTCCTTCAGCCGGCCCAACAATTCCCTTTTCTTCTAACATATCAATAAGCCTGGCGGCTCTTGAATATCCAATTCTTAAACGCCTTTGTAAAAAAGAAGCAGATGCTTTTTTTGTTTCTGAAACAATGCGTTTTACTTCTTCAAACAAAGGGTCGTTATCGCCAAAAAATATTTCTCCTCCTTTTTCTTCCGACTGCTCTAAGCTTTCTTTTAAGCTTTGGGTAATAACCGATTGCGATTCTGTTATTTTTTTGCCTTGTTCTACGATAAATTCAGCAACCTTGCTTACTTCTTTTTCTGAAATATAAGGGCTTTGAATTCTTCTTATTTTTGAAGACCTAGAAGAAACAAACAACATATCTCCCGCCCCCAATAATTTTTCTGCTCCGGCCACGTCTAAAATTGTTCTTGAATCAACTTGCGAGGCAACCTGAAAGGTAACCCTTGAAGTGATATTAGCCTTAATAAGTCCCGTGATTACTTCTACAGAGGGCCTTTGTGTGGCCAATACCAAGTGTATGCCGGTTGCCCTTGCCATTTGAGCCAGTCTTACTACGCCGGCTTCTATTTCTCTGCCTTTGGCCGCCATTAAATCTGCCAATTCATCAACAATAAAAACAATATAAGGAAGCTGTATCCCTGAAGCCACAACAGATTTGTTTTGATTATAGGTTCCGATATTTCTGGTAGAAGCCTCTGAAAATATTTCAAAACGCCTTTCCATTTCTCTGGTAAGCCATTGCAGGGCGTTTATTGTTTTTACAGCGTCATAAATTACAGGACACAAAAGGTGCGGAATATCGTTATAATTTTGAAACTCTACTCTCTTTGGGTCAACCATAATCAACCTTAAATTTTCCGGCGCGCATCTATATAATAAACTTAAAATTAAAGTGTTTAAAAATATGGTTTTCCCGGCTCCGGTTGAACCAGCTACCAATAAATGCGGCATTTCTGTCAGGTCGGCATAAAC
>JBBTQJ010000037.1:0-19738 GCA_038065755.1 Patescibacteria group bacterium | reverse complement strand
GGCTGAAGATCGCCATGATACAGAACCGGCGCTCCCTGAAACATTTTTTCCCAAAGAAATAACTAAGGGGGTAGTGGCTGATTGATAATTAGGATGGCTTATCAGGTTCCTTAACATTATTGTTGCCCTTACTTTGTTTGGCACTTCAATGCCAACCAAAGATTTGCCCGGAATAGGAGCTTCAATTCTGATAGGATGAGCCGCCAAAGCCAATGCCAAATTATTAGACAACGTTGTAATTTTTGACAGCTTTACGCCCTCTGCGGGTTTAAAGGCATATTGAGTAACAGTGGGCCCTATATTTATTTCCGCCATTTCAACCGGTATGCCGAAATTTTCCAAAGTGCTTTTAATAAGCATAGAATTTTCTTTAATGTTTCCCGAGGTGGGGGCTGACTCATTTTTTGAAAGCAATTCCAGCGGAGGAAGAATATAATTGCTTTTTGATAAAATTTCTGATTTTTTATCTTTTCTTGCAAGCTGAAGGTCTTTTTCTTCTTTTTCATCTTTTCCTTTTTTAAACAAAAATATTCTGGAAGAGGCTGTTTTTGCTTTTTCCTGCTGGACTTCTTCTCTTTTCACCTTTAAACCTTCCGCGCCTTGCTTATTAAAAACAAACAAAGGCTTTTTTTCTTCTTCTTTCTTTTCTTTTGGAATATCCGACCAAATAAATTGCAGAAAAATAAACAACCCTATAAGCATAGTTGCCGCAAATATGATATTAGCCACCAAAATTCCAAAAAGCCCCACAAATAATTTAGACATTAAAAACCCAATCCATCCTCCTTGCATTTCGGTTAAATCCCGAGAAGCCAAAATTCCTGAAATTCCAACAATAGAAATAATAATTGCCAGAAACATAGCCATGGCTCTGTTTCTTTTCTTTGATTTTAAAAATATCAATCCTCCCAAAAATAAAAACAAAGGAATAGAAAAAATGGTGTTTCCCATTAAAAATTTTGAAACGCTCATAAAAACCCTGCCTATTGTTCCTGCTTTATTAAAAAAAGAAAGCCCCACAACTATGGCAACCAAAAACATTAAAATGGCTTTTATCCATCTTTTTGTCCTGGAAGTCAAAAGCGAATCTTTCACTTTTGCCCTTGTGTTCCCTTTCCCGTTTTTCCCGTTTCCATTTTTATTTTTTCCGTTATTTTTTTCCTTAGCCATTATGACTAATTTTTAATTTCAAACTTAAATTTATTATTTTATTGTATCATTTCTTTCCTTGCGCGCAAGTACAAAAAACCAATAAAAAAGGATCGCGTCTGACCAATTCTTTTTTGCTCTAAAATTAAGCTGTGTCGGACCTGGTTTTTTATTCTAAAACAATGTCGCTGGAATTTTTTATTTCTTCTTTGTATTTTATCCAATTATCCACCACTTCTTTGCAACCCTTTGCTCCGCCAATTAAATCTAAAAGAAAATTTCTTTCCGTGACAGAGGGAAAATTCTTTTTGCCGAGATAATCGGGGTAGCTATGCCGTTTATTATCTTCTAAAAATTTAATTACTTTTTTTGTATTTTTAATTCCCTTTTCTTTCCAGCCCGGTTCAATTAAAGATATTAAATTAGCGTGCACATATGCAAAAGTGTTTCTTAATTGATCATCGTCTTTAATATGAATTGCTTTAAATTTATTAAAAAGATGTCCTTTGCGATCATATTTTTTATTAAAATAATTTGCATAACCACCATTAACTTTTTTCATAAATTCAGTTATTCCATTATCTTTTAATTGCTTTAGTATTAAGTGTAAATGATTCGGCATAAACGAAAATGCCCAAACTTCAACAAGCTTATTCCGTTTGTCTAAACCAAACAATTCATTCAGTCGCCCCGATGTCGGACATCGGGGCGATTCTTGCTGAAAAAGTTTTTCTTTTTTACGCTGTTCTCTGCGATCTCTTATTGAAACAGGGTTTGCATTATTAAATTCATATATAGAAAAAATTCCACGATAAAAATTATTTTCATCATCAAAAATAACCGTATCCCCGACTGTTCGGCTTACAACATGATAAACTTCTTCATTAACTAATTGTGGATGCTGATATTTCATAGTAATTTTATTATACCAAATTTTGGTTAAAAGTTTTACTAAAAAAACGCCCCGATGTCGGACATCGGGGCGTTTTTAAAATTTGACATTTTCTTCTATTTCTTAGGGATGAAGCCGGTGCCCACGGGGATAAGCTTTCCAATTATTACATTTTCTTTCAGGCCCACCAGCTTGTCTTCTTTGCCCTCTAGAGCAGCCTTGATTAAAACCCTTGATGTTTGTTGAAAAGAGGCCGCCGATAAAAAGGACTCTGAATTCAGGGCTACTTCGGAAATTCCCAAAAGTATCTGAGAGCCTATTGGCGACTCTTTTTTTATTTTTTTAAGACGCTCTGCTTCTTCGTTAAAAACCGGGCCTTCAATAATTTCTCCCTTTATCCAGTCTGAATCTCCCTCTTCTTTAATCCTTATCCTGGAAAACATTTTTTGGATAATAACTTCTATGTGCTTGTCGTGGATATCAACTCCCTGGGAAGAATAAATTTTTTGGACTTCTTTTAAAATATATTTTTGCGTTTCTTCCAAGCCCGCTGATTTGTATAATTTTTTTAAATCCAAGTTTCCTTCACACAAAGCCTGGTTTTCTTTAACCTCTTCTCCTTGTTTCACTAAAATAGCAATCCTGCCGGGTATTTTATATTCTATGGCTTGCTTTTTTTGAGAAGATTTTTTAACGGGCTCTATTTTTATAATTCTTTTTTCTTCGTCAATTTTTATAACCTTGCCGTCGGTTAAAGACATTATCGCCTCTCCCTTAGGGGCTCTTGCCTCGAAAATTTCTTCAATTCTCGGCAAGCCCTGGGTAATGTCGCCCGCTCCCACAATGCCTCCCAAATGGTGGGTTCTTAATGTAAGCTGGGTGCCGGGCTCGCCGATTGCTTGAGCTGCCACAACACCTATTGCCTCTCCTAATTTTACAGGCTCGTTTCTACCCAAATCCCAGCCATAACATTTCTGGCAAATTCCCCTTGGGTCTTTGCAGGTGAAAGGAGAGCGGACTACAACTCTTTCAATTTTTTCCTTGCTGATTTCGTCTGCCATTTTCCAGCTGATCATTTCTCCTTTTTTAACAATAACTTTTTTATCTTTTGCTACATCTTCTAAACAAATCCTTCCCACTATTTTAAATACAAAATTTTGCTCTATTTCGTCAGCTTCTTTTCTGTAAGCGGTAAATCCTGTTTTATCTCCGCAGTCTTCTTTTGAAACTATGACATCATGGGCAACGTCAACAAGTCGTCTTGTTAAATATCCTGCAGAAGAAGTTCTTAAAGCAGTGTCGGCTGTTCCTTTTCTTGCGCCGTGAGTTGAAATAAAATATTCCAGCACATTAAATCCTTCTGCAAAAGATGATTTTATGGGCAGTTCTATAATGTCTCCGGCCGGATTATTTACCAGCCCCTTCATTCCCGCCATTTGCACAGGCTGGGCCCAAGAACCCTTAGCGCCAGAATTAATGATAGAAAGAACCGTCCCGTCTTCCGGCAAAGTATCTTTTAATAGCGCCTCTATTTTTGTTTTTACACCCTGCCAGACCAAAATTTTCTGAGAACTTTTTTCTTCAGAAGAAAGAAGCCCTTTTTTAAAATGATTATCAATCTGTTCCACTTCTCTTTCTGCTTCAAATATAAGCTTTCCTTTTTCTTTCGGAACAATCAAGTCGTCCATGCCCCAGCTTATTCCAGACAACGTGCAATATTCAAACCCAAGCGCTTTGATTTTATCTAAAATTGCCACAGCCTCTTTGTTGGGATATTTTTCAATAATATCTCTTACTAAAACCTTCAAGGCTTTATTATCTATTACTTTATTCAAATAAGGATAGCTGTAAGGAAGGCTGGAATTCAAAATAAGCCGGCCCACGCTTGTTTCAATCAGCTCTTGTTTTTCCAGTTTTGGATTTGGCGCTTTAATTTTATCGTTGAGTCCTAAAAATCCATATTCATGAGCAGTAATAGCTTCTGATTCTGAAGAGTATATTTTTACATCTTTCAATTCTTTTAATTTTGTCAAAAAATAACATCCCAAAGCAATGTCGCGGAAAGGTCCTATAACGGGCAGTCCTGTTGCGGGCCTTAAAAGATTTAAAGAAGAAAGCATAATTTCTTTTGCTTCTTTTTGGGCTTCGTCTGAAAGGGGCAGATAAACCGCCATCTGGTCTCCGTCAAAGTCTGCATTAAAAGCCTCGCAAACCAAAGGATGAAGCTTTATTGTCTCTCCTTCGGTTAAAACAGGATGAAACGCCTGAATGCCAAGCCGGTGCAAGGTTGGCGCCCTGTTCAACAACACTAATTTTTCTTTTACTATTTCTTCTAATATGGCCCAAACTTCAGGGACTTTTTCTTCAATTAAACGGGCCGCTCCCCTAATATTATAGGCCAGCTCTTTATCTAATATCTTTTTAATCACAAAGGGCTTAAAAATTTCAAGAGCCAGCATTTTTGGCAAACCGCACTGGGAAAAATGCAGTTCAGGGCCCACGGCAATAACAGAACGGCCTGAATAATCAACGCGTTTTCCCAAAAGATTCTGCCTAAACCTTCCCTGCTTTCCGGCCAGCATAGCAGCTAAAGATTTCAAAAGCCGTTTGCCTCCGGTGGTGGCTGTGGTCGTAACTCCTTTTCTCATTTCGTTGTCAATTAGGGCGTCAACTGCTTCCTGCAACATTCTTTTCTCGTTTCTCACAATTACCGAAGGCGCCGAAATTTCCAAAAGATACTTTAAACGATTGTTTCTATTAATTACTCTTCTATATAAATCATTAAGATCTGAAGAGGCATATCTTCCGCCATCTAACTGAACCATTGGCCTTAAGTCGGGGGGAAGTACCGGTAAAACATCCATAAGCATCCATTCCGGCCTTATGTTAGCCCTTAACATTCCTTGAAAAAGTTTTAATCTTCTTAAAACTTTTTTCTTTGTAACAGGAGGAGCGTCTTTAGCTTCTTTTAATAATTCTTCAACCGCTTTTTTTAAATCAACTTTAGAAAAAATTTCTCTTACTGTTTCAGCTCCTGTTCCGGCTTCAAACATTTCTCCGTATTTTAAAGAAAGGGTATGATAAACAACCTCAGATAGAATTCTTAAAGGTTTTATTTCTAACACTTCTTCTTTTGCTTTTTCTCTGGCCTGTTTCAATTCCTGCTTTTTCGCCTCTGTTTTTTCTTTTTTAACTTTTGACTTATATTCTTGTTCAATGGCCTCTAAAACATCGCTTCTTGCCTGGTCGTCAATTTTGGTAATAATATAAGAAGAAAAATAAATAACCTTTTCTAATTGCTGGGAAGACTTGTCTAAAACCAGCCCCATTCTTGATGGCACGCCTCTTAAAAACCATATATGCGAAACCGGAGCAGCCAGCTTAATGTGACCCATTCTTTCTCTTCTCACCTGCGATTTTGTCACCTCTACTCCGCATCTGTCGCAAACAACACCCTTATATCTGATTCTTTTATATTTTCCGCAGGCGCATTCATAATCCTTTTCCGGGCCGAAAATTCTTTCGTCAAAAAGCCCGTCTTTTTCCGGTTTTTGAGTTCTGTAATTTATGGTTTCCGGTTTTATAACCTCGCCGTGAGACCACGACAAAATATCTTCTGGCGAAGCGATTTTTATTCTTATTGACTCTAAATCAATTACTCGCATAAATGTAAATTTTTAATAATTACAAGGGAGGGAGGAATGCAAAAATAAATTTTTGCATTTCGGCCGAGCGTAGTAATTATATAAATTGCTTTAGCAATTTCTATTTTAAATTTTTAAAACATATTTATTTTATAATACTGAAATAGTTATCACTGGTATCTCTAATAGAATTTTCACTCGCCCCGTACTCGATTATTTCAATTTTAATTTTGTCGCTTTCATCTAGTATTCCGCACCTTCCGGTGTCTCCGCCTTTAATAGTAAAATTACCAACAGTGGCGGAAACGGGCTCATAAGTTATCCTGCATTCTCCTTGATTAAAAATATAATTTTTTCCATCGGGGACACCGACTTTTCCATTTGCATCATAATATAATGCCTTAATATAAACTTTTTCAACATTTTTTGATAACCACCCTACAATTATATCGTCTCCTTTTTTAAATATTTCCCCGCCATTCGGATAAACGATTTTTATGCTAAAAGGAAAAATCTCTGTATCTTGATTTTGGCCGTTTGCATGATAAATACATCCTTCTTTCAACGCTTGATTACTTTTAATATTTTCACAAAGAGAAGAATTTTTATTGTGTATTGCTAACATAGAATAACAGCTGTCTTCAAATGAGGATTTTTGTATATTGTTACAAAATTCTGGATTATTTAGAGCAATTGCAGTATCGTATTTACACCATTCTATCTCTTCTCTTTGCTCAGACATAATTGTTTTATTTTCACAAACACTTTGATCTTGCAATTTAATGGCAGCCAAAGTTAAACATTCGGGAATTTTGCAATTTGAATAATCTCCGTCTCTTTTTGCATATACTAATGTTTTGCAATTATTATATTCAAAATCTTTAGAAGTTGCGCCCTCGCAATAAGATTCATTATATGTATTTAGGGCAATATATTTAAAACAATTATCATGTCTATATTCTTTTTTTATTTTATCGCAGCCTTTTGGGTTTAATGTTCTCGTAGAAACCTCTAAATAACATAAATCTTTATCAGAAGAGATCACGTCGCGATCCATGTTTAAATATTCGCATATTCTAATATTATTATCATTATTTTTAAGAATTAAATCTAAATGACATTGAGTCCAATCGTCCCTTTGTTTTCCCAAAATAATATACTCTTTCAGCGGTTTACCGCGGCAACCTCCATCCGTAAATAAGAGTCTATTCAAATTAAAATAAGTTATAATAATCGGTGAAATTAATCCTATTAATAATATTAACAAGATAATACTTTTTCTCATAATTTTTAAAATCATCTGCCTTGTAAAAATCGTTCACAAAGTTCCCGCGTATGTTCCGTTGATATATTTTTACATATTTCTATGTCTTTTAACCGCCGGGCAGATTCGTGAAAACACTCATTTCTCTTGCCAATGTCGTTTATTTTATTGCATAAAACAGGGTTTGGTTTGCATAAATCTTTTATTTTTTCATACTCGTCGCCTATGCAAATTTCGGGATTTATTATCATCTTTAAATAGCAATTATCCCTATTCGCAATCTTTATTTTTGAACAAACATCTGGATTTTTAAATGATGCAACCGAGGAATAACAGGTATCCTCTTTAAAATATTGATCTGATATTTTTTCACAAAGTTCTGGGTCCTGATTCAATTTAGCAAATGTCAAATAACATTTGTTTCTTTCTGATAAAGCAATCTTTCCGCACACGCTAGAGTCTTTATTTAATTCGGCAACTTTGATATAACAATTTTCCTTTTTATCAATTGAAAAAATCTCTTCGCAGTAATTAATGTTCTTGTATTTTATTGCTATTGTCCAAAAACAAGTGTTTTTTGCATCTTTATTATCTAAGCTTTTGCAACTCGCCATCCTTTCTTCTTGGGTTTCAATGCGTGCTTTGAACGAAGCAAAACTTTGGTTGAGTAACGGGGGATATTTTTTAAGATAATAATTAATTACAGGATTATCTATTGAAGCGCCTGTTGTTTTGCCGTTTATCCAAACATATTGATCTATAAATATAATATCGTAATTTTTTTTAGGAAACCAATATAAGCTAATGAACGGCTCCCTTCCTGCGCCAATATAAACCCCGGGAGAAATTTCTCCCATGCCATTATTATTAAAAGCATTACTCTTATGATAAGCTTCAAAAAATTCTTTTTTCCTGTCTGAAATAATATAAACCTTTACTTGCACCTGACCTCCTCCGTCGTTGTTATATGTAGCCCTATACGGCGTCGAGCAAATCCGATCGCGTTTTGTTTCTTCTGCTGGCTGAACATAATTTTTTCCAAGTTTGTTAGCTTTTTCCATTTCCTTTATTTCGGCAGGATAAACACAATTTGTGCCTATCTCTTTAAATTCAACTAATTCATAACCTTCTATATTTTTAGGAGTATCAAAATTATTAAAATCAATCTCTTTATTTTCATACTGGGTTTGAACTGCCTGCGGTTTGTAAAATATGTTAGCGATTTTATGCCATACATTCCACGAAAACGGATTCCACCACGCGGCTTGAACTACTATTGGCAGAGTCAAAATTGCCACCAGAATAATTATTGCGAAGCATTTTTTAAAATAATTTGACATAATTTCTTGAACCGAGTATTTATAAAATTAACAATTCTTCTTGACATCCTCTCTTGGTTTGCTATACTTAAATTAGGTAGGATGACCTGCATAAAATACAGGTTTATCTACTTGTCAGTCAAAAGGGTCCGCAAAACGGGCTTTTTTGATTTCTATTTTTTGATATAATAAATTTGTGGATCTGATGGGCCTGTAGTATTATGCGGTTAAAATCCTACCTTTGACAAGTAGAGTAGCGGGTTCGAATCCCGCCAGGTCCACAAACAAGGAATCTGTCCTTTGACACTGTTCAGGACGGATTTTTTGTTATCTTCTTTCTTCGCGGCGGTCGTCCCGTCGGTCGTCTCTGATGTCGCGGGGTTTTTCTTTCACTTCAACGGCCAAGCCGAGCGATTTTAATTCTGCCACCAATAAATTAAAAGAGGCGGGAATATTAGGATTTCTTATGGGGTCTCCTTTTAATATAGATTCATAGGCCGCCGCTCTTCCCATCACGTCGTCTGATTTAATGGTTAACATTTCTTGAAGAGTATGAGCTACTCCATAACCCTCTAAAGCCCAAACTTCCATTTCTCCAAATCTCTGTCCTCCAAACTGAGCCTTTCCTCCCAGTGGCTGCTGGGTAATTAATGAATATGGCCCAATTGACCTTGCGTGCACCTTATCGTCAACCATATGAATTAATTTCATAATATACATATATCCGACAGTAATTTTTCTTGGAAAAGGAAGTCCAGTTCTTCCGTCGTATACGGTTGTCTGGCCGGACTCAGGCAAACCGGCTTCGGCTAATTCTTTTTTCACGTCATTTTTGTCAGCTCCCAATAAGGCCGGAGAAATCGCCAAATATCCTAATTTGTGAGCGGCCCAGCCAAGATGAGTTTCTAAAATCTGCCCAATGTTCATTCTGGAAGGCACAGACAAAGGAGACAGCACTAAATCAATAGGGGTGCCGTCGGCTAAAAATGGCATTTCTGATTCTTTTAATATTTTTGAAACCACGCCCTTGTTTCCGTGCCTGCCGACTAATTTATCTCCCACCTTAGCTTTTCTGGTTTCGGCAATTTCAACTTGGATTCTTTTTATAACTCCGGGCTCTAACTTATGGCCCAAATCCCTTGAAAATATTTTTACATTGATTACTTTTCCTTTTTTTCCGTGTTCCATTCTAAGCGAGCTGTCTTTGACGTCTTTTGCTTTTTCTCCAAATATAGCTCTTAAAAGCCTTTCTTCCGGGGTAAGTTCTGATTCTCCCTTAGGAGAAATTTTTCCAACTAAAATATCGTTGGGGTTTACCTCTGCCCCGACTCTTACAATTCCCTCTTCGTCTAAATCTTTTAGTTTTTCTTCGCCCACGTTGGGAATATCAGAGGTTGTAACTTCAGGCCCCAGTTTTGTTTCTCTTACGTCGCAGGTAAAATCTTCTATATGAATTGATGTAAACTCGTCTTCTTTTACTAATTTTTCTGAAATAACGATCGAGTCCTCAAATCCTCCTCCGCGAAGAGGCAGAAAGCACACTAAAATATTTCTACCCAAGGCTAACCTGCCCTGGGAAATAGCCGCTCCGTCAGCTAGAACATCTCCTTTTTTAATAATTTCTCCCTTTTTAACTATAGGTTTTTGATGAAAACATGAATATTGGTTGGTTCTTATAAATGTCTGGAGTTCATAATTTTCTTCTATTTTTTTATCTGATTCTCCATATAAAACTTTAATATGTAAAGCATCTACCTCTTTTACCACTCCGCTAGATTTTGCCAAAATTACTTGGCCGGAATCTTTGGCAACGCTTCTTTCTGTGCCTGTTCCCACCAAAGGAGATTCGGGTCTTAATAAAGGCACCGCCTGCCTTTGCATATTAGAACCCATAAGGGCCCTTGAAGCGTCGTCGTTTTGCAGAAAAGGAATCAAAGAAGTGGCAACAGAAATAAATTGCTTTGATGAAACGTCTATAAAATCAATATTGGGAATTTCAACTTCTGCCGGCTCGCCTTTTACCCTTGCTTCAACTTTATTTGGCGGAATTTCAGGAAGAATTTTTCCTGTTTTTTCCTCTATGGGCACCGAGGCCGGAGCTATATTATATTTTTCTTCTTCTTGGGCTGAAAGGTAATGAACTTCGTCTGTTACTTTTCCGTTTTTCACTTTGAAATACGGGGCTTCAATAAAACCATAAGGATTAACCCTGGCAAAAGAAGCCAAGTGTCCGACTAAGCCCACATTGGGCCCCTCGGGGGTTTCAATAGGGCAAATTCTTCCATAATGAGAAGGCTGGACATCTCTTACTTCAAAACCGGCCCTTTCTCTTGTTAAACCTCCAGGGCCAGTTGTAGTTAGGCGTCTTTTATGTTCCAGTTCTGCAAGAGGATTTTCGTTATCCATAAACTGGGAAAATTGCGAAGATGTATAAAATTCTTTTATTACCGCCATTAATGGCCTTGGGTTTATCAACTGAATAGGGGTTATTGTATCAACTTCCAGGGTAGACATTTTATCTTTTATTATTCTTTCCATTCTCATCAATCCAACCCTTAATCTGTTTTGCAAAAGCTCAGACAAGGTTCTTACTCTTCGGTTGCCCAAGTGATCAACTTGGTCAGGTTTTGCTTCTGGATTATTATTAAGCCTTATTACCTCTTTCACCACCTCTGCCAAGTCTCCTATTTTTAATACTCTGTCTTCTTTGGTTATTTCCTGGTTTTTTTTGTTCAAAGCCAAATTAGCAAGCCTCTGCCCCGTTTTCCATCTTCCTACCCTTGATAGGTCATATCTGTCAAAATTAAAAAACATATTAAAAATTAAGTCTTGGGCAGTGTCTGGAGTAACCAAATCTCCTGGCCTTAACCTTCTGTAAACTTCAACCAGCGCTTCTTTTTGATTTTTGCAGGCGTCTCTTTTTAGGGTTTCTTTAATGTATTTTATTTCACCTATATCTGTGTCTTTAAACTCTTTTTCAACTTTTTCCACATTTTCCAATCCTAAAGCCATAAGCAAAGTGGTAGCTGGCACCTTTCTTTTGCGGTTTATTTTAACACCTATAAAGCCCGATTCTTCTGTTTCAAACTCAAGCCAAGCTCCCCTGTTAGGAATAATTTTCGCTCCGAAAAAATTTTTACCCCTGAGATATCTGGCTGTAAAAAAAGCGCCGGGAGAACGGATAAGCTGAGACACAACCACTCTTTCTATTCCGTTTACAACAAATGTTCCCCTTTCTGTCATAAGGGGAAAATCCGCCAGAAAAACTTCCTGCTCTTTTACTTCTTTTGTTTTCAGATTTACTAATCTTATTTTTACCCTTAAAGGAGCTTCTAGCGAGTCGTTATTTCTTTTTGCCTCTAAATCGTTTTTGTAATTCGGCTTGCCCAGTTTATAGTCTTTAAACCAAAGCTCCATTTCTTTTCCTGTATAATCTCTAATTGGAGAAATTTCCGAAAAAAGTTCTTTTACTCTTGTTTCCCAAAAATTTTCCCATGTCTCTCTTTGCATTTGTAAAAGATCTGGGAGGGGAAAAGAAATTTTTGATTTAGAAAAATTTTTTACTTTTTTAATAATTTCAGCCATAAAAATAAATTAAAAGTTAAAAATCAAAAATTAAAAGTATAATTAAGAATACTTTAAAATTAACATTTTATTTTTAACTTTTGACTTTAGACTTTTAATTATCGTAATTTTTATAACGATAAAAAACCCTAAACTGTTAGGGTTCTTCCCCCCATCTCATAAATCATAACAAAAAATACCGGTATTAAAAAAATAACCGAGACGAGGGTATTCAGTTTTATTTAACTAAGAGTAAAGTGGCCACTTCTTTTTATATGTTTTTATTATATTCTTTGCCAAAAAAAAGTCAAGCGTTTTGCTTTAAAAAACGCTACATAGAACCGGCATATGGTAAAGATTTAATATATTCCTCCATAAATTTCCAGTCTGGATTTCCTTTTTTATCAACTGGAAGTTTTATTTTTTCAAAAGGCAATCTCATTAATCTCACCTGTCTGCCATAAGCATATTTATATTTTAATTTATTTAATAATGTCACCAAAAACAAAGAGTTATATTCATTTAATTCAAATCTAATCGGAACAAGGGTGTGTATATTATCATCGCTAAAATATTTATAATCGTGATAAAAAACATTAAAAAACATATCTATGGTTATTTTATTTTCAAATACTTTTTTCTTATCTCTAAAGTCCTCCAAAGAAATGTATTCTGCTATGCCATTATTATTTTCTCCAGCAGTCACAAGCGGAATGTTGCCCCCCACTCTATCTAATTTTGTTAGTCTTTCTCCTTTTTCAAAGGTGAACAAATCACCCAAATTAAACCATCCCCAATTTTTATTATTCAGAGAGAGTTTTTTATTTAAATTTTTATTCTTTAATAAAAATTCTGCCATCTCGCTTTTTCCATTTTTGAATAAAAAAGATGCTAAATCCACTGTATTTTTAATAAAATCAGTTTCGCTAAGATTAGAAAAATCTGTTTCAAGATAAGCCTCCGCGCACCACTCATCATTTATGCTTACTTTTTTCCAAACACTTTTACCTGCAATTTCTTTTTTACGAAACATATCAATCCATTCTTCCTTAATTTTTGGCCACCTATCCGTTAGAATCCTTCCCTGAACTTTATCTTTCCTAAATCCGTCGTCCTTCCAATAGCCAAACCAACTTTCATGGCGCGAGTCGCTATTATGTGGAACATGGGCGGTAAAAACCATAATGCAGGGAACCGTGCCGACTGGATAAAATAAATCGTTTGGCATACTCATCACTGCTTCAAGCCGATGTTCTTTCAAGAGTTGTTCACGCAAAGGATGATAAGCGATTGCGAGAGACATGGGCGCAATTATAATTCCAGTCGCATTTTTTTGCAAAGCATTCAAAAGTTGGATAACAAAATTCCATTCGTGAAGATTTTCTCCTTTTTGCGAGTATGGCGGATTGATAAAACCGGCAGTTGCTTTATTTTTAACCTGATTAAAAATTTCTTCATCAAAACACGACCCTTGATAAAGATTAGTTTTTCCATCGCCGCGCAAAATCATATTAGAAACAGCCAACGCAAACATTGATGGTTCTTGTTCTACTCCAATTAAAGAATTTTCTAAAATTTTTAATTTTTCATTTTCGCTTATACTAGCGGTCATTTTCTTCATGGCAGAAATCAAAAATCCGCCCGTGCCGCAACAAGTATCAAGCACTACCGAATTTTTATTTAATTTTGCCAAATCTGCAAAAATTTCAGTAATATGTTTTGGGGTAAGAACAATACCAAGTCCCTGTGCGTCTCCGCCAGTATAACGAATAAACTCTCCATAAAAATTACCTATTATATCATAATCATAATGATTTTGCGTAAAAGGACGAACTTCATTATCAATTTCTTGAATAATATGCGCAAGTGGCGATTCGTTTATATTTTTTTCAATTTTTTGAAGTTCGGGATGATCCTCAATAAAACGAAAAGCGTTTATAATAGCGTTTTTCTTTCTTTCTTGATTAACACCAAGTTTCGCCATGCCAATAATATCTTTTACTGCCTGAAAGGTTTTTTGCGCAAGTTCGGCTTCCTCGTATTTTAGATATGCTACTTTAAAACCTTTTTCCATCAAAGCTAAAAGAACTCCGCTTACAAGCAAAGGTTTTTGGGCTTCTGTTATTTTCCCATAATCGCGAATATAATCGTGGAGGTCTCGTGAAAATTTATTCAAATCGCTTTTTCGCGCCTTTGCTAAATTCTCGTCATAAGTAGCATAACGAATATAATCTTTCCATTCAATAATTCCGACTGCTTCTAACTTTTTACGAATAATATTTACGGTTATTTGCTCGTTTTTACTCATATAAATTAAAATTTATCTGCAATTATATTATATCATTAAGCGAGAAATAAAACTATTTTAATATCCTATCTTCTGGATTTTATGCTTTGCAAGATACCCAAACTGACAAAGTTTCCCAAAAGGCCAGAACCGCCATAGCTTAAAAAGGGAAGATAAATTCCCACAACTGGAAGCAGGGAAAGATTCATTCCAATATTAATAAAAAACTGGCAAATTAAAATAATGGCAAAGCCCGAAGCAAAAAGCCTTGGAAAATTTGATCCAGAGTTAATGGCAATCTTTAATATTCTCCAGACTAAATTTATATATAAAAGAAAAAGAGCCAAAACGCCTACTATGCCCCACTCTTGGGCTATTACAGAAAAAATAAAATCTGTATGGGGTTCTGGTAAAAAACCATACTGCACTTGAGATCCCCTGCCTAAACCCTGGCCAAAAATTTTTCCAGAGCCAATGGCAATTTCAGCCTGGCTCTGGCTCCAAGAAGAACCTAAAACATCATAGGGAAAGATAAAAGAAATCACTCTGTTTTTTTGATAGTCTTTTAACAGAAAATACCACGAGAATGTGGCAACTATCATAAAACAAAAAGAAAGAATTAAAAAATGTTTTATTTTAATTCCGGAAATCAATAGAACTCCCAGCCACATTAAAATCAAAACGGCGCTCCCTCCAAGGTCCGGCTTTATAAAAACTAAAAGGGCCGGTAAAAAAACGTAAAGGCCGGAAAAAACAATGTGCCTAAATTTATACATTTCTACGTGCCTCATTGAAAAAAATTTAGCCAGTAAAATTACTAATACAATTTTTGCGGGCTCAATGGGGTCAAAAGATAAAAAACCCACCCTATACCAGCCCCTGGTGCCCCTTATTTCCGGAGCAAAAAATTGCAGGCCGATTAAAAGAAATAAACACAAAAAATAAAGAACCAATATTAAATACGAATTATTTTTTAAAATCCTGTAATCAAAAAAACTTATAAAAATCATCGATGTAAACCCTATTGCAAAAAAAATACCCTGCTTGTACAGATTTAAAAAATCATTTTTCGCCAAACTGGCGCTATAAATCGCAAACAAGCCAAAACAAACCAGCAACGCAGCTGAAATTATAATGCCCCAATCTAATTTTTTTAAATGACTCGTAAAAACTTCCATTTTTAAAATTAACTCGCTAAAAGATTAGTTATTATTTTTATAATTTTATCTTTTTCTTTTGGCATCTGAATTTTTTTGTTTTTAGACATCTCGTTTAAATGAAATGTTGTCATAAATTTTTAGTAACGTGGACTGGTCTATGGTGCTATATTAAATATTAATTTATAAATAATGAGGTGATTATTTCAGTAATTTTAAAAATTCGGATTCGATTATTGTTTTTATGCCGAGGTTTTTGGCTTTTTCGGCTTTAGAACCAGATTTTTTTCCCACAACAACGTAATTTGTTTTTAAAGATACAAATTCGGAAACATTTCCGCCCAGTTCCCTGATTTTCTGTTTCGCTTCGTCTCTTGTCATTGATTCTAAACTGCCCGTTAACACAAAACTTAGTCCTTTTAATTTTTCTTTGCCCATAAAAATTTTAGCGGAGAAAATATTTTTTATTTTTATAACTTTTTCCAGTTTATTTAAAAATTTCAGATTATCTTTATTTTTAAACCATTCAAAAACTGATTTTGCCACAATAGGCCCGATATTTGAAATAGAATCAAAATCTTCCAATTTTGCCTCTTTTATTCTTTTTATTGAACCAAAATACTTTGTCAGATCAACTGCGGTTTCTTCTCCAATGTTTCTTATACCCAAAGAATAAATAAATTTTATCAATGTTATTTCTTTTTTTTCTGCAATTGATTTTATTAAATTTTCAGCTGACTTCTCGCCAAATCTTTCTAGGCGGGCTAAATCTCCCTCTTTTAATTCAAATAAGTCGCTTGGGTCTTGAACCAACCCCTCGTCTAATAATCTGTCAATAATTTTAGGACCCAATCCCCCTATATTAAAAGCAGACCTTGAAACAAAGTGGTAAAAATTCCTTCTTTGTCTGGCAAAACATTTCTGATTTGGACACCTCAAAATTTTTTCTCCCGCCACGGCGGGATCCCGCCCGAGACGGGATAATTTTGTCTGGCAAGAGGGGCAGTGATTAGGCATTTTAAAACTTTTTTCTTTGCCGCTTCTAAGCTCTTGCAAAACTTTTATAATATCTGGAATTACATCTCCGGCTCTGCCTACAATAACCGTATCTCCAATTTTTAAACCCAACCTCTTAATTTCGTCTTCGTTGTGAAGGGTAGCGCGAGTTATTGTAATTCCCGAGACCTGAACTGGCTCTAATGTTGCCACGGGTGTTATGGCTCCCGTTCTTCCAATTTGCACTTTAATGTCTAAAACCTTTGTTGTTGCCTCAAGTTGCGGAAATTTAAAAGCAATAGCCCCCCTTGGCGCCTTTCCTACTATTCCGAGCTTTTCAAAAACTTCGTTATTATTAATAATTACAACAATACCATCAATTTCATAGTCAAGATTTTCTCTTTCTCTTATCCAGTGTTCGCGAAATTTTAAAACTTCATTTAAATTTTTACAATATTTGTTATGCTTATTAATTTTAAAGCCAAGCCCTTTTAACAGTTTATGCTTTTCTTCGTGGGTTTTTTGACCAAAATCCGTTAATAATTCATATGCAAAAGAATCTAATTTTCTGTCAGCTGTAATTTTCGAATCTAATTGCCTTATTGACCCTGCGGCAATATTTCTTGGATTGGCATATAGAGGCAATCCTTCTTTTTTCTGCAAATCATTTATTCTTTTAAATTCTTTTTTACTGATAAAAACCTCGCCCCGCACCACCAAAGTTTTTGGGACGTCTGACGTCCCAAAATTTTGGGACGTCAGACGTCCCAATGCTAATGGAATAGCTTCTATTGTTTTTAAATTTTGAGTAATATCTTCTCCAATATTTCCGTCTCCTCTTGTAGATCCTGTATGTAAAAATCCGTCTTTATAGATTAATTCTATTGCCAATCCGTCTATTTTCAACTCGCAATAAAAATCTATTTGTTTTTTTTCTTTCTGAGCGGGCGAGCCTTTGTTTGTTAATAATTTTGAAATTCTTTCCAGCCAGTCTTCCATATCTTCTTTAGAAAAAGCGTCGTTAAACGAGAGCATTTTTTGAGGGCGCTTTATTTTTTTAAATTCTTTTAGCGGCCTGCCCCCGATTCTTTGCGTTGGAGAATCTTTAGTTACAAATTCCGGATACTGCTGTTCTAAATCAAAAAGCTCTTTTTTTAAAGAGTCTAAAGCAAATTCAGAAATTTCTTGCCTGTCTTGAATATGATAAAGACGCCTATGATAATCAATAAGTTTTTTTAACCTATTAATTCTTTGCTTAACTTCTTGTTTATTCATAGCGTTAAACATTGCAATTTTATTCTTCGTCTCCAAAAATAAGCTCGTTATCGCTTTCAACCATATTGTGATATTCAAATTTAATCCAATCAGCAGATAAAACGTTGCTTGAAACACGAACCTCGTCAATGACTCCCAAGAATAACTGGCTTGATCCTTGAGGCCCGCCCCTGGCTATTTCCAAACTATATGGCTGGCTAAGAACATCCATAGAAAAATTTTTAACAAAATTTCCATCTATATAAAAAGCAGAGCCATCCACAACTCCGGATTGGAATGTTTCTGTTGCGTAATACCAGGTGTTATCAGATAAATCAATGCTTGTTGATATTTCAAAACCAGTTGACCAGTCGTATGCTGTTAGTATGTTGTCTTTTAAAAACATTCCATAGGCGTTTCCTTTTACAACAATAGCGCGCCAGGAAATGCCTGCGTCATAAGTTCTAATCCATGAACTTATGGTTCCATTGCTTATTTTTAAAGAATTAGGATTGCCGACAGTATTTGCATACCCTCCGGAAAAATCTTCTGCAAAATATACCGCGCCGACAACGGGCCCGGTAGAATTTTTTATATTTGCGTCATTTGTGTTAATTGTAGAATCATTAAATTCAGAAGCCGGCTGAGTGGCCTCATCAGATAAATGCCATACCCCTTTATAACCACTGTTCCACGTATTTGTTGTATCTTGACCGTCTAAAGCAGTTGCGTTTCCATAATAAACATAAATACTTGTGGGGATTACGCTGCTTAAAAGCGGTATTTTTACCCAAAAATCAGCTGTAACAGCATAGCCATCTCCGCCCCCCCACGATTCTTTTTCATATTTTAGAAGAGTGGTTCCGTCGTAAAGAGTAAAACGGATGTCATTTCCGTTGCCTAAAGCATCAACCATATCGCTGTCAGCAAGAATTTTAACATATAAAGGAAAATCAGTTAAGTCTGCGTCTATATAATCGTTTTCAATGATAATTCTTTTGCGGTGGCTCCAACCTTCCAGCCACCCTAAACCGCTTATTTCTTCTTCTTTTGTAGAAAATACCTGAATTGCCCTTTTTGTTTTTTTAAAATCGCCCGTTGAATTAATGCTTAAATTAGAAATGCCGTTATCTGTAGAAACATTTACTGTTACATAATAATTTTTATCGCTGTTTAAATTGGTATAAAAAGAAACCTCGCAACTTTCACAGCTTTGAGGGTCGCAATCTGAACCAGTAGAATAATTACAAATGCAGGCAACGCTTTGGTCTGTGGGATAATCACCCGGACATGTAGGGTTTCCTGAGTCGCACATAGCGCAAATTCCGCTTTTCACGCCAATAGATTTTTCTTTCCTGTCATAATAAAGAGTTTTTTCAATTCCGCTGTCAGCCGCATAAAAGCTTACAACAGAATTTCCTATGCTTCTTATAATTTTTATTTCTCTGTATAAAATTATGCTTATAGACAAAACCACGGCAAGTATTATTGTCAGAATAAAAAAGGTAATTATTAAAGACACTCCTCTTTCCGAATTGTTAAACATTGTTTTTTTAATTTTTATTATTTTTCATTCAGATCTCTCTGTGAAACTGTTGTCTGAATTTTTTTAACTGGCTGGTCCTGGCCTCCCTGGACTTTAATGTCTAAATAAATAGTTGCCCTTGGCTGAGCGCCGTCTTCCTCGTTGGCTCCTTCAATTCCCGAAGTTATCAGGCCGTCTCTTCCGTTAATGCCAAACCTGGCAGAGTTTATTTTAAGATTTGTTGAAGTAAGAGGAATTTCTGGATTGTTTTCTCCAGGGTTATAATTTTTAACCTCTTTTAAGATTGGATTATTAATATCTGAATTGTCTAAAAAAAACTCTTGGCAAGCATTGCTGTCTGACTGGTTAATAAATTTTATCCCTCTATAAAAATCATTTGAAGCGTCCGGCCTGGTAAGTAAATAAATATATCCTGCGTAATCTATGCCAAGACAATCGCCCATTATGTCTTTTTTTGCCATTCTTATAGCTTTTGACATATATTCAACTAAATAGCTTGCCTGATTTAAAAGTTCTTGCTCTGATAAAATTCTTTTTTGATATTGTGCTGCGGTCTCAGACTTATATTCACTCGATGAAATATCTTTGAAAAATGCTTTAACCGATTTATTATGTTTATTTAAATACCTTTTTAAAAATTAAAATGAAAATAACTCCTTAACTAAA
>JBBTQJ010000036.1:0-38169 GCA_038065755.1 Patescibacteria group bacterium | reverse complement strand
TCCCTGTGTTCATATGTATCATTATAATACAACATTGCCTAATAATGCAACAAGGGCTATAATTTTAATAACCTATATGACTGAAATATCAACGAAACTTGGAAAAAATTTAAAGCGGATAAGAACCGCTAAAAAATTGTCGCAAGGCGCAATCGCCCGAAAGTTGGAAGTTCATCGAGCTTTTATTAGCGGAATTGAGAACGGAAAAAGAAATCCGACACTAGCGACAATTCAAAAATTAGCCGAAGCTCTCGGTGTTTCAGCTGATGAATTGTTGAAATAAAAATTTTGACTATGACCAATATTGAACAAAAACAAAATCAACCACCAAGTGCAGAAACTGAGAAACCCTCTGGCGAAAGTGAGGAAATAATTTCACCCGAACAACAAAGAGCAGATCGGGTGAATTTAATTGGCCAACAATTAGCCAGTTTCAATTATTCACTAAAATCTGAGGAAAATATGGCGGAAATCCAAAAAGCAAGAGAAGAAGAATATCAGACTGAATTAAGCAAGCTCGAATCTGGTTTGGGTCAACCATTATCTGAAGAATCGAAAACAAAAATTCATCAAAACTTAGTTGACCGTGTTATTGAACAAGCTCAAAGAGAAAATGAAAATTATGACCGCCTTAGCATTGAAAAAATAGTTTTGCAAAATATAGACAATCCAGATTTTAAAAAAAGAATTTCTCCTTTAGATAATGAAAATATTTCGGAAGCTACATTTGAAAAAGCTTTAAGTAAGATATTAGACGCCGAAATTGAATTGCCAAGAGCAGATAGGATTAGATTATTCCGACAAGCATTAGAATATTATTCAAGCCCAGTTCAAGCAGAAAAACCGTTATTTCACTCTACAAGTTCATATTCGTTGAGAAAGTCTTTGGAAGACGGTTTGGCTGGGGGTCATGGAAAATTTTCCGGGGAAGCTGGCTCAACAAATAAAGAGGGTGAATGGATACAAAAAGGGCTATCTGTGTCGCACCCCGATCATCCTTCTGCGGAAACATTTCAACAGCTTTTTGCAAGATTAAGCGCAAGAAAATCTGAATTACCCAATAATTTAGCAATCGATTCAGAAAAAATAACAGGTAAGAGTTTGTCTGAAGTGTTTGTTAAGGAGTTGCTCGGAACAATAAAACCAGAAGAGATGAAAAAAATGTTAGCAAAAAGAATGGGACTAAAGCCCGAACAAGTAAGCGATGAAATGATAGAAAAAGCAACCGGAGAAGAAGCACAAAAAGCATTCATAGACGATTTTAATAAGAGGGAATATGCACCGAATATTGAAAAAGTTAAAAAAGAAGTGTTACCAAGTATTGCCGATGAAAAGTTAAAACAGGAGTTAGAACAGGAAGCAGAACATTCTTTCCCGTGTGTGATAACGCTTGAATCCACTGGGAAAGAACAACATTTGACGACAGTATCTAGAGGTGAAAATCCCACACATATTCCTTTTGAAGATTTTTACTGGGATACTTTTCGCGGCGAAGATATTAGAGAAGTTCGTGTGCCAGAAAATCAAATTAAAAAAGTTCAAGGTTGGTTGAAAGGAAAAAATCTAGAAAATGTTAGAATTGTACCGATTGAAATTTTTGAAATTAAGAGGATAATTCAAAGTAGTATTTAAGGCGGCGCGCCAACTTCGTTGGCACGAAATTCGGCGGCGGCGGAAAGCGAGGGCGGGCAAAAATTCATTCCCCCCAACCCCCTTTCTTTTTGCCCGCCCGAGCGTTCAGGTTTTGCGCGCGAAGCGCGCAATCATTCTGGGTTTTGCTCGAAAAATATTCGAACTTCGTTCAAAAAACACCGCCAGAATTCCAGGTTGGAATTACATAGGGTGGATTTCCAATGCCGACTTTTTTTGAGAAAGATCAGCCCCTTGGGACTGTTTTTTTTCATCTTATTATTAAAACCTATTTTGGGATATTCTATAACAGGATATACAATTATATTAAAGATATGGTAAATAGCATTTACTTAAAAGAATACAAAAAAGTCGTTGAACGACTTAAAAAAGCCAGAGAAGATTCGGGCTTAAAACAAGTGGGGGTTGCCGAGAAGTTGGGTAAGCCCCAATCTTATATTTCCAAAATTGAGCAAGGAGAGAGAAGGATTGATATCGCAGAACTAAAATTAATTGCTCAAATATACAAGAAAGATATTAACTATTTTATTAGTAAATAAATGAATTTAGAAAGATTTAACAAGTTTTTAAAAACAGTTGACCTTAAAGACTATAGAGAAAAATATAGCATTCTTAGAATTGTTGAAATGGATTTACCAAAAGATGTTCAAACAGTTGAGCTACTTTATAAAGTTTATTGGGATGAAAAAAAGTTTATATCATTTGACGACTTCTATGACAGATATTTGCAAGAACAAAAAAATCCAATAGAGAATTTCAGAAAAAAGACGACTATGTGTAAGGATTGTTATTATCGTGGTTTGAAAGCAAGGATTTATAGAACATGGGCTGGTTTAATAACTCAAATTCATGCTGGTTATGTCGCTGAATCAGTTTTTGGTGACAGAAGTGTAAAAATGTCAGCTGAATTAGACCATCAAGGAGCGGATATAAGAGTAGAATATGGGGGGTATTTTTTGAATTATCAAGTTAAGAAAACAAGTTATAGCGGGGTAAAAAGTAATAAAGCGTTACCAAGAAAACAAAAACTAGAAGGGGAAAATATAGATATATTTTATGAAGTCCCTAATAGTAATATTTTTGATGATCCAAAAATAAAAAACGGAGATTTTAGACTCCCCTATAAGAGGTTTATTGACGATAAAAGAACGGAGAGATTTGTAAATGGTTTTATAGTTTTTACCAAAGAAGTATTTTTGCCAAAAAAGAAAGAGATTGATAATAATTAAAGTAATTTTGGCCTAAATCTTGTATTGCTTAAAAATTTTTCAGCGATACGAATATAATCAGGATTTATTTCAAAACCGACATACGATTGCCCTAACTCTTTAGCGGCAACACACTCCGAGCCAGTACCAACAAACGGCACTAACACAACGCCGTCTTTTTTTGGCATAGCGGATAAAATAAGTTTTCGGGATATTTCAAGAGGTTTTTGTGTCGGGTGTTTAATTATTTCGTGTTTTTCGTGTTTTTTTAGTTCTCTTGGTTCAAAAACACCATTACAAGTTTTGCACAAAAACCACCTTTCTATCATGCCAGCTCCGCCCGCAAGCGCGGGAATTTTTATGACATCGCGAGGCAAAGCTCCGCCTTCGTGGGCTTGGTAGATTGTTTCCTTACCTTCCTTGCTAAATCGTCCCAATGTTCCTTTTCTGACTTTTCCAGCGGCTCCGTTTAAAAATCCCTCTGTGTATGGCTCTCTAACATCGTCACGATTAAAAAGCGGTTTATCTTTCCATGCGCAAATAATCGCTTCGTGACTTCTTTGCCAAAAATTTAGTGAGGCGACATTTTTATTTGTATAGTGCCAAATAAGCCACCTTTTATTTATCGGTATTTCCACAGAAAGATAAGCTAAAATCTCGCTAAAACCATATATAAATATTGTCCCGCTTGGTTTCATTACGCGGATGCATTCATTTATCCATTCTTTACACCAAGAAACATATTCGCTTAATTCTCGCTTATCAATATTGTTGCCAAAATCTTTACCAATATTATAAGGTGGGTCAATAATGACAACATTACAACTTTCGTCAGGTAGTTTTTTAAGTTCTGCGAGAGCGTCGCCTAAAATTATTTTATTCAATGGAAGCGTTTTATTTCTTTTTAACGGAATTGTCAGTAAATCCTTTATCTGTTGTGTTTCATTTTGTATAACATCAATAACAACACCTTGAATTTTTACGTCTTTATCTTTTCGTATAATAATTGGCTCGTAGGCGCTATTTGCTGGTTGAAGCCGAATTTGATTACGCTCCCTGAAAAATTTTTTAAGGGTTGCCTCGTAATTATCTATTAAAGCGACTACCCTTTGCCCATTCTCGGCGACCTCTTGTTGTTTAACCAAAACAATATCGCCGTCTTTTATATTTTCATCAATCATACTATTTCCGCTTACTCGCAAAGCGTAGAAATCGCCGTTTTTTGGCAATTTTGTTTTGGCAACTGCTATAAATTCATTCTGCTGAATTGCTTCAATCGGTTCACCAGCGGCGATTACGCCCATGAGCGGAATTTTTATTAACTGCTCTTTTTCTGGCACGCTGATTGCTCGTGCTTTATTTTTTATTTTTTCTAAATATCCAGCATTTTTTAATTTAGAAATATAAAAATGAGCCGTTGAAACAGAAGCCATTTTAAACCTCTTTTGTATTTCCTCGAGAGAAGGGGCATACCCCTTACTTTTTAAGAAAATTTTTACGAAATCTAAAACTTTTTTTTGTCTTTTAGTGATCATGAGATTGATTTTATTCTATACTAAAAGTATAATAGAAAAAAAATAGAAAATCAAACATAGTTATCCACAGCACAATCTAAAATAAAGTAATTAGGGCGGGGCGTTGAAGTTTTTAGTAAGTTGGGGTATCATATTGTTATGGACTTAGTTCTCGTTTTTTTAATAGTTTTATCAGTAATTGTTTTAGTGTTGATTATATTAAGCGGTTTTTTGCTTTTGTATTCTTATAATATAAACAAAAAATTTGACTTAATGCTGGAAAAAGGAAAAATAAAAGACTTAAAAGATATTTTTTTAAAACAGATTAAAAAAGGAGAAGAGCAGGAAGAAATGACAAAAGAGGCTTTTAACAGGATTAAAAATTTAGAAAGTATTTCTGAAAAAACTATACAGAAAATTGATATTGTAAGGTTTAACCCCTTTTCAGACTTAGGAGGAAACCAAAGTTTTATTATTGCCTTATTAGACAAAAAAAACAATGGCTTTTTAATTTCAAGTTTGTTTGTTAATGAAGGGAGCAGGGTTTATGCAAAGACAATAAGAGACGGAAAATCTGATTATAATTTGTCTAAAGAAGAGTTAGAGGCCATAGAAAGGGCTGTCAATTTTAAATAATAAAGTTTATGGCAAAAAAAGCTGAACAAAAAAAAGAAAATATTCTAAACAGACCGCCTGTTGTAGTTGTTTTGGGGCACGTTGACCATGGGAAATCTTCTCTTTTAGAAGCAATTAAAGATTTTAAAATAACCTCTAAGGAATCAGGGGGCATTACCCAGCATATCGGCGCTTACGAAATTGAAGAAAACGGCAAAAAAATAACATTTATTGACACTCCGGGGCACGAGGCCTTTTCTGCAATGAGGGCAAGGGGAGCCAAAGTGGCTGATATTGCTTTATTGGTTATTGACGCGTCCCAATCGGTTCAGCCGCAAACAAAAGAGGCGATAATGGCAATAAAAATGGCTGAAATCCCCATGATTGTTGTTTTAAATAAAATGGATATGCCCACAGCCGATCCAGAGAAAATAAAAAGAGAGCTTTCAAAAATTAATATTCTCGTAGAGTCAATGGGCGGAGACATTCCTTCAATAGAATTTTCAGCCAAAGAAAGAACAGGAATAGCTGAATTGCTGGAAATGATTTTATTGGTGGCCGATATGCGAGAATTAAAATTAGAAACAAACGTTCCAAGCGAAGGGCTGGTAATTGAGTCGTATATGGACAGACTAAGAGGCCCCATTGCAACTGTTATTGTTAAAAAAGGCATTTTAAAAAAAAATGATATTATTGCCACAGATTTAGCCCTTGCAAAGATTAAATCATTACAGAGTTTTCAAGGCAAAGAAATAGAACAAGCCTTGCCTTCCCAGCCGGCAATTATTTTAGGTTTTGAAAGAGTTCCGGCTGTCGGCGAGAAATTTAAAAATTATAACACCATTGCCGAGGCCCAGGAAAAATTAAAAAAAGAAGAACCAAAAAGAGAGCTGTCTCCTACGGTTCTCTCTGGAGATTCAGATAAAAAGATTTTAAATATAATTTTAAAGGGAGATGTTTTCGGGTCTTTAGAGGCAATTGAGGGGGTGTTAAAAAACCTTCCCCAAGACAAAATTGTTTTAAGGATTTTGAAAAGCGAAGCGGGAGACATAAATGAAACAGATGCAAAAATAGCAGAAATGTCAAAGGCCATGATTATTGGTTTTAGGGTTAAAATAGGGCATGCTGTTTTGCAATTGTTAAAAAAAAATTTATTAAACGCAAAACCGGACAAAAAAATAAGGATAAAAACATTTAATATAATTTATGAACTGATTCAAGAGGTAAGACAAGGAATGGAGAAAAGCCTGGATTCAGAATCTGTTTACAAAGAGCTTGGCAGAATCAAAACGCTTTTGGTTTTTTGGGGCGAGAAAAACAGGCAGATTGTGGGCGGAAAAATTACAGAGGGCGAATTTAAAAAAGGCTTGAAGCTTAACATTTTAAGAGAAGATAAAAAAATCGGCTCGGGCAGAATAATAAACCTTCAGCGCGACAAAAAAGATGCGGAAAAATTAAAAAAAGGAGATGAAGCTGGTATATTATTTGAAGGCAATGTAAAAATTGAAAAAGGAGATATTTTAGTGGCATACACAGAAGAATACAAAAAAGGAGAGCTATAAAACAAGCTATCACGATTTTCTACGATCGTAGAAAATCGTGATAGCTAAAAAAATGAATAATAGAATTGAAAGAGTTAATTCGCTTTTGGAGCGCGAACTAAGCAAGATTATTCTAAGGGATTTTGAGTTTCCTATAGATATTTTGGTTACTTTAACCCGCGTGGAGGCAACTCCAAACTTGATTGAGGCAAAAGCTTATATTTCTGTTTATCCAGAAGAAAAAACAGACGGAACTATACTATTATTGAGCAAATCAATTTACGACATTCAGTATAAAATAAACAGAACCTTGAGAATGCGCCCAATCCCAAAAATTATTTTCGTAAAAGAGAAAAATATCAGTGAAGCCGGAAGGATTGAAGAGCTTTTAAACAAAGTAAAAGACGACCTGCCAGTTAATGAAAAAGATTGAAAAATAGAGGAAATAGGGGTAGAATAGAAGAAAACGTAAAAGATTTATATGTTTTCTTTAGATCCTCGCGGAGGACATAATCGTTATAAGTTTAAAATAGATTTTTTTGAAAAATGGACACCCAAAATGGCTTATATTTTAGGGTTTTTATACGCCGATGGTGATATTGAAGATGTAAGAAGATCGTCAAGAACCCAGTATATTACCTTTGCAAGTATAGATAAAGAAATTTTGGAAGTTATCAAAAACGCAATGGGTTCGGAACATAATATTAATTATAGAGCTCCGCGTAAAGTAACTTATTCAAACGGTAAGACATATGAAAGTTCGGGGATATATCGTCTTAGAATTGGAAGTAAAAAAATGTTTGATGATTTGATAAAATTAGGATTAACTCCAAGAAAATCTTTAACAATAATATTTCCAAATAATATTCCAGATAATTGTTTTAGGCATTTTATTAGAGGTTATTTTGATGGAGACGGATGTGTAACTATTAAAAAAGGAAAAGGTAAATATGGACAGCCAATTTTGAAAGGAATAGCAGTTATTTTTACAAGCGGTAGCAAATTATTTTTAGAAGGACTAAGGGATAATGCTTGCAGATTTGCTAATTTTGGAAAAAGAAGTGTATATTATGGCAGCAATGCATATTATTTGAAATATGATACCTTCGAAAGTTTAAAATGGTTTAAATTTTTTTATGGTGGTAATTTATCAGAGTTATTTTTAGAAAGAAAATTTAATGTTTTTAAAAAATATTTTCAAATACGCCCGATTAGAATTGACGGAGAAACAGCAAATATATTAAAAAAATAAATTCGGCCGAGTATCCAAGTAGTCTAAGGAGAGGGTCTGCAAAACCCTTATACATGGGTGCAAATCCCATCTCGGCCTCAAGAGTTAAAAAAATATTGCCCAGATGGCGGAATGGTTTACGCGTAGCACTTAAAATGCTATGAGCTTCGGCTCATGTGGGTTCGACTCCCACTCTGGGCACCAGCACAAGTGGAAAAATTATCAGCGAAAACATTAAGAAACTCCGCACCAAACTTGGTTTAACGCAAGACGATTTAGCCAAGAAGGCGGATATAAAATACACAACGTTTATGAAGATCGAAAGTGGCACAGTTAATAAGCCAAGCGTTCAAACAATGGCGAAAATCGCCAAGGCGTTGGGCGTTTCAATTGAGGAGTTAATAAAATAAATATGGAAAACAACGAAAAAACACTTGAAGCTTTGAAAAAAATTGAAAAGGCGATTGATGAAGTTAGAGATTTATTCCCGATGATAAAGAAGGAGGTCAAAATTTCTGTTAAGAAACAAGACAATCCTTTACAAATTTTGAAACGGGTTAATGGAATAATTATAAATTACGACGAAAGCAACGCTCGAAGAAAATTAGAAAGTTTATTAAAATTTTTAGGAATAATCTCTAAACAATAAAATATGACATTGGAAACAATTTTAATAATCGTAGGGGTCATCTTGTTATTTTTAACCTATAAAAAGTTAGATAGTTTATCGAAATTTTTTGAGGATAGAAATTACACCAAAGAAGAAGCTGATAAACAGCAAGAGTATAAAGATACTAATTTTCAAAATTGGTTATACGAAGATCTAAAAAATCTTAAAGGAAAAGTCGCTGAACTATCCGATAATCAGACAATCGGCAATCCTGCTTGGGGAGAAGATTCAGCAACATCAAGAAAAAAAGATAATTTGATTAAACTCTATGTTCAACACTTGGTTGAGAAGGAAAAATTATCACAAAAAGACGCACTTATAAAAGCAGGATTTGTGGTTAATAATTTTGAGGGTGGAGTTGTTGACGATATAATTCGCGATATCAATTTTCATGAAAAGATAAAATCAGAGGAAGAATTATTGATGAGCGACTTCTTTAAGAAAGAAGTTGAAACAAAAGCAAATTCGTTAAAAGCAGGAGATATTTTTGAGCCACTTTGGGTTGGTATAAAAAATAGAAAATACAAAAAGGGTGATGAATTACTGCAAAATACTCGAAAAGCTTTTGATTCTTATAGCGGACAATACGGTTATCAAAATTATGTTGAAGATTCAGCGATAATTTATAAGTTGCAAGAATTGGGAATTTTTGGGTTGAAGAAAAAAGATGATTACTCTTTCCAAGAAAGCCAAGACCGGCAAAAATTGGAAGTTTCTTATGACGCGACAGACGCAGAGATAAAGAGTTCATACTTAAAATTAGCGAAAAAATATCACCCCGATAATATGGGTGGTAATTCAGAAAAATTCACCGAGATAAATTCCGCTTACAAGAATTTGACTCAAAAAGATAGTATTAGAAAAACAATGAGCGGTCATCCATTTTTTGTTTTGAAAGAGGATAATTTAGAAAAATTGAGAGAAATAATTTTTGCTGGTGATGAGCAAAATAAGCAATACTATGACGATGCTTATTTTGCGGATAAACACCCGAAGGACGAAAGATTTGACATGCCCTTCCAACAACCATTTGAACATTAAAGGCGGCGCGCCAGCGTCGCTGGCACGAAAAATTGCGGTAGCGAAAAAAGAAGCGGCGGAAAGCGAGGGCGGGCAAAAATTCCTCCCCCCCCCCAACCCCCTTCCTTTTTGCCCGCCCGAGCGTTTAGTTTGTCGCGCGAAGCGCGGCGTCAGTTCCGTTCAAAAAAGGTTCGGATTTCGTCAAACAAACGCACCATTTTAAATTTTTATTATGGCTACTCTTTTTTTAATAATTTTAAGCGCATTTTTGGTTAGTCTTGCTTCTTTTGTGGGTATTTTTACCCTTTCTTTTAAGGAAAATATTTTAAAAAATTTTTTATTCTATTTTGTAGCTCTGTCTGTGGGGGGGTTGATGGGCGGAGCGTTTTTGCATCTTTTACCGGAAGCAACCGAAAAGCTTGGCAGTAGCCGGGCTTTTTTATGGGTTTTAATGGGTTTTTTTCTGTTTTTTATAATTGAAAAGATTATACATTGGAGGCACTGCCACGAGGATCATTGTCCTATTCACACCTTTGCTTATATGAATTTAATAGGCGACGGTATTCATAATTTTATTGACGGACTAATAATGGCGGCTGGTTTCGTGACAAATCCTAGTTTAGGGATTGCTTCAACCGTGGCTATAATTTTGCATGAAATACCGCAGGAAATAGGCGACTTCGGAGTTTTATTATACGGGGGAATAACTAAAAAAAGAGCGCTTTTTCTTAATTTTTTAACAGCAATAACCGCCGTGCTTGGAGGAATAGCAGGTTTTTATCTTTTATTTTTTATAGAGAGAATTTCTGGTTTTTTATTGGCCTTTGCCGCCGGCGGATTTTTATACATAGCGGCTTCAGACCTGATACCGGAAATAAGAAAAGAGACAAATACCAAAAAATCATTTTTAAATTTTAGCATTATATTTTTAGGAATATTGTTGATGTATTTTGTAAAGTTTTTAGAAGTGAAGTAAATAATGGAAAAAACAAAAAATCCCGGCGCTATTTTGCGGCCAGGGCTTTTTATTTTCAATTGGTAAATTAGTTTTTCAGTATTTCTATATATGTAAGTTTTGCCCCAAATTCTTTTGCTTGTTCGTATTCTGGAAACCAAATATCAACGTGGTACTTTCCTTTTCTTTGGTGCATTCTGTCTTCCACAATAAATATTTTATCTCCATACAGCTCGGGAATTCTTATTTTAGATCCAAAAGGAAGCATATTGTTGGCAATAATTCCATCGGCTACAGTTTTTCCGGAAGCAGTAATAAAGGGCGTGTCATCTGTTTCTTCAACCCTGCTTGAATAAGCAGTAACAATCATTCTTACCTTTTTTTTAACCTCGTAATCAGATTTGTCTAATCTGCAGATAGTATTTTTATCTATTATGGGGTTTAAGAACGACACTTTTTCTAAAAGATTGCCCAAAAGAGGTTCGGCCTTGGCCGTTTTAGGAGCAATTAATCCCAGCAATATAATTCCTATAATTATAGAGGCGATTAAGCGTGATTTTTTGATTAAAATCATATTATTTTTAATAAAAAATCCCCTTTCCAGAGGATATTTATATATTAGCATATTAAAGATATCGTGTCAATAGTTTGAGAAATATTTGTCCATAGGTCAAAATTTAATAAAAAAAACGAGTTTAAATCTCGCTTTTTTTGGTCATGGAGCGGGTGAGCAGAATCGAACTGCCGTCTTAACCTTGGCAAGGTTACATAATAGCCACTATACGACACCCGCAATTTTAAAAATTTGTGCCGCGAATCAGACTTGCACTGATCACCCCAGCTTTTTCAGAGCTGTGCTCTAACTACCTGAGCTATCGCGGCGTGGTGGGCGGTATAGGACTCGGACCTATGGCCTTCTCAGTGTAAATGAGACGCTCTACCAACTGAGCTAACCGCCCTTACAAGTGCGGACGGTGGGAGTCGAACCCACATGCCTTGCGGCGCTACCACCTCAAGGTAGTGCGTCTGCCATTTCGCCACGTCCGCCCAAAAGTACCGTGGACCAGTCCACGGTACTAAAATTATTTTTGTTCAGATGATTCAATTGGAGTTTCGGGGGTTGCCAGAACTTCTGCAACCTGCTCTTCTGCTGGTTCGGCGATGGCCGTGGCAAATTCTTTATTTTTCAACCTTGCATTTTTACCCTTAGCCGTTCTTAAATAATAAAGCTTTGACCTTCTTACTTTGCCTCTTTTCGCAATTTCTATTTTGGCAATCAAAGGAGAATGGATTGGAAATACTCTTTCCACTCCTATTCCTTCAACAACCTTTCTTACGGTGATTGTGCCGGAAATTCCTTTTCCGTGTTTTTTGGCAATAATAATGCCCTGAAATATTTGAATTCTTTCTTTGCCTCCCTCTTTTATTTTTTGGTGCACCAAAATGGTGTCGCCCGGCCTGATATCTGGCAAATCTTTTAATTGCGATTTATTAAATTGGTCTAATAATTTGGACATATTTTTTTAAATTTTTAATTTTAAATTATCTAAAATTTTTTCTAACCCTTCTGGCAATTCTGACTTAAACTCTTTTATTTCTCCGCCCGGCAGTTGTATTTTTAGATATACCGCGTGTAAAAATTGGCGGGTTAGTCCTTTTGGAGTCGGAGAATCTTTAAACCCATATATTTTGTCTCCGGCAATAGGATGGTGAATATACGATAAATGGCACCTTATTTGGTGTTTTCTGCCGGTTTTTATTTTAACCTCTAACAATGAATAATCTTTATACCTCTCAACAACTTTATATTCTGTAATCGCCTCTCTGGCTGATTTTGGGGCATCGGCAGGCAGATAAGATTTTTGTTTTCTTTTGTCGCCCGGCGCTCTGCTGATTAAAGTTTTTATTTCGCCAAAATCATTTTTAATATTTCCGCAGATAAGGGCTATATATTTTTTCTCTACCCTTCTATTTATAAACTGATTTTGCAGAAAAATCAAGACTTCATTGCTTTTTGCCACTAATAAAATTCCCGAAGTGTCTTTGTCTAACCTATGCGCAATTCCATACCTCGGGGGACTTCCGATGTCCCCCAAACTCGGATATTTTTCAATCAGCAAATCAATTAAAGCGTCATTGCGAGGAGCCGCAGGCGACGAAGTAATCTCATTAAATACAACTATTCCTGCCGGCTTATCAATAATTAAAATATCATCATTTTCGTAAATTATTTTTATGTCCATAAATATTAAGCATTTTCCCAGTCATAAATAGAAATGCCCGCTTGTTTTAAAATTTCCGCAACAAGATATTTTGAAATATCGCCGCGATGAGGATTGGGAATATGAACCTTCAATTCTTTTTTAACCATAAACAAATGACGGCCGCCAGAATAGGGGCCATCAAATCCAAGCTGTTTAAATTTCTGAACCAATTTTCGCCAGGAAATATTTTTAAGCATGACGGCATCCAATTCTAATTTCAAAATCTTGTATTTTTTCTCTCGCCTGAATTTTTAAAAGAAACCAATCTTCTAAAACCTCTCTTAATTCTTGCCGACAGTCTTCCAAATTTTTAGCATTGGCCCAAACTCCTTTTGCGCCCCTTATTTCGCCAAAATAACTTCCATCTTTAAGGATTTTATATTTCGCCGATTTTAATTTTTTTTCAATAAATTCATTAAACATAATTTTAAATTTTTTTTACATTGATATTACTACGATTTTAAGATTATCATATTCCCACTGGCTTATCAACCGTCAAAATCTCACCATTCTCGTAAATTATTTTTATATCCATAGTGGGCGGTAAAGGATTCGAACCTATAACATCTTACACGTCAAGTAAGCGCTCTACCATTGAGCTAACCGCCCATTTTAATTTTTGTGCGCCTGGCAGGGATCGGACCTGCGACCCACGACTTATAAGGCCGTTGCTCTACCACTGAGCTACAGGCGCATTTTGCCTATACCGCGATTTGTAAAGCTTTAAAAATCGCAGTATATAGAAAATTTTATGCTTTGCGTTTTGAGTTTTGGGTTTTGTTTCCATTCATTAAATTTTCAAATTCTTCCCTTTCTATGGTTTCTTTTTCAATTAATGTTTTGGCGATTTTATCTAAAAGCTCTTTTCTTTTTGTTATAATTTCTGTTGCTTTTTTTTCTGCATTTTTTATAAAATTTTCAACCTCGTCATCAATTTTAGAGGCAATTCTTTCAGAATAATTTCTTTGTTCTGATATTTCTTTTCCTAAAAATACAAGCTCTTCCTTTTCGCCAAAAGATATGGGACCCAAAGAAGACATTCCATATTCTTTTATCAATTTTCTGGCAAGGTCAGACGCCCTTGTCAGGTCGTTTGAGGCGCCGGTTGTCACTTCGCCAAATTTTATTTTTTCTGCCGAGTATCCTCCAAGCAAGGTGCTTAATTCGGCCAAAAATTGGGTTTTTGTTTTCATTTTATTTTCTTCGGAAGGCGTTTGCAGGGTGTATCCGGCCGCCATTCCTCTGGCAATAATAGAAATTTTTCTTACAGGTTCTGTTCCTTGCATAGAAGAAGAAACCAAGGCGTGCCCGGCTTCGTGAAAAGCCGCTATTTCTTTTTCTTTTTTTGATAAAATGTGGCTTTTTCTTTCGGGGCCCAGCAAGACTTTTTCTATTGCTTCCAAAAACTCCTGCTGGAAAATTTGAGTTTTATTCTGTCTGGCGGCTAAAAGAGCGGCTTCGTTTGCCACATTTGCCAAATCGGCCCCAGAAAATCCGGGAGTTCTTTCTGCTACTTCTTTTAAATCTATGTTTGTTGATAGGGGTTTATTTTTTGAATGAATTTTTAATATTTCTTCTCTGTCGTGGACATCTGGCATATCTAAAACCACTTTTCTGTCAAACCTGCCGGGCCTTGTCAGGGCTGGGTCTAATATGTCTGGCCGGTTGGTATTATGTAGAAGGATTGGTTCTGTACCGCCAAAAAATGCTTCATTCTCGCAACCGCAAAAATCGTATACATAACCGTCGTAAGCTATTTTTTTAATAGACTTAATAACTGGTCTATAAACAGAGCCCTTTATGCTTAGATTATCAGCTGATAAGGGATTCTGTGTTCGTCCAAAACCTAGTCTCCATGCAACGCTTTGTTTAAGGGGTTTTCCGTTATTGATTATTCTTCCTTCTTTTGTGCAAAATGAATGGATATAGCTTTTAAATCCATGCATTCTGAATAACCAATTTAATTCTAAAATTAATTGTCTGCTCACAGAGGTTGCCTCTCCTCTTCCTTGTTTGTCGAGATGTCCGTCTCCATAAAAATATCCTTTAAAATATTCCTTAAAGTATCCAAATGGCGTTTCAAAAAGAAAATAAGGAACATGTTTATTTTTTGCGCCCTTGCCACAGTAGTAAGAGAAGAAATCAGCTAAAGGCTTGCATTGATAAGTAATATTAATTGCATTAAAACTAGTAAATCTTATTTTTTGTGGATCCAAACTAAAGATGTTTTTCATTAAATTTTTAACATCTTCGATTTTTTCTTTTTCCTTCTTATTAAAACAAAAATCTACTTCCTTTCTTGCGTAGCCTTCTGCTGTATAATATCCCAATAATCTCATTAAGTCAGGGGTGACTCTAATTTTTTCTGGTAAAATATTTTTATGTTGATAGTAATTTCGCGATAACTCTCTTGGCCCGCAAACTCCCTGTTGCCACTTGCCGATAGTTCCTTGAGAAAAGCCAAGTTGTTTTCCTATTTGGGTTTGAGAAAATTCGTTTACATGAGATAGGGCGTATTGGTAAGCGGAATTGACGAGTTCAAATTTTTCAAAGAGTGGTTGCCAAACAGGAATTTCAAGATTAAACTCGGTATTAAATTGATGAGCTCTGATTTCTTTTTTAGAGCTGGTTCTATTAACCTTGTATGGAAGGTTAACTAATATGTCGCCATTTTTTAACTCAGAAACTGCTTTTGTTTTTAATCCTTGAGAATTTCTGATAAAGACAGAGTGATTTCCTGTCGCCTTAATCTTACCGCCAACATATTCTATTTCGTAAATTTCGCTAACTTTATGTCTAAAAACGTTTCTTATTTTTTTAAAGGCGCTATTAGCAAAGTATAAATTTTTACCAGTATTTTCTTTTTTTTCAAATCCTAAAATTTCAAGATTTGGTGTTTCTTTTTCAACGCCTTCTTCATTTTCTAAATAATAAGAATCAATGACTTCTGAAATTGACAAAAGCTTATAATCGCTATTTTTTTTAATTAAAACAGGGGTATCGCCAGTAACGCTGGCCGCCAAAACAATTGTTCCGGTCTCTCTTTCAAAGCCGTCCATTTCCACTAAAATTTGGTTTAGGGTTTGCTCTCTTTCGTCGTGGCCTCCGCCAATGCCAGCCCCGCGGTGCCTGCCAATGGCGTCTAACTCGTCAATAAAAATTATTGAAGGAGCAGATTTTTTTGCGGTAGAAAACAGGTCGCGCACCCTTGCCGATCCCACCCCCACAAACATTTCAACAAATTCAGAACCGGAAACCGATAAAAATGGCACATTTGCCTCGCCGGCCACGGCTCTTGCCAAAAGCGTTTTTCCCACTCCGGCCCCGCCTACCAGTAAAACTCCTCTTGGAATTTTTGCTCCCATTGCAATATATTTTTTAGGAAATTTTAAAAAGTCAACAATTTCCACCAGTTCTTCTTTTGCTTCTTTTAATCCGGCGACATCTTTAAAAGTAATTTTTTCTTTTCCGTGGCCTTCGGCTCCAAAAAGACGGGCCTTGGCTTTGGTAAAGTCAAAAACCTGCACTGCTCCGGATTTTGCCTGCTTTATCATTGTCCAGAAAAATAATCCAAAAACCACCAACGGCAGAATTCCAAAAACTAAAATGGGAGTTAACCAAGACCAAACATTTTCTTTTATAGGCGTAATGTCAATTTCAATGTTTTGCAGTTTTTCTTTATTTACTCCAAGATTATTTAACAAATCAGTTAAGCTTGAGCCCTCTTCTTTCATAGAAACAGCTGTTTTTTTGTCAGTATAAATAATTGTAAGTTCTGTCCCGGAAACTGTAATTTTGTTAACCTTATCTTGATTAATGTCGTTTACTAATTGAGTGGCCGATATTTCATTTGTTTGGCTTGCCGGAACATAAAACAGACTAAAAATTCCTCCAATAATAATAAGGATTAAAACAACAGAAACAAAATTTTTAATAAGTGGATTCATATTTTATATTTTTAATAATTTTAATTTAACATATTTTTTTAAATAGTTCAACTTTCTTATAAATGTAAGGTAAAAAAAACAGGCGTTGGAGATATTCCTGTTTTCACAGAAACACTCCAACGCCTCTTGCCTAAGAGCCGTATCCGATTGCCCAGATTGTTCTCTTAAGTATTAGCGGTCTTAACCGCCAGTCTTCGTTCCGTTGCCATTGCCGTTTCCGGCATTGGCGCTCGCCACATACACCCTGAAGATGTTCCAAAGCAAAGTCGGAAGATTATCGGGCGGAAACGGATCCGCCCGCAGAGCTCCCGCTTTGTCAAGAAACTTCTCATGGTCGCGAGAAAAGTCGACTACCTGGATCTCCCCGCCCTTGAGGCGAGTAATATCCAACGTCAAGTCATGGACGGTTTCTATTTTCCCGCCCGGGAACTTGTGAGTCCACTTATCCATGTGGATTTTATGGCATCCCGGCCTGCGAGTATCCCGGAATTCTTCGAAGGACAACTCTTGATTAGGATCGCCCTCTTCCTCTGTGTCCGCCACGTCCGCATCGTCTGGCTCAGAGATTCTTTTACCATTGACGACCTTGGCGGCCTTCTTGCTAATCTCTTCCTGCCGAGATTCGATCCTTTCGTGGAAATCGCGTTGGATAATCCTTTTCAGGAGTTGAGGTAGCTCGTTATACTGGTCGCTGCCTCGCTCGCCCTCAGGATATTCCTCGCCAAGGGTGCATCCGTTTTTATCCATCAAATCCCGAAATTCCTGATTGTAGGTCACAATCCTTATGGCCGTTGCTCTGGATTCGGGTTTCTGAAATCGCTCAACCTCAAGATCGAGACTGGCCAGCGAGGTTTCCTCCAAAACCTTGCTACCCTCAAAGACTTTGTGGACAAACTCCTTTGTGGTGGGCTTGTATTTGCCGTATTCCTGTTTGTGGAATTCATCCGGCAGCAAACCTTCGGTCGTCTTACGCAAATCGTCCTGCGCTTTTTTTATAGCGCTTCGGACGGTGTGCCATGCGAACTTACCCGCCTTTATGTACTGGTCGGACATATCCCTGTCCTTGGAAATCTCCGGGGGCGAAATAAATCTCGGAGATTCATCGGGGCGAGCCAGTCTTCCGTTTAACTTAAGACTGTTTCGAATTACCCTGACCTGATTGTCTGGGTAAGTCTCGTTTACAGCCTTCAGTAGAGCGAATCCGTTAGCCGACGCCGGCGCGCCAACCGCATCGATGATTTCAATGCTGTCAGCATCAACTCTGAACAACACGGCTCCTCCAGAGACCAGCGCTCCGCACATACCAGTCTTGGTTTCATCCAAGGCGTCGATGACGGGAAGCGTAGAAGCGCCGATAAACTCGGCCGTCTTCAGTTTCATCTCCTGAAAGTACTCGTTTTTGATCCGCTGATTCTGGCTTCTGACCGCATCCTTGATTTTGGCCTTCGCCCTCGTCCGATGCGGTTCTTCCAGTTGTTCGTTGTTGAACCGGCCGTGAATGGCATAGCTATCTCCGAAGACCTTGACGTCTCCATTTCTGTCACTAACCAGTACGTTAGCTTTTACGAGCCTTCCTACCTCGTTTAGAAGTTCCATCTTGGTGAAGGGTTTGGTAGACAGCCAAAAGGCTATCTCCGTAGCTTCCACAGACAACGCGGCAGGAGTATAGTCGCCCTGTGAATACACGTCGATGGCGGCCCGCAATTCCTTGAGCCGATCGCCGACAGTGAAGATCTTTTTTTGATCCTCGGCCTGTTTTTTTTGACCAGTTGCGGCCTCATCCCCACTTTCCATCACATACTCTTCGTCAAGGAGTCCTTTGCCGACTTCCGCTACACACTGGTCGATTTCCGCAATCTGCGGAAGGACAAGGTCTACCATCCACTTCTCAAATTCGATAAGCGACTCATAGAAGAGCGCCCTTTCCTCCTTCCTTTTCTCTTCTTCTTGTCTCTGCCGATCCTTCTTGGCCAGCAGATTGGCCTTCGCAATTTCGAGGGCCGTAGCTCCTTTAGCCAGCATGTCGGCTGTAACGAGTTGCGAGGGAATCTCGATCAACCCGATCTCCCCTCGCTCCGGAATTCTTAAAGTCTTGAGATCCCGTCCTACCTCTTTCATGGCCTTTCCCATCGCAATGCCCTTTCTTGAAACATTGGGTTTTTCAACCCGGTTTATGGACCCTTGGCAAAAGCCAAAGGTAAAATAGGTACTGTTTAAGAGTATAACAAATTTCAAATAACTTGTCAATAGTTTTAGAGCTAAAATTTAAAAATAAAAAAAACAGCGAATTATTCGCTGTTTACGTTTTGCTTTCTAATTGGAGAAAAAAGATGAATCATTTTATCTCCTGTCAAAGGATGCTCATCGGCGAGCGCGCTTATCTCATAAGACAGAGATTCATGATTCCCGATAATTACACCTATTTTAACCCCTTTATTTTTTGCATCTGTTAAAAATTCCACAAAGTGTTTATCGCCGCTGCCAATAAAGATATAACGGATGCTTGGAATATATTTCAGACAAAATCTGCTTTCATTTATAATGATTCTATCTGTCGTATCTTTATATTCAACTTTGTCTGCCGAAACTACGCGTGGAATTTTTGAGCAGAGGTTTATGCTATATCCCCGTTTTTGAAAAGTCGCTTCAAAGCCGTAGAGCTGGTGCATCGGAGAAAAAAGATAAACTTTTATCATTTTAGCAACTCCATTCCACCATTGTTCTACTCCATTAATGCCGGCTAAAAAGTCGTAATCTTCTTTAGTAATTCCTCTCTCCCTCATTCCTATGGCTGTATTTTCCCAGTCCCATATGCAAATTGCATCAGATAAATTGCTGTCAATCATAGTTGTTTCTCCAAAAAAATGTTAAAGATCTTAAAGGTAATTTTATAATATAATATAGTTTTTTAATTGTCAAATTTTTTTGCAAAAAAAAGACGTTGAACAAATATCATTCAACGTCTTTATGTCTCGGAAGACGAATTGTCAGATTATTTTTTTGCCTCATACCGAATTTTTCGGCAGCGGCCGAGGCCATATTTGTACCACGGACACGGATTGTGCTGTGTTGACACGCAGATTCCTTTCTGACATTGTTCTGTTCGGCTCGGTTCAAAACTTGCAGGGTCAACGCCGATTTTTACGATATCCCTGATTTTTTCCAAATTGAGATTAGTTGGAGTGTTAGGACAGCTTAAACTTCCATTTAAAAGCATTTGTCCTGTCACCTGAAAATACCACTCTTCGGCGCCTTCAACCTTGCCTTCGCTCGCTAATACCCTCCAATCAGTGGTTATGACTTTTCCCTTGGCATCCTGCTCTTCTATGCGAAGCATTTGAGCAACATCGTAAAGCACTAATCCTTCCCTGTTGCTGGTGTAAATTTGTGTATTACCGGACGAGCGGCGCTGAATAACGATTGCCGCGCCTTTATTGCGGCAAACGTTGTTAAACTGCTCGCTGTCAGAAATGCCAGAAACCATTTTAATCTTCCTGCCGGGTCCTTGTATTTCCTCTGTCACTGACTTGTTGGCAAGCTCGCTTTTTGTTTTTATAAAGTGAACTTGTTCTTGGTATTTGGAATCTAACGCCAGCATTACCCAATTTATGACCTTGGCCGGGTCGTTGGGATGAGCGTGGTGCATTGATTTTACCAAGTTAGACAGGTCAAAGGGCTGGTTGCCCGCTTTCAGATCACTTTTTTTAACAAAATTGAGAATTTTCTCTAAAGCCGGCTCACTTTCAATTCCAAGTTCTTTGGCAACAAGAGTTGACGCGCATTCGTCCGGTTTGCCAAATGTTTTCACCCCGGGGTGTTCATCAAACTTGCCTCCCCCTATACCAACCAAGACAACGCCTTCGCTTTCAAATTCATCGCTAGAAAATCCTTCAAGGTCTTCACCGCCAGCGCCGGCAAAGGTAATTTTTGTTTCACTTATTCCTGGAAACATTTTTTCCCCGAATTTTTGGAGAAGCCAAATTGCGCACACTTCATCAATGTGCGGCCTTTTGTGAGTTACAATTGTAAACATTTGCGCCTCCATTTTCCATATTAAAGACTCAAGGTGCTATTTGACAAAGAACGTCTTTGTCATTAATTCTAAAATTAACATATTATTTATTAAATGTCAAATTTTTAAGCACCAAATACAAAAAAGTGCGACATCCGATGTCGCACTTTTTTAAATATCTATATTATTTAATTGACTAATTTTAAGCTCATTCGGTGCTCTTTTGGTTCTATTGATAAGATTTGGAAGTCATATGTCTTTCCGATTTTCAGCAATTCTTCCATTTTACCTTGTGATTCAAATTCAGAAACATGGCACAAGCTCCTTATTTTAGACGCGTTTTCGTCGTTAAGGACAATTTCAACAAATGCTCCAAATGGGCTGATTTTAGTTACCGTTCCCTTAACAGCATCTCCTTTTTTGCAACTCTTTTCAACCTCTTCCCATGGATTTTTTTTCAAAGACTTCAGGGACAAAAACACCTGATTGTTATTTATGTCTATAATTTGAGCCTTTACAATCTGCCCTATTTTTACAACCTCTGCCGGGTTTTCAACCAACTGCCAGTCAAGTTCTGAAATATGAATCAATCCTTCTATGCCCGATTTTTCAGAAGATAGGGGAAATCTGATAAATGCCCCAAAATCAGCAATGCCGGTTATCTCGCCCTCAATGATATCTCCCTTTTTGTGAATTTTTAATATTTCTTTTATTTTTTCTTCTGATTTGGCTTTTTCGGATAAAATTAATTTATTTTCCTCGGCCATTAAGTCAAGTATTTTTACCTCTAAAGTTTTGCCGATAAATTTTTGAAGCTCTTTTAAAATTTTTTGTTTGTCTGCGTCAGCCACTCTTGGATAGTGCTCTGGAGCCAGTTGTGAAACAGGCAAGAATGCCGGAATAGAGCTAAAATCAGTTAAAAGCCCTCCTTTATTTACGCCCGTAATTTTAACTTTTAAAACTTCTCCTTTTTCTTTTATTTCTTTCAGTTTTTGCCAGCTTAATTCTTTAGATGCGTCTTTTAAAGAAAGCTCTCTGTATCCGTCGTCGTTTTCCAATTCAATTATTTTGGCAAAAATTTTATCTCCGATATTCAACGATTTTATAGCGTCTTTTGCCAGATAAAACTCTTTGCCGTAAATCACGCCGGTTCCAAAGGGTCCTAAGTCAATAAAAATAGCAGACCTGTCTCGGGCTACAATTTTTCCTTCAACCGTTGATCCCACCGAAAAGGGAACAGAGGTGTCTTTAATTTTATTTTCTTTATCTTTAATAATCATAAAATTTAATAAAAAAACAACGGTTAATAATATGTTTAATATATAGGAAATAATTGCAAAGGTCAATGAGTTATGATAAAATAAAAATAAATTAATTATTATGGCGAAAATTTCTTTTGCAGGGCAATCTTGCTTTCAAATTTCAGTTTCTAATTCAAGAGACCACTCTGCTGATATTGTAATTGACCCATTTGACGAATCTGTTGGGTTGAAAATTCCCAATTTTTCAGCCGATATTTTGCTTATTACCCACGATCATCATGATCATAATAATATAAAGGCGGTAAAAGGAAATCCGTTTTTAATATCTGGTCCCGGCGAATATGAGGTTAGGGGGGTTTTTGTCAAAGGTATTTCTGCTTTTCACGACGATAAAGAAGGAAAAGAAAAAGGCCAAAACACAATTTATACAATTGAAGCAGAAGAAATAAAATTTTGCCACTTGGGAGATTTGGGCCAAAAACAGCTTACAGACGAGCAACTGGAAAAAATAGACGGCATTGATGTTTTAATGATTCCGGTTGGAGGAGAATATACAATTTCTTCTCCAGAGGCCCAAAGAATAATTTCACAAATTGAGCCGAAAATTGTAATTCCAATGCATTATCAACTGCCGAATCTTAATCTTAAATTAGACGATGTGTCAAAATTTTTAAAAACAATGGGAAAAAATTCCATTGCCCCGCAGGATAAACTAACAATAAAAGCCAGCGCCCTGCCCAAAGACGGAATGGAAATAGTTGTATTACAACCTTAATTTAAAATTGTGAATTTTCAAAATTTTTTAACAAAACTGCAAAATTTGGGAGACAATCACAAAAAGATTATAATGTGGATAATTATCGCTATTTTGGGAATTATAATGGCTTTTTTTTGGTTTGATTCAGCTGGAAAAAGAATTTCAAAAATAGGAGAAGGCCTCAAAACCATTGAATTACCCCAAGTTGAAAACCAAACTCCAGCTACAAAAACAGAGCAAGACAATTAAAAAATGCTTTCTACTTTTAAATTCATGCAATAAAAAAATGAATAATATTAAAAATATAAAAGAAAAATTAAAAAAGTCAGAACAGTTTTTAAAAAATAAATTTTCGGTTAAAAAATCGGTGTTTTTGGTTCGTATTCAAGAGGCGAGCAAACAAAAAAAAGCGACATTGATATTTTGATAAAATATAAACATGACGATAAAAGCTATTTTGATCTTATCGGCCTGCAGTTTGAATTAGAAAAAATACTTAAAAAGAAAGTAGATTTATTGACCTATGGCTCTGTTCATCGAAGATTAAAAAAAGAGATTTCATGATTTTAGGGATAAACACAAAGAAATTGAATGGAAAAAGATCGCAGGAACTAGAGATAAGATTATTCACGAATATTTTGGAGTTGATTTAAAACTAATATTTAAAATAACAAAAGAAGACATTCCGAAGTTAAAAGAAAAAATGTCAGAATTATTAAAAGAATTAAAAATAAACAGATTAATTTAATGGAAATTTCAGAAAACATAAAAAAATTAATTCCAATTTTTAAAAAAGAACAGTCGGTAAAACTGGTTTATCTTTTTGGTTCTAGGGCAACTGGAAAAATAGGGGCGTTAAGCGACTATGATTTTGCAGTTTATTTAGATGAAAAAAATTCTAAAAAAAGGTTTGACCTGCGGTTGAAATTAATGGGGGAAATTTCTTTAAAATTAAAAACAGATAATATTGATTTGATTATATTAAACGATATTGACGGCCCTGAATTAAAATATAATATTATAAAAGAGGGAATTTTACTTATGGAAAAAGAGCCGTTTAAGGTTTTAATGGAGCCTAAAATTCTAAACGAATATTTTGATTTTCACGATATATTATTAAGATATAAATTAACAAAAGCATGACAAATTTTTCCGTTGTGGAAAATAAAATAACCTCTGCCCAAAAATATTTGAAAATTCTTTCAGTAAATTTTAAAAAATTTTCAAGGAGAGAAATTGAAGAAAATAATATTATAAAAGGATCTGTTGAAAGATATCTTTATCTGGCCGCGCAGTCCGCCATTGATATTGCAGAATCCTTTATTTCTTTGAGAAATTTCAGAAAACCAACAACATTGAGGGAGGGCTTTGAAATTTTAGAAGAAGAAAAAATTATTTCTGTTGAATTGCGGGAAAAAATGATAAAAATGACAGGTTTTCGGAATGTAGTTGCCCACGATTACGAAAAAATTGACTATGATAAAGTTTATGATATTTTACAAAACAGATTGGGAGATATTGAAGAATTTGTTTTTGAAATTAAAAAAGCGTTAAATTTGTAAAAAATGGCGGAAGAAAAAGAAAAATCAACGGACAATAATAGGGGAAAAGTAGAACCAAGAGAAATCGTGCAGGAGCTGAAAGAATCATACATTGATTATGCAATGTCGGTTATTGTGGCTCGGGCATTGCCCGACGTAAGAGACGGCTTAAAGCCCGTGCACAGAAAAATTTTATACGCAATGAATGAGCTGGGGCTAAGCAGTTCGGCTAAGTTTAGAAAATGCGCGGCGGTAGTTGGAGAAGTAATGGCAAAATACCATCCGCACGGCGATATGGCCATTTACGATACTTTGGTCAGAATGGCTCAGGATTTTAATATGAGGTATCCTTTAATAGCCCCTCAGGGAAATTTTGGCAGCCAAGACGGGGATAATTCTGCGGCCAGCCGTTATACAGAATGCAAACTTTCTAAAATTGGCGAAGCAATGCTTGAAGATATTGAAAAAAACACGGTTAATTTTATAGACAACTATGATGGCACAAAACAAGAGCCGGCTGTTTTGCCCTCGCCCCTTCCGCAATTGCTTTTAAACGGCAGTTTGGGAATTGCCGTTGGAATGGCAACAAACATCCCCCCGCATAATTTAACAGAAATAATTGACGCCACTGTTCATTTATTAGATCATCCCAAAGCCGAAACTCCTGATTTGTTTGAATTTATACAAGGTCCGGATTTTCCTACGGGCGGCATAATTTACGACCAAAAAGAAATAATATCTGCCTATTCCCAAGGCAAGGGTTCTATAATAATGCGGGGAAAGGCTGACGTGGTGGAAAAAAAGGACGGCCAGGAGCAAATTGTAATTACAGAAATTCCTTATCAGGTTATAAAATCAACCCTAGTTGAAGAATTGGCTAATTTGGTTTCAGAAAAAAAAGTTGAAGGCATAAAAGACATAAAAGATTTGTCTGACAGAGAGGGAATGAGAATTGTAATAGATGTTAAAAACGGCTTTCAGCCCCAAAGAATTTTAAACCGCCTTTACAAATTTACCAACCTGCAGAAATCTTTTCATATGAACTTGCTGGCCTTGGTTGACGGCATTCAGCCCGAAATTCTTTCAATTTCCGATGTTTTAAAATATTTTATAGAACACAGAAAGGAGGTTGTCACCAGAAAAACAAAATATGATTTGGAAAAAGCCAAAGAAAGAGCCCATATATTAGAAGGCCTAATGATTGCTTTAAAAAATATTGACCAGGTAATTTCTACCATTAAAAAATCAGCTGACAGGGAAGAAGCAAAAATTAATTTAATCAAAAAATTCAAGCTTACAGAATTGCAGGCAGTAGCAATTTTGGAAATGAAATTGCAAACCCTGGCGGGGTTGGAAAGAAAAAAAATAGAAGACGAGTTAAAAGAAATTTTAAATAAAATTAAAGAACTGCTGGCTATTTTAAAAAGTCAGGATATTTTAAAAGACATTATTAAAAAAGATCTTTTAAACCTTAAAGAAAAATTTGGCGATAAAAGAAAAACAAAAGTAATAAAACAAAAATTGGGAGAAATAACAGAAATTGACTTGGTGCCGTTGGAAGAAACAATTGTCACCCTAACTACCGGCGGATATATTAAAAGAATAAATCCTGCCACTTATAAAATTCAAAAAAGAGGGGGAAAGGGCATTATGGGAATGAAAACAATGCAAGAGGATATTGTTGAGCATTTTATTTGCGCCTCAACACATGATAATTTGCTTTTTTTTACGGATACCGGCAAAGTTTTGCAAACGCAGGTTTATGAAATTCCAGAAGGAACAAGGGTTGCAAGGGGCCGTGGCATTTTAAACTTTTTAGAGCTTTCAACAGAAGAAAAAGTTTTATCTTTAATTCCCATAACAAAAGACGAGGGGCAAAAATTTAAATATTTGGTTATGGTTACCAAAAACGGCAGAATAAAGAAAACCAGCCTAGAAGAATTTGGCAATGTAAGGAAAAGCGGAATTATAGCCATAAAACTGGAAAAGGGGGATGCGTTGAAAAAAGTAGTTAAAACAACGGGTGAAGACGATATAATTTTAGCCACAAAAAACGGCATTGCCATAAGGTTTAAAGAAAAAGATATCAGGCCTATGGGCAGAACCGCGGCCGGAGTCAAAGGCATTAGGCTTAAGTCGGGAGACGAGGTTATTTCAATGAATGTTATTCAAAAAACAGAAAATAAAGAACAGAAACCCGAAAAACAATATTTATTGATTGTTATGGAAAACGGCTATGGCAAAAGAACAGATGTTTCTCAATATAAGTTGCAGGGCAGGGGAGGTTCTGGAATTAAAACAGCCAAGATTACTCCTAAAACAGGCAAGGTTGTTTTGGCTGCCATTATAGAAGGAGCCGAAGAAGAAGATTTGATTGTTATTTCCCAAAAGGGGCAGGTGATAAGAACAGCGGTAAAATCGGTGTCTTTGCTTGGCAGGGCAACCCAGGGGGTAAGAATAATGCGTCTTGAAGAGGGCGACAAGGTGGCCTCGGGCGCATGTCTGAAAGAATAATCCACTTTTAATAATTTGGCGTATTTGGTATAATCAAATTAGTTAAAAGTCTAAAGTCAAAAATTAAAAGTATAATATTAAATTAAAAGTATAAGCAATGAATGGCAATAAAGAGTTTAGCGATAATCTTAAGAAAAGAATTTATAATTTTATTCTACGATTGATTAAATTTACCGAAACCCTGCTTAAAAATGACGATGTATGTAAAATTACTCGCAATCAAATTATTAGAAGCGGAACCAGTATTTGCGCTAACTACATTGAAGCAATTGCCGGTTGTTCAAAGAAAGATTTTACAAATTTTTTATCACATTCTTTAAAATCTGCCAACGAAACAAAATTTTGGTTGGCTCTTTTGCGAGACACAAACAAGGGAGATAAAAAAGAAATAGAGCACCTTTTAAAAGAATTAATTGAAATATCAAACATATTGGGTTCCAGCATAAAAACCCTTAGAAATAAATAACAAAATACGATTACTTTTAACTTTTTATTATATTTTTAATTTTTGACTTTTAATTTTTAATTAGCATTATGGAGGGTTTTTTAAATCCGGAAGAAGTTTTAAAAGAGCTTGAAATAAAAGAAGGAATGATTGCGGCCGAATTCGGCACGGGAGCCGGTATTTTTTCCATTGCTTTGGCAAAGAAATTAAAATTAGGCAAGGTCTACGGGCTGGACATTCAGGAAGAAAAATTATCAGCTCTAAAAAACAGGGCGGTTTTAGAAAAACTTTCCAATATTGAAACAATTGTCTGCGACCTGGAGGCCGTTAAGGGCTCTACTTTGCCCAACAACTCCATAGATATTATTTTGGTTTGCAATATTCTCTTCCAAGCAGAAAATAAATCTGCTATAATTATAGAAGCAAAAAGGGTTGTGAAAGCGGGAGGGCAGGTTTTGGTGGTTGATTGGAAAGAAACAGCTCCTTTTGGCCCCAAGGAAGGAAGAATTACAGCTGACCAAGTTAAAAAAATAGCAACAGAAGCCGGGCTTTCCCTAAAAAAAGAATTCCCCGCCGGAGCTTATCATTACGGCCTTTTATTTAAAGAGCAATAATTTTTAAAATGAATAAATTTTTTATATTTCTAATATCTTCTATTATCGCGCTTGGCTTAGCATCTTCATCTCCAGTATCGGGCGTTACTATTAAAAACCCCCTAAGCTCTAATACTATTTTGGAACTTTTAGATAAGATCGCGAAAACTGTTGCCACGATAATCGGGTCTCTTTCTACTATAATGTTAATAGTGGCTGGTATTATGTATCTTACTTCAGCCGGCAGTCCTGAAAAGATAGGAGCCGCCAAAAAAGCATTAATATACGCCATAGTAGGCATGGTTGTAGCTGTAATAGCGGGTACAATAGTTAGCATTGTTAAAGAAGTTTTAGGCGTTAAGTAAATTTAATAATAAAAAGGTCGTTATAAAAAAATATTTTGTTATGAAAAAAATATTATCATTATTATTGGTCTTATCGGGCGTTTTAATTCTGCCAAACATAGCTTTTGCGCAAGTAACCATTGTTGGCATGGTGATAAATGTCACAAGCGTAATAGTGGTTGTTGCGACCGCTCTTGTTGTAATATTTTGGATGATTACGGGACTTTTATTCTTGTCCGCGCAAGGAGCTCCGGACAGGCTTAATTTGGCAAAAAAAGCCCTATTTGCCTCAATAGCCGGAACAGCCTTGGTTATTTTGGCTCAAGCTGCACAAACTATAATAGGAAACGCATTATTTCTCGGAGTTTAAATTTAAAATTATGTATTTTTTCGTCATTGCGAGCCCACAGGCGAAGCAATCTCAAAATATGCATAATTAAATAAAATGACAAACAAAAAAATATTATTTTTAGTATCGGGGAGTATTTTATTCTTATCTTTTTTTACCACACCAATAACGATAGCTGCCGGCACTGAGGCAACTGAGTTTTGTAAGATGATAGCTAGAATAGGAAGTATTTCCTGGAATGTAGGCGGTGCTATGATAATTATTGGGTGGATTATCGCTGGTGTTTTATATTTAACAGCAGGAGGAGGGGAACGCATGGGGATAGCTAAGAAGGCATTAATTGCCGCTGTTATCGGAACAGTGGTGGTTGTATTATCAATGTCGGCATCTACCATAATAATTGACGCATTGGGAACTGGCGGCACAGGATTATGCAAACAAAAATAGAGAAAAAAATGGTGAAAAATGGCGTCAGGTTTGGTTTTTATAAAATTGCAAATAGCAAATAAATAATGAAAAAAGTTTTAATTAGCGTTTTTCTTTTAGGGGTGGTGGTTTTGCCAGCAGTGGTTTTTGGGGCGTTGCCGACAACTATAACCGGCCTGGGGACTAAGGTTGTTAACGCTATTTGGACTGTTGCCGTAGTAATTACTGTGTGTTGTTTTCTACTGTCTGGAATTATGTTTGCTATGGCTCAAGGAGACCCTCAAAAAATTTCTTTATCTAAAGCCGCTTTTATAGGAGGAATAGTAGGGGCTGTAGTTATTCTTATTTCAGCTTCAATATTGCCTATTTTGTTTGGCTGGCTTAATTAAGAGCTGTAAATGTTTTTCCACAGGCAGGGTTATGGACAATTATTAGGGATTGAGTATAATAGATTAAAGGGTAAAGGGGTTGTTAATAACCAATTTATCATTGATAAACATTTAAAAGGTCGAAAATCAACAAAATTTAACGAAATTTAAGGATTAATAAAAACCGGCGAATTAAGATTTTTTAATAAAAAATAATAAATTCGCTGGTCGAATAGTGAAAATCAACAAAATTTTATCTTCATTAATTTTAGTTGCAGTATTAGCCCTTCCGGTTATTGCTTTAGCTGGAGCTACCCCAGATGTTCCCGTAGATACCTACACTTGGATCCAAGTAAAAGCTTTTATCACAGGAGTATTATATACAGTAGGCGGTTTTGTAATAGGGGTTATGTTGTTAGTATCAGGAATTTTGTTCGTCACAGCCTCCGGCGATCCGGAAAAAGTGGGAAAAGCAAGAAATACTCTTTTATATGCCGTAGTAGGCGGAGTGGTTTTGGTTCTTGCGCTTTCAATATGGGCAATTATAAAAACTTGGATATAATAGAAATAATTAAAATTTTTTTAAAAAACGACCAAGGATTAAACCATGGTCGTTTTTTTACAATAATATAATTTTTGATATATTAAAGATATTGAATATGCAGGCAATGTTAGCGAGTATGGTGAAACCCCGCAAAAATTTCTCGCTTCGCTCTTGATTATGCGGGGTAGGCAGCAAGACAAAAAAGCCGCGGTGGCGGAATTGGAATACGCGCATGCCTTAGGAGCATGTTCCGAAAGGATTGAGAGTTCAAATCTCTCCCGCGGCACAAAATAAAAACTGGCGAAAAGCCAGTTTTTAGCGCTTTAATATCTTTGCGAGTTACGAAGATTTCACTTCCAGTTTTCCTTTGTTATTTTGCTTGTTTTTGGGGATTTTTATGGTTAAAACCCCCTTGTCCATTTCGGCTGCGGCCTCGGCAATGTTGATGTTTTCTGGCAGAACGATTTTTCTGGAAAAAGGCCCCCAGTAGCATTCCTGGTAAAAATATTTATTTTCCGGGCCTGCGCAGGGATTTTCTCTGTTTCCTTTTATTACCAGCATTTCTTTTTCTAAGGAAATATCAACGTCTTTTATTTGAATTCCGGCAATGGCGGCCAAAACCACAAAATCAGAGCCTGTTTCATAAACATCAATTACCAGCTCTCCTTCTGGGTCAAAAATTTTACTTTTGTTTTCTTGGACCAGCCCGGGTTTTTTAGAAATTAAATTATTTTCTATAATTTTTGTTTTGTTTTTCATATGCGAATAAGGTGAGCACCCCGCCCTCTAAGCTGTTATTCTTTTCTTGAGGGCTCGCCAGGCACTACCATAATGTTTTAATTTTTTTTCTCTTGTTGTAGCTAAATTTTTAGATAAATATGATTCGTAATAAATCAATTCTATTTCACCCTTCGACTTATGTTGTTTTATTCTCCTTTGTAAATCTTCGCTATATCCTATATAAAATTCATTATTTATTTTTAGAATATAAACATAATACATAAGAATAGAGGGCGGGGTTTTCGCATCGCTTCGCGACACTCAAATTTTACAAACGCTTTTTAATTTTTTAAGATTTTCAAAACCAGAAATAATAAAAATAGAAAGCATTATTAAAATTACAACAGGTATAATAATCTTCATGGGCATCTCTATTGTCATTATAGAAAAATTATACAATCCGTGCAAGACAGTAGCCGTTAACAGCCCCGAAAAAAATATCAATTTTTTATTCTTCGTTTCGCAAATAGAAATAGCCAGAAAATAGCCCACTAACCCAGAGCAGAGAGTATGCAAAAAAGTAGCTCCCACAAAACGGATAAAGCTGATAATTATAGTCCTGTTCACAATATCGTTAAAAGATAAATTATCTATTGGAGAAAGCAGATAAAGAATATTTTCTAAAGCGGCAAAACCCAAAGCAGAAATAACCATATAAAGCATTATATCTAAGGGCTCGTCTAATTCTTTATTATTAATGATTTTTTGCCTTACTACCAAATATTTAAAAAATTCTTCCGTAAAAGCTATTATAAAAAACCAGTATATTATAGAAATAGCAAGAGGGGGCAGTTGAAATTCAAAGTTTTTTAATAAATCTGAAAGCCATATCTGAGTAAAAAAAACAGGTAAGGTAATTAAAGCGCCCCATAAAAAAATTTTTATAATCTGGCTGTTTGATTCGGGATGTACGTCTTTTCTTAAATAATAAAAAAGCCAGGTCAAACTTGGCAAAATTCCAAAAATAATATAAAGAATTATTTTAAAATCCATAAGGCAGTTAAAAGTCTAAAGTTAAAAGTTAAAAGTAATTGTTGCGCCGTTATACTTTTAATTTTTGACTTTTGACTTTTAATTTTCAGGCCATTCTTCTATCATTATACACTCTTTCTTGTTTTTTCTCGGAAGTTGCTGGTAAATTTCCTCTGTTATAAAGGGCATAAAGGGGTGTAAAATTTTCAGCGAGCCAGAAAGTATTTTCAAAAGCATAAACTGTGTCGACTTTCTTGTTTTTGGAGAAGACAAACTTTTTTTGCTTTCTTCTATTATTTTATCGCAAAAAGTATGCCAGAAATAATGATAAATTTTTTCACCAGCTATATAAAACTTAAAGTCGTCCATTTTTTTTGTGATTTCTTTAGCAGTTTTTTGGAAGTTTTCGAGCAATTTTTTATCTCTCGCGTTTAATTGAATTTTTTTGTCTGTTTTATAATCTTTTAAATTCATTAAAACAAACCGCGAGGCGTTCCAAATTTTTGTGGCAAAATTTCTATAACCCTTTATTTTATTTTCATCTAGGGGCAGGGAAGTGCCTGGACTATTCCCAACAACCAAACCCATTCTTAGGGCGTCTGTGCCGAATTTTTCAATCAAGTCTAATGGGTTAATAACATTTCCCTTTGATTTTGACATTTTCTGTCCTTTTGCATCCAAAACTAATCCGTGCAAGTAAACATTTTTAAAAGGGATTTTTTTTGTTATATAAAGCCCCAGCATAATCATTCTTGCCACCCAGAAAAATATAATTTCGCCTGCGGTTTCCATAACATCGGTAGGATAAAATGTTTTATAATCTTTAGAGTTTGGAAAACCAAGAGTTGCAAATGGCCATTGGCTCGAAGAAAACCATGTGTCAAAAGTATCGGTTTCTTTTATTAATAATCCGTCACATTTTGAGCATTTTGTAATTTTATCATTTATATCAATAAATTCTGCATGGCATTTTTCGCAAAACTTGGCTGGCATAGGAATGCCCCAGACAATCTGCCTTGAAATATTCCAATCAATAATATTTTTTAACCAGTGTAAAGATATTTTTCTATAGTGCTCTGGAATAAATTTTATTTGATTTTTTTCAATTGCTTTAATGGCGGGCTCAGCCAGCGGTTTCATTTTTAAAAACCACTGCTCTTTAATTTGCGGTTCTATTAAAGAGTTGCATTTATAGCAGGTTTTGACAATATGTTTATAGTTTTCTTCAATCTTTTCAACAAGCCCCTTGGTTTGCAGTTTTTCAATTATTTTTGGCCTGGCTTCTAAAATTTTCATTCCGGCAAATTCGCCGGCAATCGGTAAAAGCCGTCCTTGAAAATCTATTATTTGTTCTTTATCTAAATTGTGGCGCTCCGCAATTTCAAAGTCTACTGCATCGTGCCATGGAGTAATTGTCATAACGCCCGTGCCAAAATTCATATCTATGGCTTGGTCTTTTATAATTGTGGCTGTAATCGGCCCATTTATCCACTCTAATTCTATTTTTTGGCCGTTTTTATAATTTTTATATCTTTTGTCTTTTGGGTGCATTACCATATATTTGTCTCCAAATTTTGTTTCCGGTCTGGCTGTGGCAATTACAAACGGGCCGTATTTTAAATAATAAAATTTATCAGTTCTTTCTTCGTCTTTTGTTTCTAAATCAGACAGGGAAGTTTGGTGCCTTGAACACCAGTTGATTATTTTTTTGCCTTTATAGACCAGCCCGTCGTTTTTTAATTTTTCAAAAGTATCGTAAACAATTTTTACAATATCTTTATCCAGCGTAAATTTTTCGCGCGACCAATCGCACGAAGAGCCCATTTTTTTCACCTGAGAATTTATATTTTTTTTATTATTTTCTGTAAAATCAGAGATTTCTTTATACAATTCTTCTCTTGTCATTTTAAATCTAGACCGGCCTTCTTTTTCAAGTTTTTTTTCATAAACAACCTGCGTTTCAAAACCGGCGTGATCTAAACCGGGAAGCCACAGAGCGCGAAATCCCTGCATTCTTTTGTACCTTGTCATAATATCTTCAATTGTCATAACTAAAGCGTGCCCGGCGTGCAACGAGCCATTAGCATTTGTTGGAGGCATTATTATACAGAAAGTTTTATTCTTGTTGGGATTACCAGCCCTTGGCTGGCGCGCCTCAGGCGCAAAAAAACCGCCCTTTTCCCAAAGCCGGTAAATCTTACCTTCAACCTCTGTTGGATTATATGCTTTTGATGGCTCCATAGATTTTATAAAATAATTTTAACATTTTTTATTATAATCGTAAATTGGCTTCGGCTTTAATTTTTTGCCAAGCGATTTTTTTCTTTTTATGGAAATAGCAGGTAATTGCGGTCATTAAAGCGTTGTCGGTTGATAGTTGGGTGTTGGGTATTAGGCATTGTGTATCGGGAAGTTCTTTTTTAATTTTTTCTTTGAGTTGTTTTCGCAGTTCTTGGTTTGCCGAAACTCCTCCACCCAAGATTGCTGTTTTTACTTTATAATCCTTGGCGGCCTTAATTGTTTTTTTAATTAAAACATCAATAATTGCCTGCTGGATTTCAGCGGCCATTTCTTGTTTATATTTTAGCGTACACGATTTTCTACGATCGTGATAATTTGTGTACACTTGTTTTTTATGATGATATAAAACCGCGGTTTTTAGGCCGGAAAAAGAAAAATCGTAGTCTTTTGTGTTTATCATAGGCCTGGGCAATTTAAGTCGTCCTTGAGGTTCGGGTGACTTCCGATGTCCCCCGAAATATTTATCAAGGTTCTGATCTATATCAAGCCCCTCTGCTAATTTTGAAATTATGGGCCCCCCCGGGTAGCCGAGGCCTAAAATTTTAGCGCACTTGTCAAAACACTCGCCGGCCGCGTCGTCTCTGGTTTCTCCCAGTATTTTATATTTGCCGATTTTTTCCATTAAAATAATTTGAGTATGTCCGCCAGAAACAATTAAAGCAATAGCTGGAAATTTAATATCCCGATTTTCCAACATATTTACTAAAATATGAGACTCTATATGATTTACGGGAATTATTGGAATACTCCAGAAATATGAAAGAGCTTTGGCAAAATTTATTCCAACCCATAAACAGGGCTCTATCCCTGGGCCGTTTGTCACAGCAATTAAATCAATATTTGGCTTTTCGTATTTTTGCAAAAAAGGAATTAATTTTTTATAAACATCCTGTTCTCTATCAAGGATTTTTTTTGCATTTGAAAATTTGTTGGAAATAGAACCGCTTCGCTGTAATTCTGCGGAATTAAATAAAAATTGAGAACTGAAAATTTTAAGAAGGCTTGCCCCCCTTAACGCCAACCTAAGGGTGGGAACTAAATTTTTCTGATGCTCTCTTTTTGCCATTGCAGGATATACTCCCCCGTATTTTTTATGCACTTCTATTTGCGAAGAAACAACATTTGAGAGCGCATTAAAAGAAAGCGTTTTATTGCCCCTTATTTCTAAAACAGCAACTCCTGTGTCGTCGCAAGATGTTTCTATGGCGAGAATTTTCATAATAATTTGTATCTATTGTTTATATAACAAAACTTGCTTTTTTTCAATTTTTAAGATAAAGTTGAGATGTAAATTCAACATGGCCCCATCGTATAGCCTGGTCTAGTACACCAGCTTTTCAAGCTGAGAACACCGGTTCAAATCCGGTTGGGGCCACTATGGATAAAAAAGATTATCTTGATATTTCAAAGGCAAGCGATATAAAAAATAAAAAAGAAAGATTATTATACCGCCTATTTGAAACTCTTCCTGGAATTTTAAGCTTGGGGACTCTTTTGGGAGTCTTTGTTTTTTCTTGGTTAGTTCCGGCGTTTGTGGCTGTTTTTATAATCTGTTTTTGCTCTTATTACTTATTTCGAATTATTTATTTTTCTTTGCATCAGTTTGTAAGTTATTTTAAAATAAAAAGCCACATTAAAAGAGATTGGTTAAAAGAACTTAAAGAAATAAAGGGCAGAAAATGGAAAGACATTTATCATATAATTATTTTGCCAACATATAAAGAAGAAGAAGCAATAATAAAAGAAACGATTGATTCTTTAATAAGCTCTAATTATCCAAAAGAAAAAATAATTGTTGTTTTAGCAATAGAGAAGCGGGCAGGTAAGAAAGCAGAAGAAATAGCAGAATCTGTTTTTAAAAAATATTATAATAATTTTTATAAATTTTTAGTGTCGGTCCACCCAGATAATATACCCGGGGAAATAGGCGGAAAAGGGTCAAATGTGGCCTGGGCCGGCAAAGAAATAAAAAAAACAATAGATGAATTGAAAATTCCTTATGAAAATATTTTGATTTCAAGTTTTGACATTGATACCAAAATTTATCCCCAGTATTTTGCCTGTTTAACATGGTATTATTTAACAGAAAAAAACCCTTTAAGGGCGAGTTATCAGCCTATTCCAGTATATAATAATAACATCTGGTCGGCCTCGGCTTTTGCCAGAGTGGTTTCTACTTCAAATACTTTTTGGCAGATGATACAGCAGGAAAGAGCGGAAAAGCTTACAACTTATTCTTCTCATTCAATCCCTTGCAAGGTATTTTTTGAGGTAGGGTATCCGGCCAATGTTGTTTCAGATGATTCGCGAATTTTTTGGCGGGCTTATCTTTATTACGACGGAGATTATAAGGTGGTGCCCATTTATTATTTGGTTTCAATGGATGCTGTAATGGCAAATAGTTTTTGGAGAACCGCTCAAAACCAATACAAACAGCAAAGGCGCTGGGCGTGGGGTTGCAGTGAAATTCCTTATATGATGTTTGGATTTTTAAATAATAAAAAAATACCTTTTTTAAAAAAAGTATCTCATTTATACACAATTATTGACGGCTTTTGGTCTTGGGCAACAGCCGCTCTTTTATTGTTTATATTAGGCTGGCTTCCTTTATTTTTGGGAGGAGAAAAATTCAATCTTACCATTCTTTCTTTTAATCTTCCAATTTTAACAAGCAGAATTATGACGGCTTCTTTAATAGGCATGTTTGTTTCTGCTGTTTTAAGCACCATGCTTCTGCCGCCCTTGCCAAAAACTATCAGCAGGATTGCCAAGTGGCGGAAAAGAATATCTATATTTTTGCAATGGATTTTTTTGCCCGTAACTCTGATTATTTTCGGCGCCTTTCCTGCATTAGACGCCCAAATTCGCTTAATGTTGGGCAAATATATGGGCTTTTGGGTCACCGAAAAAGTCCGCAAATAAACTGAATTTGACAAGCACTTTTAAAAGAATATATATAGAGCTATAAATATAAAAAAAATTGAATAATCATAAAAATATGAAAAAAAATAAAGAAAATCCATTAACTTTAAGCGAACTAGAAAAATACCATAAAAAAACATTAGCTCCTTTTCTAAAGGAAAATTTTGTGACAAAAAAAGAGTTCGAAAGTTTTACGGAAATTGCGACCACGAAAGAAAATCTAAAAATTATCGAAAAGAAGTTAGGAGGGATTTCAACAAAAAAAGATATCAAAAATTTAAACAAACAATTAACTTCATTAAGCGATGACTTAAAAAAGAACAATCAACTGGAAACGCGCGTTGTAGATATTGAAAATGTTCTTAGCATGCCCGCTTTTAAAAAGTAAAAAATATTTATTAAAATTAAATAAAAAAATTATGCTAAAAGAATCAGGGGAACCAAGAGGGGAAGATCAAAAATCTTATGCGGATAAAATAATAAGAGAAATTAAAGAAAGTAGTCAAAGAGAAAAAGATACTCTTAACCAACATAAGAAAGATATGATAGATGAATATGAAAGACTTAAAAAAATAACTGAGACGAGGCCATTAACAGACGAAGAAAGAAGGCTTTTTGGCGAATTAACAAAATAATAAATTAAAAAATCAGCGGGGAAAATCGCTGATTTTTTCTATACTTTTATATACTTTATATTTTTTGAGTTATCGTTGTAATGTTTGTGCGACCGCACAATTATTACAACGATGTAGTAATAGTAATGCGATAAATTATTCAAAGTGGATGCGTTTTTCGAATTCTTTCAGACGTTCTTTTAATAAGGGATAGTTTTTTAGTTCCGGGTCTTTTTCTAAAATTTCTTTGGCGGCTTGGCGGGTTTTTTCAACTAAAAATATGTTTGACAGGCCCTGCATTGCCATATCGGGCAAACCCCACTGCTGGGTTCCGTAAAGCTGGCCGGGGCCTCTTATTTCCAAATCTTTTTGGGCCAGTTCAAAGCCGTTGCTTGACTCAACCAATGCTTTTAACCTTTTTCTGTTTAGCTGGTCTGGCGAAGTGGTGAACAAAAAGCAGTATGATTGCATATTCGATCTGCCGACCCGGCCGCGGAATTGGTGAAGCTGGGCCAAACCAAAACGCTCTGCTCCTTCTATCATCATAATTGTTGCTCTTGGCACATCAATTCCCACCTCAACAACAGAAGTTGAAACCAAAATATCAATTTCACCTTTTTTAAAGTCTTGCATTATTATTTCTTTTTCTTTTGCTTTCATTTTTCCATATAGCATTGTTATTCTTAAATCAGGAAAAATTTCTTGCGATAATTTTTCATATTCTTCTTTGACTGCTTTTACATCATTTAACGCCAATGTTCTTAAATCATAATTTCGCGGCTTAAAAGTTATTGGGACGTCCGACATCCC
>JBBTQJ010000035.1:0-15837 GCA_038065755.1 Patescibacteria group bacterium | reverse complement strand
TCCGGTTTCGCGCGCCGCCTTTTCCGCCTGCGGTTTGGCGATTGTAACCCTGTATTGGTCGGCAATAACTTTTGTAACCTTGCTTTGGCAGTATATAAATTATTTTTTTCCGGATATTTTAAACCAATATTATAATTATTTCAGCTTTACCGGTCCTATCAGGTTTGCTGTTTCTTCTTTGATTATAGTTTTTCCTGTTTTTATATTGGTTTCCTGGTATTTAAATAAAGTTTACGCCAAAGAAACGGCAGTTAGAGAGTCAAAAATACGGAAGTGGCTGATATATTTAACGCTTTTTATTGCTTCATTGATAATAATAGGCGACTTGGTAAGCGTTATAAATACGTTTTTGGAAGGAGAATTAAAGGCAAGGTTTTTCTTAAAAGCCCTGTCTGTGCTTTTGGTGGCAATTGTTATTTTTTGGTATTATTTAGACGACGTAAGACGGGAAATAACTTCAAAAAAGATGGTAAAGTATTTCGGTGTTTCAACGAGCGCCGTTGTTTTAATTTCAATTATTTCTGCGTTTTTTATAGTTGGCTCTCCTGCCACTGCCCGTTTAATGCAGCTTGACCAGCAAAAAATTTCCGACTTGCAGGGTATTCAGTATCAAATTGTAAACTACTGGCAAACCAAAGAAAAACTGCCCGCAATGTTAACCGATTTAACAGATAATATTTCCGGCTATGTTCCGTCAGCTGATCCGCAAAGCAAAACTGTTTATGAATATAATATAAAAGATGCAACGAATTTGTTTTTTGAATTATGCGCCGAGTTTAACAGAGAAGGAAATGACCAATACGGCCAATTTCGTCCTGCAATTCCGGAAAAAGGATATGAATATGGGTACGCAGATACTGATAATTGGCAGCATAAAGCAGGCCGGGTTTGTTTTGAAAGAAAAATAGATAAGCAACTATACCCCCCGTTAAATAAAACAAAGTAAAAAAAGAAATGACTTTTCGCGTGAAACCAAAATTAAATTCTAAAAAATGTTATTTACAAATTGCCCTAAACAGCACCCTTGAAGAGGCGCATAAAATAATAAACGAATTGCCAATCAGCGACAGGATAATTATTGAAGCAGGCACTCCGCTTATTAAAAAATATGGAGAATACGGCATTTCTCAAATTAAATCATGGTACGAACAGCGTATTTTTTTTGGGAGCATTAACGACTCTTTAACTTCAAAAACAAAAACCAAAGAGACCAATTTTTCAAAAATCGCAAAATATATTATTTCTCAAATAAATAGTCAAGCGACAAGAGGGGAGCAGGAAGAAGAAACGGCGTTTAATATTTTTCAAGGATTTTTTAACAACAAAAAAATAAACGAACCTATCTTGCCGGCAAACTTAGTTGAACAAAACAGCATTACTCCCTATATAGTTGCAGACCTAAAAACAATGGACAGGGCGGAAACAGAGGTGCAAATGGCGGCCAACGCAGGAGCCAGCGCCGCTGTTGCCCTGGGAACAGCCCCAACTGAAACACTAAATTCGTTTATTGAACATTGCGAAAAAAATAAAATTGACGCAATGATTGATATGATGAACGTAGAATTTCCCCTTTCTGTTCTCCGTTCTTTAAAAAAAGTTCCGCCGATTGTGATTTTACATCGTGGAGCAGACGAAGAAAAATTCAACAAGGAAAAAATGATTCCTTTGCACGAAATAAGGCGCATAAAAGGAAATTATGATATTATGATTGCCATTGCCGGAGGAGATACATTAAGAGAAGTTCAAAGTTCTGTTTTTAATGACGCAGATATTGTTGTAATCTGGAAATCGGTTTTTCAGAAAAACGAGGAAACTATAAACATGGTTAACGGTTTTCTAAAACAAATTAAGTAAATTAAGTAAATATTATTAAATAATAAAAAATATGAATATTATATTTACCGTCATTTTAGCTATTGTTTTATTTTTTATTTTTGCCGGTTTAAGGGTTATAAACCAGTACGAAAGGGCGGTTGTGCTGACCCTAGGAAAATATACCAGCACCCTGACCCCGGGGTTAAAATGGATATTCATTGGCATACAACGGATAATAAAAATTGATATGCGCATAACCACAACAGATATTCCCCAACAGGAGGTTATTACCAAAGACAATGTGCCCGTTGGCATTAACGCAGTTGTTTATTTTCAGGTGCAGTCAGCCGACAAGGCTATTTTGAATATAAAAGATTATGCTTTGGCAGTGACCCAATATGCGCAAGCGGCATTAAGGGATGTTATTGGCGGGGTTGAATTAGATACCTTGTTATCTGAAAGAGAAAAAATAGCAGAAGAAATACAAAAAATTGTGACCAATGCTACGGAGTCTTGGGGAATTTCCGTTACCGATATTAAAATTCAAGATATTGAATTGCCAGCCGATATGAAAAGAATTATGGCAAAGCAGGCCGAATCAGAAAGAGAAAGAAGAGCTGTTATTATCAGGGCCGAAGGCGAATACACCGCGGCAGAAAAATTGTCGCAGGCCGCGAGGGTTTTAAACAGCGTGCCAGGAGGCATTTCTGTCCGCACCTTGCAGACAATAGAAAAAATAAACCCAGACCCTTCAAAAACCGTTATTTTTGCCCTGCCCATAGAATTTATGGAGGGTATAAAAACCCTCTCACAGTTTTTTAAAGAAAAACAAAAATAGAGAAATTTTAGAAAAATCAGCATTGAAAAACAGGGTAAAATTTGGTAAAATAAAGTATGAAAACAAAAAATATAAAGTTCAGACAAAGCTTGTTTTGGGATGTTGACCTCCAAAAATTAGACATTAAAAAACACGCCCAACATATCATTGGGCGGATTTTAGAGTTTGGCAACGAAAATGATGTTAAATGGATGTTTAAAAACTATAATATCTCTTTAATAAAAAAAGTTCTTTCTGAAAAAAAAGACCTTTCTTTAAAAAGCGCTAATTTCTGGGCGCTTATACTCAAAGTTCCTAAAAATAAAATTTTATGTTTGAAAAAGTCATATCAAAAAATGCAAAAAATGCACTGGCCATATTAGGAAAAAGCGGAATTTTGCAAAACGCTTATATGGCTGGCGGAACCGCTTTGGCTTTGCAAATTAACCATCGTTTTTCTTTTGATTTTGATTTTTTTACCGTCAATGAATTCAATGCGGATATTTTGTCTCAAAGAATTAAAAAGTTGGTTCCAGAATTTAAATTAGAAAGAAAAGATTGGGGAACCATTTTGGGCACAATTAATAAAACTCGTTTCAGTTTATTTTTTTATACCTATCCGCTTCTTTTTAAAACCCAAAAATTTTTAGATGTTGAGGTTGCTGATATTAAAGACATAGCCCCTATGAAAATTGCGGCTATTTCCGACCGGGGTTCAAAAAAAGATTTTATTGACCTTTATTTTATTATTGAAATTGAAAAAAAATTAACCCTTGAAGAGTCGCTGGAATTATACGACAAAAAATTCAGGGCATTGAAAGAAAATAAGGCTCATATATTAAAAAGTTTGAATTATTTTGAAGATGCCGATAAACAAGGAGAACTTGAAATGATTAAAAAAGTAAAATGGAAAGATGTTAAAAACTTTTTTAAAAAAGAAATCCCTGTAATAGCGAATAAATTTATAGGATAATGAGATAAAATAAAAAATACAATTAATTTTTAAAAACTATGACAAATCCAGAGATGAGTCCGCGGGAATCCGAGGAAAAAACTCCGCGAGAAGAAACAAGTGAATTAGAAAATATTGAAGAAAAAGAGCAGACACCCGAAGAGGTTTTAGCTGTTATTAATGAAGCAATTAAAAAGGGCAGGCAAGTTTTATTGACACAAGAAAACTCGGAGGGAGTTGTAATAAATACTGCGATACCATATTCTATTGAAGGAGGCTTTTTAACAATTGAAGCAAACGGCTACGGTTTTGATATAAAAATTGATAGCATAAAAAAAGCAGAATTATTTTAAAGGAAAGGGAGCACAGGTTGTGTATATCTTGTTGAAAGGGGGTATAAAATATTGTGCAGAGATTATGGGATAAATATGAGAATAAACCTGGGAAAAACAGGGGATTCTTGACAGCATGTTTTTATTTTGGTAAAAAGAAAGCAATAGAGAAACAGAAGATATGTCCGTCTGACCACGGACTTGTTTTTTTAAAAAATTATGGATATAAAATTATTTCAAAGGGCATTAGCCCAAATAGCGGAGGAAAGAGGCATTTTGCCGGAAACTATTATAGAAACAATAGAAGCGGCCATTGCCACGGCCTACAAAAAAGATTACGGCAAAAAGGGGCAGAAAATAAAAGCAAAATTCAACCCGGTTTCGGGCGATGTTAAGTTTTGGCAATTAAAGCTGGTTGTTGATGAGTCAATGTTATATACCGAAGAAGAAATAGAGGTATTAAAGGAAAAAAAACAGGAATTTTCTGAAGAACCAAGCAAGGACGACGAGGAGCAAAAAAAGTTTGTTTTTAACCCCGAAAAACACATAATGTTAGAAGAGGCAAAAAAAGACAGCCCGAAAATAAAAATAGACGAAGAATTGGAAATTCCTTTAATATCCAAACAGGACTATGGGAGAATTGCCGCCCAAACAGCTAAGCAGGTTATTTTACAGAAAATAAGAGAAGCCGAAAAAGAAACAATTGCCAAAGAGTATAAATCAAAAGAAGGAGAAATTATTTCTGGGATTGTGCAGAGAATAGAGGGCTATACTGTTTTTATTGATATTGGAAAAACATTGGGTATTTTAAACAGAGAAGAACAAATTCCCGGAGAGTTTTACAGGCCGGGCCAAAGATTAAAAATTTATATGTTGAAAGTAGAAGACACTCCAAAGGGGTCGGTTGTGATGCTTTCGCGCGTTTATCCAAAGTTAATATCAAAACTTTTTGAACTGGAAGTGCCAGAGATTGCTTCTGGTTCTGTTGTAATAAAAGCAATTGCCAGGGAGCCGGGTTTTAGGACAAAGGTGGCCGTAGAATCAAAAGAAGAGGGCGTTGACCCAATTGGCTCTATGGTTGGCCAGAGAGGAACGAGAATTATGGCGGTAATAAACGAACTGGGCGGAGAAAAAATTGATATTGTAGAGTGGCAGAAATTTCCTGAAAAATTTATTGCCAATTCTTTAGCTCCCGCCAAAATTATAGAAGTTAAAATTGAAGAAAAAAACACAGCGGTTGTTTATGTGCCCGAAGACCAGCTTTCTTTAGCCATTGGCAAAGACGGCAGAAATGTGCGGCTGGCCGCCAACTTAACCGGCTGGAAAATAGATATTAAGACAAGCGAAACTCCGCAAAGCGACAGCGAAACTGCCGCCTCGGAGCAGACAGAAAAGCCGGAAGAAAAAAAAGAAGAAACAGAAAAACCGAGGAAAAAATCTAAAAAGGCAAAGGCTGAAAAAATAGAAGAAGATGAGTCTCCTGCCGGAGAAAAATCCGAGTAAACAAAAAATCCGCATTTCTGCAGATTTTATGTTGTGGACCCGGCGGGACTTGCACCCGCTTCGCCAGGTGTTAATACTGAAATGCTACTATATGCACTACGGGCCCAGGTCCACGGTTTAATTTTAAACAAAAAGGACCTCTTTTACAAGAAATCCCCTTTGTTTAACACCTGACTTTAACCCGTAATGCACGAGTCATATCAGCATATTAAGTATAGCAAATTAAAACACCTTGTCAAGTTTTTTTACAGTTTTATATCATAAAAATAATTAGAATTATTTTATAAATATTATGCCAGAATCAGAATCCCGCGAACCCGAAGAAAAAGAAAATAATTAAAATTAAAAAGTAACCGTCATTGCGAGCCGCAGCGAGGCAATCTCTGGACTCCCGCTTTAGCGGGAATGACACTATCACGCTACTATGCATAGTAGCGTGGGATTGCTTCGTCGCCTGCTGGCTCCTCGCAATGACATAAATATATGGATTTAATTTATTTTCCGATTATTGTTTCGATTTTTGCGTTAGTTTATGTTTTTTTTCTTATTTTAAAAATAAGAAAGTCGCCCGTGGCCGGGGGCAAGGCGGTGGCTATCACGCAGGCTGTGCAAGAAGGAGCTATTTCATATTTAAAAAGGCAGTATAAAACAGTAAGCATTGCCGGAGCCGTTTTGTTTGTTTTTCTTTTATTTATGGGATGGAAAATTGCCATTGGATTTTTATTGGGAGCTTTTTTGTCAGGACTTTCAGGGTTTATAGGGATGATTGTTTCTACCCAAGCAAACACAAGGGTGGCCGAGTCCGCTAAAAAAGGCCTGGCAAAAGCATTAGATATTTCTTTTAAAGGAGGATTAATTACAGGTTTGGCGGTAGTGAGTTTGGGACTATTGGCTGTTTCTGGATATTATCTTTTAACCGGAATAGATGGTTTGATTGCTTTGGGATTTGGAGCCAGCTTGATTTCTGTTTTTGCCAGAGTGGGAGGAGGCATTTATACAAAAGCCGCCGATGTGGGGGCTGATTTAGTTGGCAAGGTGGAAAAAGGAATCCCGGAAGACGACCCGAGAAATCCGGCGGTAATTGCCGATCAGGTGGGAGATAATGTGGGAGATTGCGCGGGCATGGCAGCCGATATTTTTGAAACTTATTCTGTAACAGCAGTTGCCACAATGATTTTGGGGGCATTGTTATATCCCGCCAGTCCGCAGTTTGTTTTATTGCCTCTAATTTTAGGGAGCATCTCAATTTTAACTTCAATTCTCGGCAGTTTTTTTGTAAAACTGGGGAAAACAAAAAACATAATGGGGGCAATGTATAAAGGAATTATTGCCTGCGTTATTCTATCTGCTTTAAGTTTTTATCCTGTGATTTCAAAAATGATGCAGGGCCGGGAAATACCGGTAAATAATCTTTATTTTTCATGTTTGGCCGGATTGATAATTGCTATAGGAATGTTTATTATCACAGAATATTATACCTCAAAAAGTTATGGCCCGGTAAAATCTATTGCCAAGGCCTCGGAAACCGGACACGCCACAAACATAATTACAGGAATAGCTTTGGGCATGCAGTCAACTGCTTTGCCGGTTTTATTGATTGTGGCAGGGACGGTAATTAGTTTTCAGCTGGCGGGAATTTACGGAATAGCCTTGGCCGTAATGGCAATGTTGTCTATTTCGGGCATTGTGGTTGCCGTTGACGCTTACGGCCCCATTACAGACAACGCCGGAGGCATTGCTGAAATGTCGGGGATGCCAGAAGAAATAAGAGAAATTACAGACGCCTTAGATGCCGTTGGCAACACAACAAAATCAGTAACCAAGGGTTATGCAATCGCTTCTGCGGGATTGGCGGCGTTGGTTTTATTTTCTGCATATTCCCAGCAGGTAATTGATTTATCAGGAGTAAATACTGTTATAGATTTTTCATTGGATAATTCTAGGGTAATAGCAGGGCTTTTAATTGGCGGACTGCTTCCTTATTTGTTTGCTTCTTTCCTAATGGGCGCCGTTGGCAAAACAGCCGGAAAAGTTGTTGAAGAAGTAAGAAGACAATTTAAGCAAATTGCCGGTTTAATGGATGGCACAGGAAAGCCAGAATACGGAAAATGCGTTGATATTGTCACAAAAGCCGCCATAAAAGAAATGTTGTTGCCAGCCTTAATTCCAATATTAGCTCCCATTTTAGTTGGATTTATTTTAGGGCCAGAAGCTCTTGGGGGTTTGTTAATAGGCAGTATTGTCACCGGGATTTTTGTCGGCATTTCAATGACAACCGGCGGAGCGGCCTGGGACAACGCCAAAAAATATATTGAATCTGGCGCTTATGGTGGCAAAGGCTCTTTCGCCCACCAGGCAGCTGTAACAGGCGACACAGTAGGCGATCCCTACAAAGACACCGCAGGGCCAGCCATTAACCCAATGATTAAAGTTCTCAACATTGTAGCGTTACTAATAGTTTCATTTTTAGTGTAATTTATGGCAAAAGAAAGAAATAAATACATACCGGCGTCATATTTAGTTTTAATAAGGGATGATAAAATTTTATTACAAAGAAGGTTTAACACCGGATTTCAAGATGGCAAATATAGTTTGCCTGCCGGCCATGCGGATAAAGGAGAAAATTTTACCAAAGCAATAATCAGGGAAACGAAAGAAGAAATCGGCGTTGATTTGAAGCAAAAAGATTTAAGGGTTATTCATGTAATGTGCAGGGACTCGCGCGCAGACTATCCACAAGGAGTAAATGAGGGGATTAACGAAAGAGTAGATGTATTTTTTACCACTAAAAAATGGCAGGGTCATATTGAAATAAAAGAGTCAAATAAATGCGACGATTTATCTTGGTTTGACTTGAGTAATTTACCAGACAATATAATCCCTTATATTAGGCAAGTAGTAGATTGTATAAAAAATAAGACATTCTACAGCGAATTCGGCTGGGAAAACTTAAAATAAAAATCAATTTAATCTATAACTCCTATTAACCATAACTTCTAATTTGAGCGATCGCTTATTTTGAGAGTTGGCATTTAAAATATTTTTTAAAAATATTTTAAAATTTGACAGATATTTTTATGGGGATATAATAAAAACATAATTAAATCAAATTAATATGCTTGATGATGCGGATATACAAAAATTAACAGAAGTTTTTGCGACAAAAGAAGAAATAAAAGAAATGATAAGCCAGCTTGTGACGAAGGAAGATTTTAACATACTTCAAACATCTGTTGATGCTTATGCCGCTAAAGCAGATAAATATTTTCAATAAATGTTGATGTTGGCCCAGAAAGTTGATCGTCATGAAAAATGGTTACAGCAGATTGCCGAAAAGCTTGGATTAAAACTAGAATATTAATTTTATAAATTTTTTATTATTGCCCCAGCCAGCCGTAAGGTAAGCTGGGGTTATGTTATATTTTATGAAAACTACACAAAAAAAATTGCCAAAGTCGCAAATAGAAGTTGAATTTGAACTGACGCCGGAGGAATTTGAAAATCATATTGAACACGCTCTTTCACACCTTAAAGAACATATGAAAATTGACGGATTCAGGCAGGGGCAGGTTCCTTTAAAAATAATTGAAGAAAAATTGGGCCAAGAGGCATTGTTAATGGAAGCTGGAGACCATGCCGTAAAACATGTTTATTATGATTATATTTCCCAAAATAGTTTAGAGCCCGTAGGACAACCCGAAGTGCAGATTATGAAAATTGCCAAAGGCAATCCGTTTTTATTTAAGGCAAAAATTTCTGTTTTGCCGGAAATTGAATTGCCAGATTATAAAGAAATATCTTCTCGCATAAAAATAAAAGAAGTTTTTGTAAAAGACCAGGAGGTGGAAGACGGTTTAAATTATTTGCAAAAAACAAGAGCAAAATTTACCATAAAAAACGAACCATCTGAAAAAAAAGATTTTGTGGAAATTGAATATCAGAGCAAAGACATAAACGAAGGCAAGATTGTGCCAGACAAGTTTATTTTAGGCCAGGGCGGATTTGTAAAGGGCTTTGAAGAAAACATAGAAGGAATGAAGGCCGGTGAAGAAAAGGAGTTTACGGTAAAGTTTCCAGCCCTGCCTGCGCAGGCGGGAGATTCTGTAAAAAAAGATTTGGCTGGAAAAGATGTTAGTTTTAAAGTAAAAATGATTTCTGTGCAAAAAATAGAATTACCTGAAATCAACGACGAATTTTCTAAAATGATCGGTGAATTTGAAAATTTAGATGCCCTAAAAAACAGTGTTAAAAAAGGCATAATTTTAGAAAAAAACGAAGCGGAAAAACAAAGGAAAAGAGGAGAAATTTTAGACAGAATATGCGAAACAACAGAGGGAAAAAATAGTTTTGAAATTCCTGAAATTTTAATTAACTACGAAAAAGACAGGTTATTAGAAAATTTGAAACAACAAATTACCCAAAATATAAAAATCAGTTTTGAAGAATATTTAGCAACCACAAAGCAAACAGAAGACGGTCTTAAAGAAAATTTTTCAAAAGAAGCTGAAAAAAAGCTTAAAATTTTTTTGATTTTAAAGGAAATAGGAAAAAAAGAAAAAATAGAAGTTTCTGAAAAAGAAATTGAGGAGGAGTTAAATAAAACTGAAAAATATCAGAAAACAGAAAAATTTGACAAGGAACAATTTAAAGAGTATACTAAGGGTGCGATATATAATGAGAAAGTATTTAAAAAACTTGAAAGTTTTTCAAAAATTTGATAACTACTCAAAATAATTATGCGCAATATAATTTATATTCAAATTTATAAAGGAGAGAAATATTATGTGGCTGAAGGTTTAAATTTACCGGTGGTAACACAGGGTAAAACTTTAGATGAAGCAGTTGCTAATGTAAAAGAAGCAGTTGAATTACACTTGAGTGGAGAAGATGCTAAAGCTATGGATTTTACAGAAAACCCTGAGGTTTTGATTAACTTAGAATTAGCCAATCTCCAATTATGCCAAAATTAAAAGTATTATCTGGTAATGAAATTATTAAAATTCTTTCAATATTTGGTTTTTCTATTGAAGCCCAAAAAGGCAGCCATGTAAAACTTTCAAGATTTGTTAATAGTAAAAAAGAAGTTTTAACCGTGCCACTTCATCAAGAAATTGACAAGGGGACTTTACGGGCAATTATAAGACAATCTTCTAAATTTATTCCCGAAGAAAAGTTAGACCAACACTTTTACACAGAATAAAAACTGGATTTATAAAATCAAATTTTAGGAAATAAAAATTATTAAAAATTAACGAAATGCCAATAGTTCCAACTATTATAGAACGTTCTCAGCGAGGAGAGCGCGTATACGATATATTTTCAAGGCTTTTAGAAGAGCGCATTATTTTTTTAGCGGGTCCTGTAACTGACTTGAACGCAAACGTGATTATTGCCCAGATGCTGTATTTGGCTTCAAAAGACCAAAAAAAAGATATTAAGCTCTATATTAACAGCCCTGGTGGTTCAGTTACTGCGGGATTGGCGATTTATGATACAATGAAATATCTAAAATGCCCTGTTTCTACTATTTGCATTGGACTCACGGCTTCTATGGCGGCAATAATTTTAGCGGCGGGCGAGAAAGGAAAAAGATTTTCTTTGCCAAACGCTGAAATTCTTTTGCACCAGGTAGCCGGAGGAGCTCAAGGCCAGGCAGTAGAAATTGAAATTACCGCAAAACAAATTGTAAAAATGAAAGAAAAGCTAAACCAGATTTTGTCTTCTCATACAGGCCAGCCGTTAGACAAAGTAGAAAAAGACACAGACAGGGATTTTTATTTAACAGCAGAAGAAGCAAAGAAATACGGACTTATTGACGAAGTTATCGGAGAATCCAAAGAAGAAAAATAGCCGCATATTAACTGAATAAAAACAAAATATATAAATACGAGCTCACCACGCGAGGTGAGTTTTATTTGTTTGTTAAAAAGTCGAAAAAAGGATTTAAAAATAAAAAATTAATATTATGGAACAGTTTATTTTATTATTTATAGCAACTTTGTGCTTGATTTTTGGCTCTATTCTGGGTTATTATGTCCGCCAGTCAATTGCAAAAAGAAGAGCAGGAACCCTAGAGGCAAAACTTCAAAAAAGAGTTTTGCAGGTAAAAGAAGAAACCTCTCTGGCTATTAAAAAAGCCGAGGCCAAAGCGTCTGAAATTATAGATAAAGCGCAAAAAGAAACAGATGAAAGAAGAAGAGAATTTTTAAAAGCTCAGCAACTTTTGTTAAACAGAGAAAAGTTGCTGGATACGAGAATTGCCTCATTTGAAGAAAAAGAAGCGGAACTGAAAGAAAAAGGGGAAAAACTTAAAGAAATAAAAAAAGAGTTAGATAAATTAAGAAGCCAGGCAGAAGAAAAACTGGAAAAGGTTGCCAATTTTTCCAGGGAAGACGCTAAAAAAGAGCTTTTATCTTTGGTTGAAATAGAATACGAAAAAGAAATTTTAGAAAAAATTAAAAAATTGGAAGAAAAAGGAAAAGAGAAGCTTCAGGACAGGGCAAAAGAAATAATTGCTTTAGCCATTCAAAAGTGCGCGGTGCCCCAAACACAAGAATTATCTACAACCACCATTATTTTACAGAACGAAGACATTAAAGGAAGGATTATTGGCAAGGAAGGAAGAAACATCAGAACTTTTGAGAAGCTTACAGGGGTTGAGCTGATAGTTGACGAAACCCCGGATTCGGTTGTGATTTCCGGCTTTAATCCAATACGCCGCCAAATTGCTAAACTGGCATTAGAAAAGCTTATTCAAGACGGCAGAATTCAGCCGGCAAAAATTGAAGAAAAAATAGAAGAAGCAAAAACAGAAATCGCAAACAAAATAAAAGAAGTTGGGGAAAAAGCCATTTACGACGCAGGAATAATTGGCATGAATGACAAGCTTGTGCAAATATTGGGCAGGCTTTATTACAGAACAAGCTATGGCCAAAATGTTTTGCTTCACTCAATGGAGGTGGCCTTAATATCAGAAACAATTGCAGAAGAATTAAAAGCCAATAGCCAAATTGCCAAAAGAGCAGGCCTTTTGCACGATATTGGGAAAGCCATTGACCATCAAGTTCAGGGTTCGCATATTGAGATTGGAATTAAAATTTTAGAAAAATTTGGGGAATCAGAAGAAGTTATAAAAGCTATGAGGGCCCACCACGAAGATTATCTTGCAGAAACACTGGAAGCTATTATTGTAAAAACAGCAGACGCTGTTTCCAGTTCAAGGCCTGGCGCGAGAAAAGACACCCTGGAAAATTATTTACAGAGATTAAAATCTTTAGAGGATATTGCCAATAAATTTGAAGGAATTGACAGGGCTTATGCTATTCAGGCAGGAAGAGAAATTAGGGTTTTTGTCAAAGCAGACAAAGTTGACGATTTGGGAGCGCAAAAAACAGCAAGGCAGATTGCAGAACAAATTGAAGAAGAGTTAAAATATCCCGGAGAAATCAAAGTAGTTGTGATAAGAGAAAGCCGGGTAATAGAATACGCCAGGTAAGTTATAATTTTAAAAATTAAAAAAAGCTATGTCGGACATAGCTTTTTTTTAATTGGAGCGGGTGAGGGGATTTGCACCCCTGCTCAAACCTTGGAAGGGTTTTGTGCTGCTGCTACACCACACCCGCAGTAATTTGTTTTGTGGCGGATTCTATCCAGCCCATAATCCGTCTATGTAATCTTCTGCCGAATTCTTTTTCCCCATAGCTTCTAATTCGTAAATGAAGCGTACCATATGGCAAAGTTTTTCTTTTTATTTTTGATTTGTTGGTTCTTTTATCTATAAAAGTTTTACCAAATTATTTTTTGGGAATGCCGGTAATTTTTGACCAATAATATATGGTTTTTTCAATATTATTGTCTGGGTAAGCATGAATATAAGGATTAAAGTTTCTATTTTTTAAATTGCAATTTTTTTTAAACCACAGCACAAGGATTTTTATTGTTTCTGGATCAGAATTTGAAAAACCAATACTTTCATATGATTTGTTGCCCTCTCCCAGATAAAGACCAATTCTCAATAGCCACAAATCTCTTTTTGTGATCTTGTTAATTTTTTTTTGCTAAATTTTTCATTTCTGTGATTTCCTCCATTTTTTGATTGTGTTTATAGAAAGAGGTTCAAATGTTAAGGAACAATAATTTGGTCGGGGTGCTGGGAATCGAACCCAGTCTGAACGCTCCCAAAGCGCTCGTACTACCGGTATACGACACCCCGTTATTTTGAATAATAACGCAAAAAAACGCGCTTGTCAAAGGAAAAAAATCGTGATAAGATATAAATATATTTTGTCCTTTTGCCCTCGTAGTTCAATGGATAGAATAGGATCCTTCTAAGATCTAGATGTTGGTTCGATTCCAACCGAGGGCACAAAAAGAAAATAAATTTTATGGGGACTATGGTGTAGTAGCAGCACAATTCTCTGTGGAAGAATCAGCACGAGTGCAAATCTCGTTAGTCCCCCCAAAAAAATTAAAAATCCTGGTTTTAAAGCCAGGATTTTTTTATTTATTTTAGTTTTAATTTGGCAAGCCAGTGTCTTTCTCTTCTAATTTTGCTTTGAGAATTAATTCTTTTTTGTCGCGAAGGATTTTAAATGTAGTTTCCTGGCCGATTTTGCATTTTTGCAGAATATTGGCTAAGGGATTTTTCATTGTTATTTTTTCTCCGTTGCATTCTAATATTATGTCAAACTCTTTAATCCCCGCTATGTCTGCCGCAGAGCCCTTGACTATGGGCGACTCGCCCAGCGCTTCTCTTACAACCAATGCCCCGTCTTTTGCCGAAAGTTTATTTGCTTCTGCCATTTCTTTTGATATCAAAACATATTTTACGCCCAAAAACGGAACTATTATTTTGCCGTATTTTCTTACTTCGTTTAAATCTTTTTTGGCATAATTTATGGGAATAGCAAAACCAATATTTTGAGCGCCCATTATCATAGCAGTATTAATGCCAATCACTTTTGTTTCCATATTTACCAAGGGACCCCCGGAGTTTCCCGGATTAATAGCGGCGTCTGTTTGTATCAGCCCCCTTAAATTTTGCATTTGGTGGTCTATGCCTCCAAAAGCAGTGATAAATCTTGAAAGCCCCGAAACAATTCCGGCCGACAAAGTGTCGTGAAATTCTCCCAAAGCGTTTCCCACTGCCACCACCTCTTCTCCAAGTTCAACCTTGTCCGAATTTGCCATTCCTATAAACGGAAAACCCCTTCCTTCTATTTTTAAAATAGCAGTATCATTTATGGGATTTCTTGATAATACCTTGGCAGGATATTTGTGTTTTGGGTCTAATATTACAGTATAGTCTGCTGTGGAATCTGCCACCACGTGGTTTGAAGTTAAAATATATCCATTTGAAGAAACAATAAAACCAGATCCTCCGCCGATTTGGGTTTTTTCTGTTTTTCCTTTTTTTTTGCCGGTCGGTGGATTTGGCATAATATATTCCTTGCCTCCGAAGGGAAAACTATAGAATGATTCTGCTCTTGGCAGATCACGAGAAACAACAACGGTAATTACCGCCGGGCAGACCCTTTTGGCAATTTCTACGATAGGCGATATTATTTTCATATTTATTTTTTAATATTATTATGTTATTATATCATAAATTGCCCTCGTAGCTCAATGGATAGAGCAGCTCACTCCTAACGAGCAGATCCAGGTTCGATTCCTGGTGGGGGCACATAGGGCTGGACAAGGTGTCTTATTTTTGGTATTATAAAGGTGGTGTGAATAACCTTTTTTAAGGTAAAAAACACCTTTAATTAATCAATTATATGCCAGAAAACACATCTGAAAATAAAAAAACCAAAGTAAAAAAAATGCTCCCGGCAATAGTATTGGTTTCGTCTTTTTATTACTCTTCTTTGCTTGCGCTGGGATTATTTGTGGGGTATGTGGGGTGCAAGATATATTACAAAAAGTTTATTGAAACCGGCAAAGTAGATAAAATATATATTGACTTTGGAAAATGGAAGGTTCATTTTCATCATTGGATTATGGGGGCCATTGTGCTTTTAATAGCATGGATTATTGATTGGTTTTATTTGCCGAGATTTTTTGTAGGCATGGTTGGGGGTGTTATTGCCCATGACATATATGATTTTAACGATTGGTACAAGATTTTTTTGAGAAACAAGCCCGGCAACGAAATCGTTGAAAAATAATTTTAAAATTTTAATATAAAAAATGCGGCCTGCGCCGCATTTTTAGTAATAATGTGTTAGAATAGAATTATTGGAATTGGAGAGGTACCAAAGCGGTCATACTGGCACGGTCTCGAAAACCGATGGTCCTTAACTGGGCACGTGGGTTCGAATCCCACCCTCTCCGCCAAGTTTTACATTCAGCGAAATTGAAAGAAGTTGCCTCGGCGCAAAGCGCCTCGGCATGGTATTTTTCCGCAATTTTGAAGGCAT
>JBBTQJ010000034.1:0-3135 GCA_038065755.1 Patescibacteria group bacterium | reverse complement strand
AAAGGTCGAAATTACTTGTAGAATAAGTGTCCGAAGAAATGGGTACCTCCCATTTTCCGTGTTCGCATATTTCAGCGGCATCGACTAATTTAACTTCCTTGCTGATAATGGGCAAAACCCATCTCAACCTTTCTTCTTTAATATTTTTTGGCATTTTTATACACATACCGAGATGCTACCTCCTCTCGGCAAAAACCGCCATATGTCCGTGTACATTACCTTTGTTATTTGACATATTTCATAAAGTTTGTTAATATTTAAATAGTTATTTCAAGTTAGGTCTTTGAAAACTAAGGAGTCTTTCAATGGCAGAAAACCGGCAGACTGAATGTGAGTTTCGTGAAAATTGCCAAAAAGAATACGACATAATTGCAACAAGTTGGAGATTCTTCATAAGTCTCCGTTTTATTGTAATTGCTTTTACGGTAACGCTCCAATCAGCATTATTTACGATATATTCACGATTTCCGCAGGAACAAGCAGGGGGTATTTCCCGTTTCTACTATATCTTTATTCCACTATTGGGAATATTGACTGTTTTAGCTACCTCAATAATTGAGACAAGAAACATAAAACATTTTCAATTATTTGTAAGAAGAGGAATAGAGTTGGAATTTCATCTCGGTATTCAAAACGGACATTTTCGGAGAATATACGAACTACAATCCACTGTTCAGCGGGGCATAAAAAGATTTCAAACCCACACTTGGGGCATACGAATCATTTATTTTTCTTTATATATAATTTGGATATTTCTTTTTCTATCCGCAATTGCCAATTAAGAAGAGAGATCTGTAATGAGCAATTCTAATACTCAAATGCCAAACTTACCGCCAGAGCAAATAGATAAAGTGGGGCAGTGGTTTGATGTCCTGCTTTACATGCTTTGTTTTGTCGGTCTAATAGGATGGATTTTTATTGGAATCAGAAAGATTTTCGCTCGGTGAAAATTGACCAAAAAACAATCAAGGGCTATACTCAAGCAAAGTATAGCTTTTTTATTATGAAATTATCAAAAAAATTAAAAAATAGATATTTTATTATTAGGCATGGAGAAAGCAATGCTAATGTTGCGGAAATAATACTTAGCCATTCAGAATGCGGTATGAATAAAGAATTTACACTGACAAAGAATGGAGAAAAACAGGTGATGAATTCTGCTAAAAAAGCGAGGTTAGATGGCTTATTAGACGACAAAATAATAATTTATTCTTCGCCATTTTCCAGATGCAAAAAAACAGCAAAAATTACTAAAGAAATTTTAGGTGTAAAAGATAAAATACATTTTGACGACCGATTAAGGGAAAGGTATTTTGGTGATTTTGAAAAAACTCACAATAGCAATTATCAAAAAGTTTGGGATATAGACATTAGCGACCCTGACCATAAAAAATTTAATGTAGAAAGTGTATTAGAAGTCCAAGACAGAACGCTTTCTTTAATAGATGATTTAGAAAAAAAATATGATAATAAAAAATTTTTATTGGTATCTCACGGTGATACTTTGCAGATATTACAGACGGGTTTTTTGAATAAATCTCCAAAAGAACATAGAAATTTACCCCACTTAAAAACAGCTGAAATAAAGGAATTAAATTTGAAATAAGATATTATCAGGGCGTTGTTTTTCTCACGAATTTTTGATAAAATAAGTTCGAGCGTAGTTGTAAATATACTCAAGTGAGTTCGTCTTGCGATAATAGGCGACTGGTGTATAATATAAATAGAGATAAGTTTAATAAAAATGAAAATGAAAAAAATAACAAAAACCGAAATTAAAAAAATAAACAAACTTCGCAGTTTGTTTCCCAGTCAAATTATAGCAAAAGTGCATCGTTCTAAATCTGGAAAATTTTGCGCAGAAATAATTACTTATCAAGGTTGTTTTACAGAAGCAGATACATTTTCGGGTTTGATAGAAATGGTAAACGATGCCGTTAGAACATATTTTGAAATTCCCGAAAAATATCTTTCCTTTATGCCCGACTACCTTCCTTCAATAGAGCTAGCGCAAGTTTTTAGTGCTTTTCCAGTCAAGGAAAAAACCCAAGAGTTAAAATTTAAAAACATAAATGCAGAAGCTAACTGTTAAAACAACTGATTGCTCCTGCGAAGACCTTTTAAAAGTTGCTAAAAGATGCGGTTTTATAGAAGCGGGAGGTAAAAAGCATTGCAAGATTAAAAGCATCGACGGTCAGTTTATTACGACGATTCCAAGACACAAATGTTTATCAAAAGATACGGTAAAAGGCATTTTAAAAAGATTTAATCAATTCGGAGCAGAGATTGCAATATTTTAAAATTAAATTTTTTTAACACAATAAAACTGGAATAATACTCCAGTTTTATTTTATGCGGAGGGAGTTAGGGAGAATAAAATATCGGCTTTTTTTTTGACAATAATAAGATAATATGATAATATAAAATTGTTCATTTACAACAACACAAACCGAATGGAGGACTAAAAAAACGCCTTTCAATTCTCGTTTTACTCGAAAAAGGAGAGTAGTCTTATGGGTTGTTTAGTTCTTGGCACGGTGCTAAGAACTAAATACAACGAGAAACGGAGGTGTACCACGAACGCTCAAAAAAAGAGACTGCGCGAACTGATCGACAAGGCCGTGGAAAAAAGCGAATCCTTCGATGTGGCTTTTGCCGCTCGAAGGACGTTGCCACCGAAAGCCGGTGACAGCTTCTCTTTTAACCTCGGCGAAGGTGCTATGTACCCATTCTGGGTTCTGATTAGTCAGCATCCAGACGATTCGGAAATTTGGTACTTAGTGCCAGACGACGGTTTCAGTACTTCCCCGGTCGGTTCTTCCGACGTGGAAGTGCCGGAAACCGATTTGTGCGGACCCGCTGTGATTCGTGCAAATTGTGGTTTGTGGGCCAAGCTCGAAAGCATTAACGCAAAGGGTCAACGCAGTTCGTTCATTCCGGACGAATACATTAATCAAGTGCGTAAGGTGCTGGCCTGCTTGGCAAAGGGTGTTAAGCCCAAAAACATTAAGCCAGAGCAAGAAGAGTGCGACTACGATCCCGACTACGAGGATCTGATCGACGAGATCAATGTCGCCCGAACTGCTTTGGACAAAATGTTGAACGGCTAATGCCACCGCCGCTTGCGAATTTTCG
>JBBTQJ010000033.1:0-10303 GCA_038065755.1 Patescibacteria group bacterium | reverse complement strand
TAATTTCTTTTAATTCTTCTCTCTTCTCACAAGAACCATCTTTTATGGAACAAACGCCATATTCTCTTAAAAATTCCCTTTCCAATTCACCGACTTTACCCTTTTTTTTAGCAATAAAAAACTGATGATTATCGCTGATACAAATACCGGCCGAGTCATAACCCCGGTACTCTAATTTCTTTAAACCATTAATTAAAACAGGAAAAGCCTGTTTTTTTCCAAAATAAGCAATTATCCCACACATAATATATTAAACTTAATTAAGCTTAAACCCATAATATTAAAAATACAACTCTTTTCAAAATAAAAAATTTATTGTATTATTATCTTTATGAAATATCATATTATTACTTTTGGATGCCAGATGAATATATCGGATTCCGAGCGCGTGGCTTCGGTTTTAGAAAGTATGAAATATAAAAAAACTTCAAATATTAACGAGGCTGATTTGATTGTAGTTGCAATGTGCTCTGTAAGACAGACAGCAGTAGATAGAGTTCACGGACTTGCCCCAAAATTTAAAAAAATGAATAAAATAAATAAAAATTTAAAAACAGTTTTAACTGGCTGTGTTTTAAAAAAAGACAAAAGAAATTTATCAAAAATTTTTAATTATATAATAGACATAAAAGATATCCAAAAAATTTCCGATTTTTTAGAAGATAAACATGGCGTAAAATTTCGCTCGAGCGAAATTTTACGCCAAAAAGATTATTTAAATATTATGCCAAATTACTCATCAAGATTTTCTGCCAATATTCCCATAATGACAGGCTGTAATAATTTTTGCAGCTATTGCGTTGTCCCCTATTCCAGAGAAAAAGAAATTTCCAGGCCAGCAGAAGAAATTGTCTGTGAAATAAAAAATTTGGTTAAAAATAATTACAAAGAAATATGGTTGCTTGGCCAAAATGTAAACAGCTATAAAGATTGCGCTTGTCAATGCGATCGCACTGACAACTGCAAGGAAATAAATTTCCCAAAATTGTTAAAAATGATAAATAGTATTCCTGGCAATTTTTGGATAAGATTTACTTCAAGCCACCCGAAAGATTTTTCTGACGAGCTGGTTAAAACAATAGCAGGATGCAAAAAATACAAACATTATCTCAATCTCCCCTTGCAATCGGGCGATAATAATATTTTAAGAAAAATGAACAGGCCGTATACTGCCGTGCAATATAAAAATTTAGTGAAAAAAATTAGAAAAGCAATGCCAGACATTTCTTTATCAACAGATATTATTGTCGGATTTCCCGGTGAAACAAAAAAACACCTTGAAAACACCGTAAAATTATTTAGGGATATAAGGTTTGACATGGCTTATATAAATAAATATTCCCCCAGAGCCGGCACCTCTGCCGCCAAATTAAAAGACAGTGTATCCCCTGCTGAAAAAAAACATAGAGAAAAAGTTTTAACAGAAATCCTGAAAGCAACCGCCTTGTCGCATAATAAAAAACTTATTGGAAAAAAAATAATTGTTTTAATTGATTCAAAAAAAAACAATATTTATTTCGGAAAAAGCGAGGGATATAAGACAGTAAAAATAGCTCAAGAATCAAGGCTTAAAACCAACTGTTTAATTGGGGGGTTTTCTCGAGTAAAAATTACCAATGCAAACCCCTGGGGATTAGAAGGAATTTTAATATAAAATATGTCAATAATTAAAAACAGCAAACTAATTGTGATTTTGGGACAAACGGCTTCGGGAAAAACCGATTTGTCAATAAAGCTGGCTAAAAAATATATTGGCGAAGTAGTTTCGGCTGATTCAAGGCAGGTTTATAAAGGAATGGATATTGGTTCTGGAAAAATAACCAAAAAAGAGATGCAAGGAATTCCCCACCATCTTTTGGATATTGCTAATCCAAAAAGGAAGTTTACGGTAAACCAATATCAAAAACTAGCAATGAAAGATATAAAAAATATTCAAAAAAGGGGCAAGATTCCTTTTTTAGTTGGCGGAACCGGTTTTTATATACAGTCGATTGTTGACGGCATTGTTATTCCGGAAGTAAAACCCGACTGGAAAATGCGTAAAAAATTAGAAAAACTTTCCAATGAAAAACTTTTTAAAAAAATAAAAAAACTAGACCCCGAGCGAGCCAAAACAATAGACAAAAATAACCCGCGCCGGCTGATAAGGGCATTAGAAATCGTGCTAAAAACTAAAAAACCCGTCCCAGAATTGGGACATCAGACGTCCCAATTATCTGTTTTGGAAATTGGAATTAAAAAATCTCCCGAAGAATTAAAAAAATTAATAAAAAAACGGCTGTTAAAAAGGCTTAAAAACGAAGCCATGATAAATGAAGTGAAAAAACTGCATAATCCGCCGGCCGGCGAATCGGGATTATCGTGGAAACGGCTGGAAGAATTTGGCTTGGAGTATAGATTTGTTGCGCAATATCTTCAGAATAAGATTACTTATAAGGAAATGACAGATAAAATTCAAAAAGAATCAGAACATTTTGCTAAGCGCCAGATGACTTGGTTTAAAAAAGACAAACGGATTAAATGGATTATAAATTTTAAAGAAACTATTTGTCTGGTTGACAAATTTTTACTAAATTAAATGCTTTATAAGCAGTTCCTGCACTTTTTCCGGTTTAGCTGTGCCGCGAGTTTGAGCCATTACTTGGCCTGCCAAAAATTGTAGAGCGTTCTGCTTGCCTATTTTATAATCTTCAACCGCTTTCGAATTTTTAGCAATGATTTCTTTTACAATATTTTCCAATTCTTTTTCGTTGGTCATTTGCTTCAAATTGTTTTCCTCCACGATATTAGACGGATCAGCCCCAGTGTTAAACATATCAATCAAAACCATTTTGGCAACCTTTGAGGAAATTTCTTCCTTATAAATCATTTTCATAAATTCGGCAAAGTTTTCCGGCGAAATTTTAAATTCTGTTTCTATAAAAGGTTTGTCGCATAATAAACCCTTAACATCAGAAATAAGATAATTAGCGACTAATTTAAATATTTTTCCTTCTTTTTTGTCTGAGATAATTTCATTACCGAATTCTGATTTTAGCCATTCCTCAAATTCAGAAACAACCTTTTCATAATACTCGCTTAAGTCTTTATTTAGAATAAAAACTTCAACTGCTTTTTCGTCTAAGTTGTATTCTTTTTTAAATCTTTCTCTTTTTTGCTCTGGCAATTCGGGTATTTTTTCTTTAATTTCTTCTATAAACTCTTTATCAAAATGCAAGGGGGACAAATCGGGCTCTGGAAAATATCTGTAATCGTGAGCTTCTTCTTTATTTCTTTGTGAAAATGTAATTTCTTTTTTATCGTGCCAACCCCTTGTTTCTTGAATAATTTTTTCACCTGCGTCTAAAAGTTCTGTCTGCCTTTTAATTTCAAAATCTATTGCTTTTTCAACAACCCTAAAGGAATTTAAATTTTTAATTTCTACCTTGGTTCCCAGCTTAGAATTTTTCGATAAGCTGATATTAACCTCTACCCTCATCTGCCCTTTTTCCATATCTGCAAAAGAAACTCCTAAATACCTTAAAATTATCTGCAATTCTTCTGCAAATTTTCTTGCCTGTTTTCCAGATTCAATATCTGGTTCTGTGACTAATTCCATTAAGGGAATTCCCGCCCTATTATAATCAACCAAAGAATAATCAGCGCCATCTGGGTGCAAAAGACGTCCGGTATCTTCTTCTAAATGTATTCTTGTTATTCTTATTTTTTTATCATCTATTTTTAAATATCCTCCGTTGCAAATTGGCTGGTCATACTGAGAAATTTGATAGCCTTTCGGTAAATCCGGATAAAAATAATTTTTCCTGTCAAATTTTGAATTTTCAGAAATTTTGCAATTTAAAGCTAACCCGGTTTTTATCACTTTTTTAATAGCTTCTTCGTTGGCAACGGGCAACGTTCCCGGGTGCCCCATACAAACCGGACAAACATTATAATTGGGACGCTTTTCGTTTAAATCGTTGGCGCAAGAGCAAAACATTTTTGAATTTGTTTTCAGCTCTACGTGCACCTCTAATCCAATTGTTGGTTTATAATTCATATTTTTTCTAATATTACAAATGAATAATTATATTTATTTTTATCGTCCGCTTTATAATCTTCTCTTTTTATTTCGTTATAGTCTTTTATGTTAAATTCTGGAAAACGCGTGTCGCCTTCAAAGTCTTTATGTATATAAGTTAAATAAAGCCTGTTGGCTAATGGTAAAAATTGTTTATAAACAGAAGCTCCCCCGCAAACAAAAACTTCTTGTTTTTGCCCTGAGCTTGCCGAAGGGTCGTTTTCTGCAATTTTAATGGCTTCGTCAATAGATTTTGCTAAGAAACAATCTTTTGGCGCTTTATAATTTTGGTTGTTGCACAAAATAATATGTTTTCTATTTGGCAAGGGTTTTTCGTTAATAGATTTAAAGGTATTTAATCCAAGAATAATTGTTTTACCCAGTGTTTTTTCTTTGAAATATTTAAAGTCGGCTGGCAAGTGCCATGGCAGAGCATTTTTATTTCCAATAACGCCATTTTTAGCTACCGCTGAAATAATAGAAATTATCATAAAAAAACCGATAGCTAAACAGCCATCGGCGCTTTAATTGCAGGATGATATTTATAATCAACCAATTTTATATCTTCCATTTTAAATTGAAATATATCTTTTATTTCGGGATTCAGCCATAGTTTTGGCAAAGAGTAAGTAGCCCTAGCCATTTGTTCTTTCACCTGTTCAAAATGATTTAAATAAATATGAGCATCTCCTAAAATATGCACAAACTCCCACGGCTCTAGTCCTACAACTTGCGAAACCATGTGTAAGAGCAACGAATATGAAGCGATATTAAAGGGCACCCCTAAAAAAGTATCACAACTTCTCTGATACATCAAAAGAGATAATTTACCCTGAACCGAAAAAAAGTGGAAAAGTAAATGACAGGGCGGAAGCGCCATCATATCTAATTCTGCCGGATTCCACGAAGAAGCGATTATTCTCCTGTCTCCTGGATTTTTTTTTAACTGCGAAATAATATTGCTTATCTGGTCAATCGGCGCATCCGTATATGGCGATCTCCAGCTCCTCCACTGAACTCCATAGACCCTTCCTAGGTCTCCTTCAAATTTTGCTTTTGGTTTCCAATAGTCGGCATTGGCGTTTCCGTCCCAAATATGGCATCCTAATTTTTGCAACTCTTTAACATCGCTGCTTCCAGACAAAAACCATAACAATTCCGCTTTTACCGCTTCAAAAGCCAATTTTTTTGTGGTAACAGCCGGAAAACCGTCTGACATTTTAAACCGCATTGGCACGCCAAAAATTGCCCGAGATCCAACTCCGGTTCTATCGGGCCTGTCAACGCCCTCGTCCATTATTTTTTTTAAAACATCTAAATATTGTTTCATGATTAAACAATTCCCCGCCGACGGAGCGGCGGGGAATTTCGTCCCGTCCGACCACGGTGGTTACAATAATTTTAATTGGTTTAATTTCCGTTTTTGGTTTTTAATGTATTTCTTAATTTCGTGCGATATCTGTTTTCCATGCTCTCGGTATAACATAATTCAGCTGGTTTCCTCCCCGAGCGCCGAGGCTCGGGGAAATTATTTTATTATACCCTCCTTTCAAAGAGCTGTTTTAAATATTACTCTTTAAAACAAATTAGTCAATTAATTAATTCAATTACAAAATTCTTTCAATTATTTTTTTGACGTTTTCAAAAACTTCAGGTATTGGCTTTTCCCCGTTTATCATAATAACACTTTCAAACATTTGGGGAAGTTTTTTATAAAATTCATTAACTTTGGATAGCTTTTCTCTTTTTTCAAATAATTCCTTGGGCTCTCCCCTCCCTTCAATTCTTTCCATGCAAGATTCGGGGTTAACGTTAATTATTATTGTTAAATCGGGCAATAAAAATTCGTCGTTCATTTTTATCAACAAATCCACATCCAAGCCGTCTGAACCTCCGTAGGCAAAAGTGGAAAAAGCATATCGGCTAGAAACCACAAACTTTTTATCTTTTAAAGCCGGAATAACTTTATTTTCCAAATGTTCTTTTCTGTCTTGTACATATAATTTTTGCAATTCTAGCGGCTCTACAATAATTTCGCCTTTCAGCGCCTGCTTAATTTTTCTGCCCGCCTCCGATTCTGTTGTTGGCTCTTTTGTTGCAACAACCTCTTTTTTGTTTTTATTTAAAAAATCTATTAATAAATCTATCTGGGCATTTTTTCCGGAACCGTCTAGCCCCTCTATAACAATAAATTTTCCCGGATAATTATTTTTAATCATTTATTTAACCCGATGAATTTTTTTAAATACTCGTTATAAACTATCTGCACCCAGATGCCGGGGTTTCCCTCAATATATTTTCCTATATCTTTTTTATCAACAAGTTCGCCTTGCATTTTATCTGTTTCTTTAATAGAAATTTCCGGGTTGCCCCCTGTAAAATTATAAACCAAGCCCAAATGAACCTGCTCAACCGGATTTGTGTCGTCATTTAATATTCCGACTAATTTCTTTTCTAATAAATTTCCTTTAAAATCAATCTCTTCTTCCCATTCGCGCATCATGCCGGCTTCTAAAACATCTATATTGCCGTTAATATCCTCTTTATTTATATGTCCGCCGACTCCAAGTTGGTAAGTATTAACCAGCCTTTGTTCACCGGCTTTTGGCAAATATTTATATATAAAATATTTATTTTGAAAATTAAAAATAATATACGGGATTATTTGTTGGAAAGAGGGGTTTGTTTCCACGTCACCCCTTCTTTTAAACTCATAATTATTTTTTATCAAATCAATATAATAATCAAGATTATCAGTTTTTAACCCCTGCCATTTCCCATTTCTAAAAATAATATCTGACTTTACAACTAAAATTTGCTCGTCGTCTTTATTGTTTTTCATATTGTTCTGTTGTGTCATCAATAACAATTAATTCCACTCCTGCGTCTTGAAATAGTTTTCTAGATAAGCCGTCTACATGATATCTTTTTTGCGCAACAACTTTTTTAATGCCGACTCTTATAATTCTCATAGCGCAATTATAGCATGGCACCATTTTTGAATAAATTATAGCCCCTTCAAGTTTTATACCGTCTTTGGCGCACTGCAATATGGCATTTTCTTCAGCGTGCAAGGTTCTTACGCAGTGCTGAGATTGGTTTCCCTTGTCGTCAATTCTGGTTATCATCATGTGTCCGACTTCGTCGCAATGTGGTTGTCCGGGAGGAGACCCAACATAACCTGTGGCAATTATCGTATGCCCAGGGCCTACTATTATAGACCCGCTTCTTCCGCGATCACATGTCGCTCTTTTTCCTATTGGCTCTATTAAGTTTAAAAAATATTCGTCCCAGCTTGGCCGCACATATTTTTCCCCTTCGACATGGCTCAGGGCAAGTTTTATTTCTTCCATATTTTTTTATTAATTATTTCTTATTTATTTTATAATTTTACCATTTTAACAATAAAAAAATCAACCCCGTTGCCGGAGTTGATTTTAATTATTATAATTATTACGTTATGTTTTTACTCTTTTACTTCAATTCCCATATTTTTGGCGGTGCCTTCAATTATTTTCATTGCCTGTTCAATGTCGGCTGTATTCAAGTCTGCCATTTTTTTCTCGGCGATTTCTTTTAATTGCGCTCTTGTAACTTTTCCAACCTTTGTTTTATTGGGCTGGCCCGATCCTTTTTCAATTCCCGCCGCTTTTTTTAATAATTCTGAAGCGAGCGGACTTTTTAATTTAAAAGTATAAGACCTGTCAACAAAAATAGTAACTTCTGCCGGAATAATAAAACCTACCCTATCTTTAGTGGCGTCATTAAATCTCTGGCAAAATTCAGCTATGTTTAAACCGTGCTGGGCTAAGGCCGGGCCAATAGGAGGAGCCGGAGTCGCTTTGCCAGCCGGTATTTGAATTTTTACAATTGCTTTAATTTGTTTTGCCATATATAATTTTAAAGTTTTTTAATTTGTAATGAATCTAATTCCACGGGGGTATCCCTGCCGAACATATTAATTAATACTTTAATCTTCCCCCGAGCTTCATCAATTTCTGAAACCTTTCCTTCAAATCCCTTAAAATGGCCGTCTGTAATTTTAACCGGAGAACCAATTTCAAAATCAATCTTAAACTGGGGCTCTTTTTCTTCCACTTTTTTCATTAATTCATCAATATCTCTTTGTGAAACCGGAATGGGCGTGGTGCCCGCCCCCAAAAATCCCGTAACCCTTGGGGTGTTTCTTACAACATACCACGAAGCGTCTGTAACTATCATTTCCACAAGCACATATCCTGGAAAAATTTTTTCTTCAACTGTTTTTCTTTTGCTATTTTTGATCTTGATCTTTTTTTCTTTAGGGACGATTACATTAAAAATTTTGTCTTCCATACCTAAACTTTCAATCCTCTGCTTAAGGTTTTTTGCAACCGCGTCTTCGTATCCGGAATAAGTATGTATAACATACCATCTTCTTTCTTGTTCTATTACTTGTTTTGGCATAATATTTATTAAAAAACGAATTTTTTAACTATTTCTGAAAATATATAATCCAAGCCGCCTAAAAAAGCTGCTACGGCCAAGCTCACCGCCAGCACTATTAATGTGTACCTCAAAACCTCTTTTCTGGAAAGCCAGCTTACTCTTTTAAGCTCAACATAAACCTCTTTTAAAAATGATTTTGCTTTTTCTATAATATTCATTTATCGGGTTAAATAAAATCCTTCGGATTTTAATTTTGGCAAAACCAAAATTATTTAACCCGATGAATTTTTTGTTTCTAAAAAAGGCCTCGCGGCCATCTATCTTTATAATAGCCGATTAAAAATTAAAGTCAACACCCCACGCTTACAAACTCCTCATTTTGTCAATAACTAATTCTACAACTTCTTGGTAAACCTCTGGTTGTTTATCTTTTGCATCTTTTAGACTTTCTAAAAATAATTCTAGCGCTTTTCTTAACTTCGGACTGACATCTTCCAATACGGAAGTATCTTCCTGATAAAATAAACTTTCAATAGCTTCTTTTTTGTGTTTTACTTCTTCAATAATAGCTCTTTTTTGTTCTATTGTTAATGTTTTTACATAATCTTGAACTGGTTTTACGAATTCTCTCATGGTATTTATCCTTTCAATTTCTTGTTGCATTTCTTCCGTCTCGTCAATTTCAATAAGTTTTGGATATAAAGATTCTTGCAACAACGAAAAATCTGCTTTTTGAAAATTGTGGCTGTATTTTTCTAAATATTCCTTTGCTTCTCTTTTTTCAATATTTTCATCAGAAATATTTGGGTCTTCCGCCTCTTGTTTTAAACAAGATAAATTGCCAAGCACAGAACCAACTACTTCTGAATTTTCATAAATTGGTATTAGTTTGTAATCAATATTCGGCTGTTTAGTTTTTAAAACCGGGGTTTCGGCAATTATTATTTCCTCTGGTTCAATTTTTTTTATATTTTTCTTGCCGTTCATAAAATCAACATACCACCATTCGCCATTTGATAATTTGACAATATTTAAAATATGATCAGCAGGATTTCCGCAATACGATTTTATCCCGCCGTTTTCCAATAAGTGTATTCCTAATAATGTGGCTCCAACGCAATTGAACTCTTTAATTTCTCTCATTTTTTTCGGCCAAGAATCCCATTTTGTGCTTTTTTTTGCTGACTTATCAAAATTTTGCACTATATCATCAACTTGTGAGTGTACTTTTTTAATGTATTCCAATTCTAAAGCAGATTTTTTGTCTAAATTTTTTGTTTTTTTTATTTTTTCAACTAAATCAGCGTCTATTTGCAGACCCAATTCTTCAGCCAATATCTCAGTATCTTTCATAATTGACCGAAACAGCCATTTTTTAATTTCGTCTTGCGTCATTTCATCAATGTTTTCTGGCGCATTAACATTATCAACAATCATTTCGGTCCACACTTCTCCAAGTGTTTTTTTTTTTGCTCGAGAGTAAGTTCCGATTTTTCATGGCTAACTTCAATGCCTTCTAATTGTTCAAAATTAGATTTCTCTGGATCCATAAATTTAATAATTGAAAATTGAAAATTTAAAATTGAAAATTCGTTTCTATATGTCCAGGTTTTTTACTGATTTGGCGTGGGTTTGGATAAACTTTTTTCTCGGCTCCACCTCCTCTCCCATTAAAATGTCCAAGGTTTTATCTGCTTCTCTGGCGTCATCAACCGTTACTTGAAGCAATATTCTGTTTTCCGGATTCATTGTTGTTTCCCAAAGCTGTTCCGGATTCATTTCTCCCAAACCCTTATATCGCTGAATCGAAAGACC
>JBBTQJ010000032.1:0-8172 GCA_038065755.1 Patescibacteria group bacterium | reverse complement strand
GTCAAGGCAACGCCAGAACGCATTATAAAAACCAAACTAACCTCTTTTTTTATTATGACTTCCTTTGCTTCGTTTATTAAAAAGGCCAAGGCAATGCATTGGATTATGTTTAAAACCGTAACATAAATACCTGCCTGGTAAGGGGTAATCGGGTCTAAAAGTTTTGGCAGAGAAATTTTCTCCCTTGCTTCGGTCGGCATACTTATCTCCTTTTCTATGTTATCAGGGTTATTCGGCGTAATTTAAATTGTCAAACAACTGATTTATTTATACCATTTAAAATAGTTTAGTCAATAACCCTCCCCTGCGTGTCAAACATTAATAGGACAAAAAAAAGAAGTTATATCTGGGCGTAGAGTTAGGAAGGAAAACCGATCTAACAACGCCCAGGTACAACTTCTTTTAATAAGCCCGTTGCGTAGTACAACGAGCTTAATGTCCTATGTCCTAATAATAAGTCAATAATACCTTATAGCAAATATATAAAATGCCGTCAATAGTTTATCGTCAATTTAATGTCAGTAGGAAAATGTCATACCATAGGACAAAAATCACGTAGGGTTGTATAAGGTCAGACCTCGCGCAATTATATATCAAAAAAACAATGCAAAAATGCATTGCTTTTTATTTTAGTATCTAATCTTATAATTTAGGCAGAGCCGATGGTGTTTACTGCAGACTCATATTCGTTTAAAATTTTTTTTGCGTATTCCGTGTCTAGTTTATAGTCCGAATTATAAACTATGGAGTTTCTTACCAGATGGGCTTCTCTAATTTTATCTATATTAGACAAAATTTTATTGTCCATTGCTTTTATAATTTCTTCAAAATTATCTCCGGGGTATTCCCTGTCTTGCATTAGTTCAAACAAAAAATCATCTGCTTCCACTATGGCAAGTTTATAAGAAGATTCGGCGCCTGCCCCTATTTTACTCATAATCTTTTTCCATCTTTTGGTGATTTCTTTCAGGCCGTATGCCTGCCAAGAAACAAATTCTGTCACATCTTCTAAAAATCTATACTTCACAAAACTGGAATTAATCATAAAATAAATTACTCCCGCCAGAAAAAACATCGCGCATATCACAAAAACCAGCTTTATGGGAAAAAGCATATCTTGCACATCCGGCGAAGAGATAAAATAAATAAAATCTTTAATTCCAAAAAAATTATAAATAGATTCCCAACTCATATGTCTATTATATAACATCTATAAAAAAAAGAACACTATAATACAAAAAAAGCCCGTCTAAAATATACGTGCCATATACTCACAAATTCAAAGCGATTCTTAAGGAATCTAACGCGAATCTGGAATCAATAATTACATCCTTCTCAACGCAGTCAATAAAATATAGCAATTCCTCTCTCAGTGGTTCCTTTTTATCAGGAACGATTTTTATCACATACACTTCTCCGGCACCCCGGTTTTCGTAAAGTTCTATCTCTTGACTTATATAATCTGCTTCCAGATATCCTGTCTCACCGGTGATGATTAATTTCCTTATTTTCACCGGAGTAACCCAGTTTGCTTGGATATACGACGAAGCTCCGCTTTCGTATCTGAGAAAAAATTCTACTGAATCTTCTCTATTTTTTGTCAAATTCCTTTGCCCATTTTTTCTTATTTCAAAAGGTAGATTTCCTAATAAGTAGTTACAGATGTCTATATCATGTATGGCTAAGTCTATCGCCACATCTACGTCCTGAATTTGAGGGGGAAACATCCCAACCCTTCTCGCTATTATGGCGATAATTTTTCCTATCTGTCCTTGCCCAACGATTTTTTTGATCCTATTGACCATTGGATTGAATCTTTCAATATGGCCAACCAAAAATTTTACACTTCTTTTTTCTGCAAAATCCAAAAGATCTTGGGCATGATATATATCATTAGCGATTGGCTTTTCAAGCAAGACATTAATTCCCCGCCCGACGCACTCCCTTGCAATCTCATAATGTTTGGAAGTAGGAACGCAAATCGACACGATGTCGACATCCTCACCATCCAACATTTTCCTAAAATCAAGATAAGCATTCGCATGGTATTTTGTAGCAAAAGTCTCAATTAAAGATGAATTCAGGTCTGATATAGCAATTACATTAACAGAAGGAATTTCGGAATAAATCCTTAAATGATTTTTTCCCATATTCCCAACTCCTATAACCGCCACTCGATATTTTTTCGTTGCTGTCATTAAATATTTCTCCTCGTGGTTGAGACCAAATTGCCGAAAACAATTATGTATGCATCTTTACATAGCCAAAATTTTTGGCTACCTCTCCACACAATTTTTCAACTATCCTAAATTCCACCTCGGCGGAACTAATGGGAATACCCTTATTATTGAGATAGTCTTCCGGGGCAAACTGTTTAACGATAGGCAATATCTCCTTAATTTTTACTTCTACTCGAAGATGACTTGCAATTATCTCAATAACGGATTTTGGATTTTGAACTAAATCCTCATATCGGATAATCTTTACCCCTGAATCACGAGATATTAAGATTGCATCTGCAATAAAATTCCATGCAATACACTGATTTTCTGTGCTCTCTTTTAATGCTTCAAAGGTCGTCTTCCAAGATAAAATTGTAAATCTCGGATCTCTTACTATAACTACTACACCACCGCCCATCCTTTCATTCATCCATCTCACAAAATTTGGCCATTCTCTAATAAATAAATCAAAAAAATCTTTATTTGAAAAAGCTGGAAAAGATTTTTTAATACCGATAACATCTGTTCCCTCAAAGGGATGATTTAATCTACCCCATTTAATTCTAGAGGGAGGAAATGTATCAGTTGCCTCTATCCCGTCTTCGCCCACTCTTTGAGTTATAAAACCATGTCTTAAATCTTCTTCAATAGAGTTGAATATCGCTTCAATATTATTTTTATCAACTATATTGACTGAATTTATCGGCTCATTCACAACCACAATGTTGGCCGTAGAATTGAGCATTTTAATCAACAAGCTACTACCACTCCTTGAAGGGGCGGAAATATAAATTGGTTTTAACCTCATTGCTGTCTCCTTGTAAAAGCATGCAATAAATTTTCAAAGCCGAAAAACACTTTCGGCGAACTAGTTTAACTCTACGACCTAAAAATAAAAATGTCAATACCTACTGAACGACTTCGACATTTTTGAAAAAATTCTTATTTATTATTTTTTACAATTCACCATCTTTAACTAAATTAATCGAACATTTACCGATCTGTTTTTTTATAATAACATTTTTTAGATTTTGAAAAGCATCTTTAATTCTTTCTACTTGTTTTGGTGAAGTGTTATGGGGCAAATTATTAATATCAAAATATTCAATCTTATCTGCTTCATCATTTAAGGTAATTTTTCCTCCAACCACTTTGCAGGTAAAAGAAAGGGCAATATCTTTTTCTTGGGGCTTATCATATACTCCAATTAATTTAAAAATTTCTACTTCTAAACCAGTTTCCTCTTCAACTTCTCTCTTTACTCCGTCCAAAATAAATTCTTCTGATTTTAGGCCGCCCCCAGGCAAATTCCACAAATCATAATCACGCCTATGGCAAAGCAAGACCCTATTTTGTTTATCAAAAATTATTCCAAAAACTCCAATTGTAAAATAATTTTCCATTATCAATTTATTTTAATAATTTCTCTATTTCTATGGCCATATTAAAAATTTTGTTTTCGTCAAAGTGGTTGCCGATTATTTGGATTCCGACAGGCAGATTATCGGTTTTTCCGGCAGGCCTGCCTGCGCAAGCAGGCAAAGAAATCGCCGGCAAACCGGCCAAATTAACAGAAACAGTAAAAATATCAGACAAATACATTGAAAGCGGGTCGCTTGTTTTTTCTCCCAGTTTAAAGGCAACAACGGGAGAAACCGGAGAAATTATCAAATCAACTTTTTCAAAGGCTTCTGTGAAATCATTTTTTATTAATCGCCTTACCTGCTCGGCTTTTTTATAATAAGCGTCGTAGTATCCCGAAGACAAACTGTAGGTTCCCAGCATAATTCTTCTTTTTACTTCCTGGCCAAACCCCTGCCCTCTTGTTTTCAAATAAGTTTCTAAAAGATTTTTTTCCTGTTCTGACAAGCCGTATTTTATGCCGTCAAAGCGCGCCAGGTTTGCAGATGCCTCAGACGGGGCAATTATATAATAGCAGGCCATGGCAAATTTTGTATTTGGCAGGCTTATTTCTTCTATTTTTACCCCCCGCTCTTCTATTTTTTTAATTGTATTTTTTATTATTTTTTCAACTTCTATGTCTATGCCCTTCACAAAATATTCTTTGGGAATGCCAATGCGCAAATTTGAAATTTGACTTAATTCCGCAGAATTACAGCGAAGCGATTCTAATTTAAAATTTGAAATTTTTGATTCAACGCTAGTTGAGTCTAAGGGGTCTCTGCCTTTTATGACGTCAAAAACAATTTTGCAATCTTCAACTGTTTTAGTTATTGGCCCTATTTGGTCTAAAGAAGAAGCGTATGCCACCAGGCCGAACCTGGAAACAGCTCCATAGGTTGGTTTTAGCCCCACCACTCCGCAAAAAGAAGCAGGAAGACGAATAGATCCGCCGGTATCAGAACCCAATGAATAGCAGGCCATATCTGCCGCAACTGCGGCCGCCGATCCCGAAGAACTTCCGCCCGCCACCCTTGTTTTATCATATGGGTTTTTTGTGGGCCCAAAAGCCGAGTTTTCTCCCGAAGAGCCCATAGCAAACTCGTCTAAATTTGTTTTGCCCAAAATTACAGCCCCTTCTTCTTTTAATTTTTTTACAACCGTTGCGTCGTAGGGAGCAATATAATTCTCTAAAATTTTAGAGCCGCAGGTGCACTTCTGCTCTTTTACCAAAATAGCGTCTTTAATAGCGCAGGGAATTCCTGTCAACAAAGAAACGGGTTTGCCAAGCGAAATTTTCCTGTCGGCCTCTTTTGCTTCGGCCAGAGCCAAATCTTCGGTTATTGTTAAAAAACCGTTTAACTCTTTGTCTTCTTTTTTTATTTTTTCTAAATAAGATTTTGCCAGCTCAACAGCCGAAAACTCCTTTTTTAAAAGGCCCTCATGGGTTTTTGTAATTGTTAAATCCGTCAATTCCATGTGTAAATTTATAATATGGCTTTTACTTTTACATAATCGTCTTTTTTGTCTGGCAAAGCCAAAAGCAATTCTTTGGCTAGGCCGCTTTGCCTTGATTCATCTTTGCGTAAAAAGCCCGCCCCATGATAAAAATTTTCTTTAAAATTTTTGTTTTGCGGAGCTTTTTTTAGCAATTCAAAATAATCTAAAATAGACGACAAATCTTTTTGCATTTTTTCTGTTTCTGTTTCTGTTAATTCTAATCTGGCTAATTTAGCAATTTTTGCAACCTCCTCTTTGGAAATCATATTTAAATATTTTATTTTATTTTAATATTACTATAATTTATCCACTAATTCAACCTAAAATTACACTTTTATTGAAGTACAAAAAAGCCCCAATTTTTTAAACTGAGGCATATTGTTTTTTAATCTTTTCTGGCGGTTAGTAAATAATTTTTTTTTCTTTTTTTTCTTCCTCTTTTTCTTTCTCTGTTAATTCTTTCCATAACTCCCATATTCCTGCGTTAGCCATCTGCACACATCCGCCACCGAAGATGAGCGCTGACAAACCAGCTATTATATATTCTTTGGCCAATAGGCCGTAAATAAAACATCCGACCATCATTAGCGCTAAAGCAAATATTCCTACTACGCCCTGAATCAATTCTTTTTTGTCTTTACTCATAGCTTTCTCCTTTTCTTTTCATTGGAAATACGAGTCAATCGATTTGTCTTTATACAACGCCACTTGGAAATTGTTTATAATTTCTCCCTGAATCATCTGAATGAGAAATATTATTGGAAAAATTATTTCATTAAAATTATTAGGGAATAAAGCTATGAAGACAATAAACAATAAAGACACTGCCGAAGAAAAAAGAAAAATTTTAAAATGCCACCAGTCAAAATTCTTAAGGAAAAGGGTTAAGTGGGAAACAAATTGAGGATACTCTAAATATACCATTTTGTATAACTTTTCCGTAGTTTCTTTTTTTCTTTTTAGATAACCATAGAAATAAGTAAAAGATGTCCATGCTTGAATAAGCGCGATAACGAGTATGAAAATGCCCAACGACACTGTTTTTGAATTGTTGGAAAAAACAATTACACATTCAATAATCCCCATGAGAAAGGGATTCAATGTATCGCCCCAAGATATAGGCCATAAATATTGTAATTCTGAAATATATCTGTGCCAAACAATAAAAATAACAACAAGCGCGACTAATAGTCGTAAGGCGCAAACTAAAGTTAATTCATCTTTTGTAATGACATCCCTTGCTTCGTTTATCCAAAAAGCCAAAGCAATGCACTGTATAATATTTAATACAGTTATATAAATACTGGTCTGATATGGGAGAACGGCTTCCATAAGTTTTGGCAAAGGAATTTGTTCTTTTATTTCTTCAGAGATAGTATGTTTTTTTGGTTCACCAAATTTAGGAGCGATCCATATAAAACTCATTTCGCACCACCTTTCTGATATTAACTTTTCAAGGTTCTGTATTTTTACTTATACCAATTTAATAATAGTTTGTCAAACAAAATAAAACACCAAAAACCTATGGAATATAATAAAATAATAGGGTTAGTCATAAGATTGACCATAGAGAACCTATGATGGGATGTCTCCGTCTTCGTCTCTTGACATCACTTCTGACAGTTTTTCTATATTTTCTAAGGCCATACCCGCTCCGCGCACAACTGCGGTTAAAGGGTCGTCAATTATTTTGCAAGGCATTTTTGTTTCTTTGGCAATAAGATCATCAAGGCCCCTCAATAAAGATCCTCCTCCGGCCAAATAAATTCCATTTGACATCACGTCGGCCAGCAATTCTGGCGGAGTTTCTTCAATTGTGGTTTTAATAGCCGAAATAATCTGTTTTACCGACTTGTCTAATGCTCTCTGCGCGTCGTCATTAAAAATAACAACTTCTTCGGGCAGGCCTGTAACTAAATTTCTGCCGCGCATTGGCATTTCTTTTTTTTCTTTTAAAGGCATAGCAGAGCCGATGTTTATTTTAATCAGTTCTGCTGTTCTCTCGCCTATTAAAAGCTTGTATTCTTTCTGGGCAAACTGCATAATGTCGTCGTTTAATTTATCGCCCGCAACCCGCAAGCTTCTGAAAGTTACAATACCTCCCAGAGAAATCACCGCCACCTCGGTTGTTCCTCCGCCAATATCAACCACAAAGTTTCCGCCTGCCTCCTGAATCGGCAGTTTGGCGCCAATGGCCGAGGCCAAGGGCTCTTCAATTAAAAAAACCGTTCTGGCCCCTGCTGACTTGGCGGCGTCTCTTACCGCCCTTCTTTCAACCTCTGTCACTCCGCAAGGAATGCCAATAATCACTCTTGGAAAAGACCCTATTCCCAATGTTTTCTTACTGGAAGAAGCCGCCTTTTCAATAAAGTATTTTAGCATCTGTTCTGTCACCTCAAAGTCAGAAATCACTCCCGAAACCAAAGGCCTGGTGGCGGTAATATAGGCGGGGGTTCTTCCCACCATTTTTTTTGCCTCTTCTCCAATGGCTAAAATCTGGCCTGTTTTATTATTTACAGCCACCACCGAAGGCTCATTAATAATTATACCCCTATCTTTCACATAAACCAAAGAATTGGCCGTTCCAAGGTCAATTGCCATATCAATAGATAAAAATGAAAACAAATTTTTAAACATTATACCGAAAATTTTTAATAAACTGACCTATCTTCACCAATCTCGCCTGATTTTTATTTCTTTCCTTAACTTCCACACAATTTTTGGCAAGTGTTTTTTCCGAAATAACAACTCTGTAGGGAATGCCTAATAAATCTGCTTCTGCAAATTTTTCTCCAACAGACTTATCTTGCCTATCGTCATATAATACCTGAATATTATTTTTTTGCAAATCAGCATAAATTTTTTCCGATATGCTTTTAACTTTTGACCTTGAACTTTTAATTTCTATTAAATGAACTAAAAACGGAGCAACTTCTTTTGGCCAAATTATGCCTTTGTCGTCATGGTTTGTTTCAACAATAGCGCCCATCAATCTTGAAAGCCAAATTCCGTAGCATCCAATAATAACGGGCTTTTCTCTGCCGTCTTT
>JBBTQJ010000031.1:0-59755 GCA_038065755.1 Patescibacteria group bacterium | reverse complement strand
AAAGGTCGAAATTACTTGTAGAATAAGTGTCCGAAGAAATGGGTACCTCCCATTTCGATTCGCGGCACGTCGCTGATATCTACATTCCGGACACATTGTTGGTGCTAGAACTTTAACTTTCTCGTAAAACGCAAAATCGTCGGGCTCAATTACAAAGTCCTGTTTACAGTTTTGGCAATTTTTTGTTTCGCTTAACATAGCTAATACGCTTTTGAACGATGTTTAATACTAAGAATAAAAATTTTATTTCCTTTCACATCAAAGAAGATGCGCCAATCGCCTACGCGAAAACGAAATTCTCCTTCACGCGAATCAATAAGTTTTTTGGCAAACTTAATCGGATCTTTTTGAGACACGTAAAAACGCATCTTATGAGCGATGCGTTCTTGTGCATTTCTAGAAAGATTTTCTAAATCACTTTGCGCTTTAAGGGTGTAGTAAATTTCCATAATTTACCAAGAAAAATTATAGTCCCATTTTCTTAAAAAGCTTTTCTTGGGACATTATATTCCCCATTTTAATATCTTGCCTCGCCTCTTTAATATCTTTTAGGTGCATGAAATAGTTCAAAAACGATTCAAAGCGCTCTTGAAGTTTTTTGAGACGCAGATACTCGTCGCGTCTTATCTTGATATAATTTTTTGGTGATGTTTTGTTCATGGTTTTATAATATCATCTTACGCCGAATTATGCAACTTCGCTATTGTAGCAGGCCTCGCAGTAAATAATTTCTTCGCGATCGGGAGCGTATGATGTTTTAATTTCCTTTCCGCATTTTGCGCAAGTTCTATCCCATAACTTAAACGGGGTGCGCTGGCTAAGCCGATGATAGTGCCTGCAGTTAGAGCACAACCGTGGCAGAGCAAGGTTCATTGCCCGGTAAAACTGAAGCTCAGAAGGAATAATTTTAAACGCCCCCATACACTGTTCATTGCAATTTCCTCTGTGTTCGCACGCTATCACTTGATTTAAAATGTCATCTTGAACATCTTTTATGTGGTCTGGCAGATCAGCTGGTTGAAGAGTAATGGCATGCTGTTTTGCATCGGGCTCTCTCCACTTATACCCTGCTTCAAAAACTTCTGATTTAGTTTTTGGATAATATTCCTGGGCTATTGTTTCGTTATAAGCAAAAGGAGAAAGTTCTGTAGGGAAAAATTCGCCGTATTTGTAAGCTCTGCCCCGTTTATCTACATAAGGCATATTTTTCATATGAGCAATAATTTTTGGCGCAAGAGTTTCATATTCTTCTTTGGTATATTGCTTATTTAAAATGCAATATTTTTTACTGCGCAGCCCCACGCACCCAAATAAATTAGCGCAATTTTTGCAGGCATAAGTATAGTTTGTATTCTGGCAGGAATGAGTGAAAACGGCAAAAAGATTAAGGGTGGCGTTATCTCCGGTATCCACGACTTCATAAGAATTATTCGCGTTTGCTCCAAAACCATATGCATCATAATAATCCTTGCCGCTAAAACCATGTATAACATATTTACTATCCTCAATTTCACCAAACAGATCAAAACCCATATACACGTTTTTAGAATTTAGAATATTGTCGCCAATGCAGTTTTTCGATTTATAAATAAAACCGTAACGTCTTGGATATTCCTTTATAAATTCAGCAAACTTTTTTCTAAATTCACAAAGCGCCTTATAACTTCCAAAATCATACTTGGCCCGTTCTTTTTTATATTCTTCTTTTGTATATTGCTGGTTTAAAATGCAGTTTGATTTATTGCGTAAATTTATGCAACCCAAAGAATCTATCATATTTTTACACGCATGAAGAAAGTCGCAACTGACGCTTTCATCACTGTCATATGAGAAAAAAACGCGGTTTAAATCGCCGCACAAAGTATTGTCGTAGCACTGAGTTGTATTGAGAGTCTTGTATAAATCAAGAGAATTTTTACAATCTATAGCTCCGGCGCAATATAATGTATCTTCGCATCCTTTGCTGGCATAAAAAAGATAGCAATTCTTAATATCAAGGCTGTGGTTACCATAATCAGAATTTACAACATTAGAATTGGCAAGATTGGGAAGGGGGGCTTTTTCAAATAATTCGCGGAACTGCTGAAAAAAGGGTTTTGAAAAATCATAATCACGCCCCGAGGCAAGCTGATCCCATTTGTCAGACCACCAATAATCTCTTTCATAAACCAAAAGAGGCTGTTCGGGAGAGAACATTGTAATAATATCTTTGCCGGTAGCGTCGCACTTTCTGCGGTAAAGAGCGCGTTCATTTCTCCAACTCATGCGCCGGACAATTCTGCACTCGGGACAAAAAGTCGGTGGCGGGACTTTTATTTTTTCGTAAAACGCAAAGTCGTCAAGCTCTATGATAAAGTCCTGTTTGCAATTTTGGCATATTTTAGTCATATTCTATTTGTTTTCTAGTTTTTCTTTTGAGCTTTTTTCTTTATAATCTAAACCGCTCTTTAAAGACTCCTCCAATGCTTGCCTTAATTCCGACAAATTGATTTCTTTTCTTTTTAAACTATCATGCTTCTGTTCGTCTTGTTTTTTTTTCGGATTATAAAAAGAAACATTTTCTATCTTTGCTTGAGGCTCAAATTCTATACCTAATTCTCCTAAGGCCGCAGATTCCTCGGGATTTTTCCCTGTTCTGCCCAAGTCCGCCTCTGTTCTTTGCTGTTGATCTGCTCTTATCCGATTAAATTGTTTTTTCTCTGATGAAATACCGCTTTCGGCAGATTTAACCGGGTAATTTTTTTTTAAACAAGATTTGCAGTAAACAGGCCTCCCGGCAATCGGCTCAAAAATAACCTTGGTGTCTTTTCCGCAATTTGAACATTTAACATCGTATAATTTTGTAGAATCAGAAGATCTAAGAATTTTCGGCTGATATGGAGGCTTGGAATAATTATGAGGGTTAGAAAAATCAGAGGGGTTTTGAGCGCCAGAAACGTCTTGGTTTGTTGCCCAACGATTAATTTCTTTTTCAACGATATTTAGCTTGTGGGCATACTTTAATCTGGAAGTTTCAATTATTTTTTCTCGTTTTTTATCATCTTTAACAACGGGGTCAAGAGTAATAGTTGTGGCAGAGAATGGCCTGGAAGTAATGCCGTCTATCATAAGTTTTATATAAATATTGCGGTTATCTAAGCGAATTAAATCATTCTGCAAAAATTCCGGGGTAAACTCCGGCTCTAAAAATTCCGCGTCAGCTGCTCCTATTCGGAAAGAAATCATAGTGCCCACGTTGCCAAAAACAGCATCCCTGACAGCTGTGCTTGTGTCGGTGACTAACTGCCCAACGTATTGATGGGCAATAATCAGATTCAAGCGGTATTTACGGGCCTCTGATAAAATATTCACGAAAGAATCTGTGGCAAAATTTTGAAATTCGTCAACATAAAGATAAAAATCTTTTCTTTCATCTTCTGGAATTCTAACGCGCTCCATTGCCACCAACTGTATTTTAGTAATGATCATAGCTCCCAAAATAGCTGAATTATCCTCGCCAATTCTTCCCTTAGAAACATTAACTAACAGAATTTTTTGGTTATTCATTATTTCATCAATATCAATAGTGTTCTTTGCTTGGCCGACAATATTCCTTACAAAAGAAACATTCAGAAACTGCCCAACCTTATTTTGAACGGGAGCAATGGCTTCGTTGCGATAGCGTGATTCCCACTCTTCATATTCGTTAATCCAAAATGATTTTACCACCGGGTCTTTAAGGTTATTAATTATTTTTTGCCTGTAATCTCTATCAACCAGCATTCTTGGTATGCCCAAGAGCGTGGTGCCGGGAGTATCCAGCAAAGCTAAAATACAATTGGCAAGAATATATTCCATACGAGCCGACCATACATTGGCCCATATTTTGGTAAAAATGCCAATCAATCCCGATGCGATTAAATGCTTATACCTTGGATCTTGCACTTCCATAATATTAAAACTAATAGGATATTCCATATCCGCTGGATTAAAATAAACCACATCATTGATTCTGTGAGGAGGGATATTGTCTAAAATTTCTTCAACAAACTCTCCGTGAGGATCAATAATAGCAAGCCCTTGCCCATTGTTGATATCCTGCAAGGCCATATTTTTTAAAAACTGAGTCTTACCAGTTCCAGTCTTTCCGATTACGTACGTGTGCTGACGCCGATCAGTTCTTTTAATTCCGAATTTTTGTTCCTTATTGCGAAAATTTGTTTTAGCAATATAAGTTAGATCTTTTGACATAAATAAATTTAATTATGTTATTCATCAACCGGTAGATTTGGAGGAGGTCCGGATTTTTTTGACTCAACTTTAACCATTGTCGGGGTCACCATTCCCGTCACTCTTAATGGGAAGTGAAACAGGGTTGCCATCTCTTCTGTGCTTAAAATAGGATTCAAATCATCTGACATTCTTTGGGGAAACAAAGGAGGAAATCTTAAAACGGTCATTCTAAACATTTTTCTGGCTCTTTGAAAAACTCTTCTTTTTCTCCAGAGGTAATGAACTTTCGGCCTTGTTTTTCCTGAAAATCTAAAATGGTTTAAATTGATAGTAGAAAAATGCCCCATATAAGACCTCATAATCACCTTATGGGGAGATTTCCAATTTTCCCGCCTTGCAACATAAACACCCCTGATAGTTGTTCTGTAAACGGGCTTTTTTAATTTATTTTCTATTTCGGTAATAATTTCTCTTTCGCCGGGGGTAATAGCCATCTCTCTCTCGCCAGTTTCTTCGTCTATTTGGGTTGGCGCCCAAGAATATGACGCCGACTCTCCCTTGCCTTCTTTTTCCGGACCAAAAATAACCTGTTTGGCTATATAACTTAAATCTTCAAAAAGAGTTGACTCTCTTTTTTCCGATCGCTTGGATATTTTATTAATTACCCTCTCGCCTTCTTTCCTCCAATCTGGTTCGTCGTGATCTTGTATAGGAACCGTAATAAACTGAACCCAATAATGTTCTCCTTGCCCAAGCCTTGACATTCCTTCCAATAAAGCAATTACAGGATCCATTCTTTTTTCTTCGGCTGAAATTTTTTCTCCCTGCGGTTCAAAAAACTTCTCGTATGTTTTTATGGGAAAAATATCGCTTCGGTGCAGGTCCCAATCTTCTCCATACATATCCCAATCTTCGTTGGGCACCGTTGGGGGAACAAGTTTGGTATAGTCAGACACTTGATGAACTTCTATGTCGGGATAGTGGGCATAAAGAGAGGATTCAATAACTAGACGATGCTCTTCTCGGCACCTTACATAAAAATGTATTTTTCCTTCAATGCTGGCAATTTCCCAAGAGCACCAATAAGGGCCGTTAGTTAATTCGCCGTCGCACCACGCTTCTCTAAAGTTGGCCACATCTATTATGGGCCAAACAGCTGAAAATACGTCTTCCATTGCTTTGAAAGGAGCTAAAACTTCTCTGGGAGGAACTATATCTAAAAGCGCCCATTTTGCATTTTGATAATCGTAATCCCATTCAATCCACCATAAATAAAGAATTTTTAATTGTATAGAAAGAAAAAACGGAGCAAAAAACCACCACCACACCCTTAAAAAAGGAACCCAAAAAACAAAGAGCATTAAAATTACCCACCAAAAAGAATCCCATACAATTTTTTTAACCCAGTCTAGCCAAAATAAATACGAAGGAAGGCCTTTTGCCATAATAGATATTAACGTTGCATTAAGCTTATTAATTTCGGCAAATTTTCCAATATAAGAGAAACCGCTGATACAATTAAAAAACCCATAAAAAAGAATCTAAAGGTAAAAAGAAGAGGAACTATAATATAAGATATTTTTTTTAAGTGCCAATAAAAAATTAAAGAGAAAATCCCTATATAATAAATAACCGTGGCAATAAACAAAATAATAATTCCTAAATAAAAATAAGACATATTTTCAAGTTGAAAGTCAAAAATTAAAAGTTAAAAGTATTGCTGGCGCGTCATTATATTTTTAACTTTTGACTTTTAATTTTTAACTTTCTTTATTATACCCCCCTATTTATTTGAAATCAACAACGCGCAACACAGCAAAAAAATACCCGAGCGGGTATTTTTTTGCTTTAGTTAATTTGCAATTATTCTGCAATTTATGCTGTTTGGGTTTTTCTTAAAAAATATTTCCCTTGTTCGTCTTTTCCAAAATATTTTTTATTGTTTAGGTTCATTAACACTGTGTTGGAGGCAACTAATCTTTGGGTTAAAACTTCTTTTATAATTTCTTCTTTGTTTGCCGGCTGGGTTTTTGATTCTAAAACTTTTTTGATAACATCTTTTATGGTTCCTTCCTCATATCCCCATTCTTTCAAAGCATATGTTCCCCTGCCCACCAAAACAAACCTTTGGTCTTTAATAAGCTCATTATGAACTGTTTGCGGATAAGTTTTTTTGTTGGGCTCGTTGCATCCCAATTGGTCTATCAATTCTGCCACCTTGGTAAAATGCAAGGGCTTTTGATGTTTTTTAAAAACTAAAAACGCCTTGTCTTTTACTCCCCTTGGCTTTATTTCCGGCCAGTCAATCAAGCCAATTTTTCCTTCGCTGTTGTTTTGAATTTTTTTTGAAACTTCAAGATAAGAAAACAAAGCAGGCTCTGGTAAATTTTGGCTTGAAGATATTTCTGTTAAAAATTCTTCTTTAAATATAGGCTTGCCTATTTTTTGCAAAGCCAAAACCAATGATTTTAATGTTTGGCTTACTTTGTTTTTGGCGTCTTGCATTGTTGACCAAAAATAATAAAAATCCTTTTTCTCGCAAACTTTAGAAAACTGCTCTCCCAAGGTTAGCAAAAATAAAACATAGGGCTTGTGGTTTTTTCCTCCCAGTTCTTCTAAAACAGCTTCTTCTTTTTTAAATTCTCCGTTATTTTTAAAATAATCCGCGAATTCCGCAAAAACGCCATCTAATGTTTCTTTATTATTTTTTTTCACAAAATTAAAACCGGCCTCTTCTATTTGGCGCACTCTTTCCCTTGTAATCCCCATACTTTTTCCGATCATTTCCAAAGTTTCGGGGTTTTTAGATTTTATACCGAATCTGCGCTCAAAAATACCTTTCGTTTTTTCAGAAAGGCCTTTTGTAAGTTTTGTGTAAATTTGTGGATAATTTAATTTGTTCATGTTTTATGCATTGTTGGTTAATTATTACAGCCTACCATATTAAAAAAGATGCGTCAACCCCCAGTTGTTTTCCTTCTTTTTTGGTCAAAACCAAGCCAGGTTACCAAAAGAGGGGCGGCAATAAATATTGAAGAATATGCGCCAGATATTATTCCAATTATCAAAGCAAAAGAAAAATATTTAAGAGTTTGGCCTCCAAAAAAGAATATAGAAAAAAGCGCAAGCATGGTGGTAAATACCGTGCCAACCGACCTGCCCAATGTCTGGTTTAAGCTTTTGTCTACGGTTTCTCTAAACTGGCCCATTCCTTTCCTTAAAATATTTTCCCTTATTCTGTCAAAAATAATTATAGTGTCGTGAACCGAAAAACCAAGCACGGTTAACAGGGCCGCAACAATAGGAATAGTTATTTCCACATTGTAAAGTTTTCCTAAAATAGAAAAAATACCCAAAGGTATTAAGATGTCGTGAAAAAGAGCAATCAAAGAAGTGACTCCGTATTTCCATGAAGAAACTGGCTTTGAAACTTTTCTAAAAGCAAATGCAATATATATGGTTATTGCCAGCAAGGCCAAAGCCACAGACATCTCTGTTTTGTTTTTAAGCTCTTGCCCTATAGAGGGGCCAATATATTGAAAGCTCTTTTCTTCTGCTTTTGACAGTTCGTTAATCTTTTGAGTAATTTGCTGGTGAACAGTTTCTTCAACTCCGGAAAATTTTAAAAGAATTCCCTTTTCTCCTGTGGGCTGAATGATTATTTCGCCAAGATTAAATTGAGAAAGCGTTTTTGAAATTTCTTCGTTTGAGGGTCTTTGTTCTAAAAATTCTATCTCCATATTACTGCCCCCCAAAAACTCAATGCCGAACTTCAGTCCAAACAAAACCAATGAAGCCACAGCTCCCGCAATTAAAATGCCGGAAAAAACATAATAAACAATTGAATATTTTGTAAATGGAAAATTCATATATAATTGATCAAAACAGCCACTTAAATTTTTCTAATTTTGGGCCCAAGAATACCATTAATAAAATTCTTGTAATAAAAATAGCCGAAAACAAACTTACCAAAATACCCAAAGAAAGCGTTAAGGCAAACCCTTTTATAAAAGAAGTGGCAAATGTAAATAAAATTGCGCAAACAATCAGAGAATTAAAATTGCTGTCGCGAATAGACGGCCAAGCGCGCGAAAAACCCTCTTGAATTGCCAAAGACATTCCCTTTCCTTGTTTGATTTCTTCTTTCATTCTGGCAAAAATAAGAATATTTGCGTCAACCGCCATTCCTATTGATAATATAACTCCGCCAATTCCGGCTAAAGTTAAAGTAACCGGAACAAGTTTAAACAAAGAAAGAACCAACGCAACATAAATTATTAAAGCCACAGAGGCTAAAAGGCCGGGCAATCTGTAAACTATTAACATAAATAAAATTACCGCTAAAAGCCCGTATACGCCTGCTAAAAATGATTTTTGTAAAGAAACGGCTCCTAATGTAGGACCCACTTTTTCCTGAGAAATCGGCTGGCCTATTTTTACGGGCAAAGCCCCCGAGTTTAACCGTCTTGCAATATCGTTAGCTGTTTTTGTGTTTATACTGCCTGTAATCACCGCCTCGCCGCCTGAAATTTTATCTTGAACAATAGGGGCATATAAGTCTTGGCCGTCTATTTTATTATCAGCGGTTGTATCAATAATAGAAGCTCCATCTAAAAAAATGGCTATTGGCTTTTGAATGTTTCTTGCCGTTATTTCTTCAAAAATTTTAGCGCCCTCGTCGTTAAATTTAAGCTGAATTTGGGGCTTATAAGTTGTTTGGTCAAAAACAACATTGGCTTTTGTCAAATATTTTCCGGTTAATTCTGTTGATTTAAAATAAGGATTTTGCAAGGCCAATTGCCAGTCTTGTATGTTTTGAAGCTCTTCTGCTGTTTTCCCCTGAACTTCGTTTATTTTATCTAAAATCTTTTGTGTTTCTTCTTCTGTTCTCTGTTCTGAAAATTCAAGGTAGGGCGTTTCTCCTATCATTTTTATGGCGCTTTCAACATCTTTTACTCCGGGCAATTCAACAACTAATCTGTTTTCTCCCCGTATTTGAACTACGGGTTCTGACACTCCAAATATATTTATTCTTCTTTCTATCACATCTCTTAATCCAGACATTGCTCCCGCCTTATCTTGAACTTCGCTCAAATCTGCCTGATAAACAAGGTTAACCCCGCCCTGCAGATCAAGGCCTAAAACATAGGGCCTGTCCCAAAAATGAGGCAAGTTCCAAGAAAATTTATTGTTTAAAAAATCAACCCCTTTGTTAAAATAAACAGGATATGAAAAAATCCCGGCAAAAAGCGCCAAGATTAAAACCACAATAAATATGTAATGTTTTTGTTGCATATAATAAAACTATTATATCCCTGCTTTTAAAAATAGTCAACTGCGCAACAAAAAACCGCCGTTAGCAATTTCTATTTTTCAACTAATTTTAAGTTATCCACAGGTTGACATCTTTTAAGGTTAGTAAAATGTTAGTATAATATAATAATAGTATTAATAAAAACCTTGTCAATATGTTATTAACTCCTAAGCAAAAACAAATTTTAGATTATATTAAAAAATATATTAAAGAAAAAGATTATTCCCCTTCTTATGAAGAAGTGGCAAAACATTTTAAAATAAAAAAGCCCACAGTTTATCAATACGTAGAAACGTTAATAGAAAAGGGGTATTTAAAAAAAGATGATTATAAAGCAAGATCAATTAAGTTAAATATCGGTCAAATAATGTTTCAAATTCCCCTCTTGGGAGAAATAATTGCAGGCAAGCCGCTTGAAATGTTTGAGCAAAAAGAAACAATTGCCGTGCCAGACAACAAACTTCCAAAGTCTGGTGAAATTTTTGCTTTAAGGGTGGTTGGAAACAGCATGGTAGATGAAAATATAAACAATGGAGATATTGTTTTAATAAAAAAACAAAATACAGCAGAAAATGGACAAAAGGTTGTGGCGCTTATTGATAATAGCGAGACTACGCTTAAAAAATTTTACAGAGAACGAAATTTCATCAGATTACAGCCGGCAAATAAAAAATTTGAACCAATAATTATAAATAAAAACAGGAAATTTGATATACAGGGAATTGTTATAGATGTGATTAACAGTATAAATACAGAACAAAAAGGAAAAGTTAATCAAAACGAAAAATTCCCCGAATTACCAATAGATCAAATTATTTGTGGAGACGCCATAGAAATAATGAAAAAAATACCAGATAATTCAGTAGATATAACTTTTGCAGACCCCCCGTTCAACCTAAATAAAAAATACGGCAACTACAAAGATAAAAAGAGCGAAGAAGAATATATTAAGTGGTGCGAACAATGGTTAACCGAAATGGTTAGAATAACAAAACCCACAGGGTCTATATTGGTGCACAACATCCCTAAATGGCTTATTTATTATGCTAATCATCTCAATAAAATTGCGTTTTTTAAACATTGGGTTACATGGGACTCTATGAGCATACCCCTTGGAAAAACATTACTTCCAGCACACTATGGAATCTTATTTTATACAAAAAGCCAAAAAGGTTTTAAATTTAATGAACTCAGGTCGCCGCATAAAAAATGCCCTCATTGTAATGGAATGATAAAAGATTACGGTGGAAAAAAAAGCCAAATAAATCCACTTGGCGCATTATTGAGCGATGTTTGGACTGATATCCATAGAATAAGACATAAAAATAGAAGAGACGAACACCCTTGCCAACTCCCTGAACCATTGTTGGAAAGATTAATATTGATGACAACAAACGAAAAAGATATAGTATTAGATCCTTTTATCGGGGCTGGAACAACGGCGTCAGCTGCAAAAAGATTAGGACGACATTTTATAGGAATTGATATAGATCCTAAATATAAATCAATAATAGAAAATAAAATAAAAAATGTGAGCTATAGGCTCACTAATGGCTATGTTTATAACCATAACGGTAAAACATCTAAATATTTAAAAAATTTGACTATTTCTGAAAAGGAAGGAGTATATCCGCTTGACAATCCCCTATTTTTTAAATTTAATTGATTTTAAAATAGCCTGATGTTTTTTAATTATTCTCGTGGAACGGTAAATAATCGTTTTTTCAAACAAATTTTTGAATTGATTAAATGATTTAACAGGAGAAGGCTCATCAAAATCTTTGGGCCTTAAATTTCCGTCTTTTTCTCTATATCTAAGTAATCCGACCTTGTTTAATCCTATAAATTTATAAAATGGGGCTATCTGCACATCTACGAGTTTTTTATCTATGCTATTTATTTTATAAATAACGAAAATATAATAAATATTTTCGTCTCCAAATCTTTTTATTTTCTTTAACCAAGTATTCAAAGTACCCATATCGTTATTACTATTTTTACAACTAACCCATCTTCCTCCCGACAATTTAACTTTATTCCCCGACTTATATTCTATAGCTAAAAATGGCGGCAATCTTAATTCAAAATCTGGAAAAATAGTTTTTGTCTGGGGCTAGAACATAGTCTTTTTCTGATTTTATAAGACCTTTTTTCTTAAAAATTTCCACCAATATAGAAGATATATGAGGTTCAATGTCCACGCCAAAAGTTCTATAATTAAAAGAGTTATTTTTTATAACTCTTTTTAAACAGCTTGAAATAATCTTTTTAGATCCAATTAAGATATTAACCTGTTTAGAAATTTTTTTTGCCATATTCTTATATTTTCTTTAATTAAACCACAAATTTATTTCTCTATCAAATTTTTAAATTTTCTCTAAAATTTTAAGCTCTGACTCGTCGGTGTCCGTGTCGTATACTGCAAAGGTTGGCTTGTTAAATTGGCCAGCCAGTTCGCCGGGGTTTATCATTTTGCAGTTCCCTATTTTTTCTTCCCAGGGCTTATGGGTATGGCCGTAAAAAACAATTTCGTATTTGCCGGTTTTTGCTAATTCTTTGGCTTCGTTTGGAAAATGAGTTATTGCTATATTTTTATTTTCAATTTTTGTCTCTAAAATAATTTCACTTATCTTGGCGTTAGGAATTTTATTATATTCTGCAATCAAAATTTTAAAATCTCTGTCCATATTTCCAAAAACCCCGCAAAGCTCTCCTTCAAAATCTGCCAACGACTCTCTCAAACTTTCAGGATTGCCAATATCCCCGCAATGCAAAATCAAGCTGATATTATTTTTATTCAGCCAGCTTGCGATTTTTTTAAAATTCGCTATATTCCCATGCGTATCTGAAATAATTGCAATTTTCATATTTTTTCAAGTTGTGGACAAAAAGTATTGACTATTTTTTTTATTACTCTTATTTTTATATATTTTTATAAAAAAGACTAAATTTCGTTCACTAAAAACAGCTCTTGTTTTAAAATAATATCTTGTTCTCTAAAAAGAAATTTGCCTTTGAATTTCTTTCCGCTTAAAAATAACGGCATCCAGTATATATCATCCGGCCACATTTCTTTGAATGGAATCTCATCAATATGAAACCACCGGGGTCTCATTTCTTCTGTTTCAACTGGATTTCCCAAAAAATCTTCCGACTTAAAAATATGCACTTCAAAAATTTCCTGATTTCCCTGAAATTCAAACTCTATGATTCCGGATTTTGCCAAATAAACCGGCTCTACTTCCGCTTCTTCTTTTATTTCTCTTTTTGCCGCATCTTCTATTGTTTCTCCCCGCAAAACCTTGCCGCCAAAACCATTCCACCTGCCTCGGCCAAATCCCCGCTTCTTCATTCCCAGCAGAACTTTTGGATGCTGATAGATTATAACAAGCGTCAATAATTTTTTCATATTATTTCCCATGGCATTTTTTGTATTTTTTGCCGGAACCGCAAGGGCAGGGATCGTTGCGGCCGATAGTTTGTGCGACATCCGATGTCGCACTATTATTTTTTCCGCGCGCATTACCATCAATATATTTCCGCGATGCTGTATTTTGTTGAGGCAAACTGGCTTTCAAAATGTTGTTGGCGATGTTTGTGTCAATTTCTTCTAAAAGCTGGTAAAACATTTTTCTGCCTTCATTTTTATATTCTACCAAAGGATCTTTTCCGCCATATGCCCTTAGCCGGACCGAATCCCTTACATGTTCCATATTTGAAAGGTGCTCCTGCCAAAGATTGTCTATTATTTGCAAACTTACAAATTTTTCAAGCTGACGCATATTTTGTTCTCCTAATTCTTTTTCTTTCTTTAAATAATCTTCTTCTTTATATCCTGCCTTTTTAATAATGTTTAAAATATATTCCCTTAAACTATTTTGACCATCAGGCATTGTGACGTCAGACATCCCAATATTTTGGTATGTCTGACGTCCCAAAATTTCATTTCTTTTTTTATAAATAACTTCCCTGTGCTTGTTCATTACGTCGTCGTATTCCAAAAGATGGTGCCTGGCGTCAAAGTTAAATCCTTCAATTTTTTGCTGGGCCGATTCAAGCGCCCCTGAAATCATATTGGCCTGAATAGGCTGGTCTTCTGGCATATTTAAGGCCGTCATTACAGACTTTATTTTATCTCCGCCGAAAATACGCATTAAATCGTCTTCTAAAGAAACATAAAACTGCGAAGCCCCCGGATCTCCCTGCCTGCCCGACCTTCCCCTTAGCTGGTTATCTATTCTTCTTGCCTCATGCCTTTCCGTTCCAATAACAAACAAACCTCCAAGTTTGCAAACTTTTTTGCTCTTTTCTTCGTCTTTTGGATTGCCTCCAAGAATTATGTCTACTCCCCTGCCTGCCATATTTGTGGCAATGGTTACAGCTCCCTCTCTCCCTGCTTGGGCAATAATTTCTCCTTCTTTTTCGTGGTTTTTGGCGTTTAAAACTTGATGGGGAATTCCCTCAATCTCTAATAATTTTCCAAGATATTCATTTTTTTCAACCGATCTTGTTCCCACTAAAACCGGCTGGCCTTTTTTATTAAGCTCTTTTATGTCTTTTATTGCGGCTTTTAATTTTCCTGCTTCTGTTTTATAAATGCTGTCTGGAAAATCCTGCCTTTGCATTGGTTTGTTTGTGGGGATTGAAACAACGTCTAACTTATACACCTTATCAAGCTCTTCGGCCGAAGTCTGGGCAGTGCCCGTCATACCAGCTATTTTCTTATAAAGCCTAAAATAATTTTGAAAAGTAATGGTTGCCAAAGTTTTTGATTCTGGTTTTATCAAGGCCCCTTCTTTTGCTTCTACTGCCTGGTGAAGCCCGGAAGACCAACGGCGGCCCGGAAGCATTCTTCCTGTAAATTCGTCAATAATTATTACTTCTCCTGATTTTACAACATAATCTCTGTCTTTTAAAAACAACGCCTTTGCCCTTAAAGCAGACTCTAACTGATGGGTTGAATTAATATCGTTATCCTGCCAAGGGTCAAAACCCAGGCTTTTTACAGCTTTGTCTTGGCCTTGCTCTGTGAAAACCGCTGTTTTCATTTTCTCGTCAATTTCATAATCTTCTTTTTCTTTCAAAAAACTTACAATTTTAGCAAACTGATAATATTTTTCCGTTGATTCATCGCTTTGGCCGGAAATTATCAAGGGCACCCTTGCCTCGTCAATTAAAATTGAATCCACTTCGTCAACAATGGCAAAATTAAATCCGCGCTGAGACTTTTCCTGCAAATCATAAATCATATTGTCTCTCAAATAATCAAAACCAAATTCATGGTTTGTGCCATATGTAATATCGGATGAATATGCTTCTTTTTTTGAGCAGGGCCTTAAAAATTCCTGCACCACCTTAAATCCCCCTACTATATCTCTCTCTTTGTCGTTTTCTATTTTAAAATTTGAGTCATAAACATACCCTCCCTCGTGAGTTATGCATCCTGTTTTTAGTCCAAGCGCATCATAAATTTGCCCCATCCAAACCGTGTCTCTTTTGGCTAAATAATCGTTAACCGTAATAATATGCGCCCCCTTGCCATCTAACGCATTTAAATATGCGGGCAAGGTGGCAGCTAAAGTTTTTCCTTCTCCGGTTTTCATTTCAGCAACTTTTCCCTGGTGTAAAACAATTCCGCCTATTATTTGCGCGTCAAAGTGCCTTTGGTTTAAATTTCTTTTTGAGGCCTCTCTGACCAAAGCAAAAGCAGGAGATAAAATATCTTCTAATGTTTTTCCTAGGGCTAGTTCTTTTTTTAATTCTTCTGTCTTTTCTTTTAATTCGTTGCCAGATAATTTTTCAAAGTCTTTTTCTAAAAGATTTATTTCTTCTATCGCAGGCCCAAGGTCTTTTATATATTTTTTATTAGCGTCTCCAAAAATATTAGAAAATATACTCATAATTGTTAATCTTATACAAAAAACCGCATTTATTCAATGCGGTTTTACAAGTTGTATTTTTTTGTATTAAATTTTATTTCTAATTTTTCTTTGTTTCCTTATTGCCAAATCTTTTTTCTTTAATTTATATTTTTTAATTTCCTGTTGCAGTTCATCTTTAACTTCAATCAAGGCCCGGCTTAAATCATTATTTTTTGAACTTGCTATCAATAATTTTCCTTGTAAATTGGCTTTTGCCTTAATTTTAAAAATCTGGCCATTTTTATGGTGTTTTGTTTCTTTTTCGGCCTCTACTAAAAACTCCACCGCGTCTTTGCCTTTTTCAAAACCGTTTTCTTTTTCAAACGGCTTTATAAATTTTTCAAGGCTGCCTATTTTTTCTTCAATAAAATCTTTAAAATCCTCTGTAAGCTCTAAGTTTTTGGTTGTAATTATTATTTTCATATATATTAATATATTCAATTTTAATTAAAACCTATTAATTGCACCTCCTGAACCAAATCAATGCCAAATGTTTTTTTAACTTTTTGTTTTGCTGTTATTATAAGTTTTAAAACATCTTTTGCTTTGGCTCCTCCGAGGTTTATTATAAAATTAGCATGCTTTTCTGAAATCTGGGCCCTGCCTATTTTTTTTCCTTTAAGGCCAGATTTTTCAATCAAATATCCCGTATGAATTGCCCCTTTTTTATTAAAATCTTTTAACTCTGTAAATTTTTTTAATAACTTTTTATTTTTAATAATTATTTCGGGATTTACGAAAACAGAGCCGGCCGAAGGAAAGTTTGTGGGATGTCTTTTTTTTCTGTAATCTTTATATTCTTTAATTTTTGCTCTAATTTCTTCTTTGTTTCCTTTTTTCAAAAGAAAAGAGGCTGAAATAATTACCAGGTTTTTATTTTTTTTAAAAATGCTATTTTTCAGGCGAAACTCGCATCTCTCTTTTGACAAATTTATAATTTTTAAAGTTTTTATATCTATGGCTTCTATATTTTTTATTAAATCAGCCATTTTTGTTCCAAAAGCCTGAGCATTTCCATAAACAGCGCCTCCAATTGTCCCCGGTATGCCAGAGGCCCACTCAAATCCCTTTAAATTATTGCTTTTGCAAAAGTTAACCAAGTTTTCCAGTCTTGTTCCAGCCCCGGCTAAAACTAATTTTTTTTTAACCTCAATGTTTGTGTTTTCAATTTTAACAACCAGCCCCTTTAGCCCTTTGTCAGAAACTAACAAATTACTTCCTCCTCCCACAACTGTTATTATTAATTTATTTTTTTTTGCAAATTTTACGGCTTCAAAAAAATCTTCTATTTTCTTTATAATTAAAAAATATTCAGCAGGCCCTCCGATTTTAAAGGTAGTATAATTTTTAAGTAAAACATTTTTTTGAAAATTCATTATCTGGCTGTTAAAATGCTGTTAATTTTTAGTCTTGTTTTTGGGCCGACAAAACCCGTGCCTTTTTGCAGCCCTATGGAGTTTAAAATTTCAGAAGCGTATTTTTCCTGAAAGCGAATTACGGCTAATTTTGTTAAATTGCCAAAATTTCCGGTAACAAACCCTTCTTTATAAATATCTTCTCCTTCTGATTTTAAAAAACTTTGCAGGCATTTTACTTCCTCGCTGTTTTTTATGCCAAAATAAAGATTATTGTTTAACTGACGGCAGACAGCTTGATTTTGATTTTCGGGACCGTTGTTTTTTTGAGCTAAAATTTTAGCGATTTCTTTTTTTAAATAATCTATTTGCTCTAAAAGTTTTTGAATGGTTGCCTGCTCGTCGGGCGACACAGCTCCTGCAACAGAAATATTAATTGTATACGGATAAGTAAATTCCAAGTCGTCAAAGCCGGACATTTTTGTCTGCAAAGAGGGAATGATAATCAAAGATTTGACGTCTGCGCCAAATTTTTCAATATTGATTTCTCCTTTTTCATTTTTATCAAGGTCTAAAAAATTTATTGAATAATTATTATTTTTATCTTCAATAATATATGGCAGTTTAAAATCAAGCCCGGTCAGGCTGGAAAATTCCAGTTTGAGCTTGCCGTTTCCCCCAATTATTTTTTGCCAATTTCCCGACCAATTTTTTGTAACGTTGGTAACAGATAAAAAACTATTTCCAGACAGCGGTAAAAAATTAATATTTGAACTTATTTTAAAATTTTTAAGATTTTTATTCAAATAACAATATTTTGGACCCAAAGAACAATCGTTTAAAGCAACAGTTATTGTCCAGTTGGTAAAAATTTGCGAGAATGTTTCTTTTATTCCATTTTTTTGCAGAGCTTCGTTTATGCTGGAAACTCCAACTGTTTTTGATTTTAAAGAATCTGTTAAAATGTTTATTCCATAGTGGTCTGCCATATAATACGTAAAAAGGCTTACAACTCCATAATCATATTTCTTGCCCTGCCACTCGGTTAAAGAATCTGTGGGCTTTTCCAAAAAAGCCCTAACTCTTCTTTGAAGGTTGCTTCCTTCATATTGGTCGTCGTATCCTAAAATGTTTAAAGAATAATCCGCCCTGGCTTCGTTTAGCCATATTTCTTCTTCTATATTAAAAGCTCTTTCTTTTTGATTAAAACTTATTAGGTGCAAAAACTCGTGGCTCAGAAAACCTTTTAACTGCGGGCTGTTGATAAAAGACAAAGACAAATACAACATTTCTCTTTCGTTGGAGTTTGGCAATTGAAGTTTTATGTATTCATCGGCTGTCCTAAAATAGCCGGCTGAATCCTCTTTCATTGAATGGAATAAAATTGTAATTTTTTCATCTCCGTCAACGCCAGGCTTCCATTCATATCCAAAAACAGAGGTCAGTATTGGATAAATTTTGCTGTCAAATTCTTTTGACAGATTATTTAAATTAGCCAAAATTTCACTCTTTTTATCTGGCAGTTGCAAATTCCACCAGTTTTCTTCAATATAAAAATAAAGATTTTTGGTGTTTCCAACCATAACGGCTGAAACTTGTGTTCTTTCGGAAGAATCAAAACTTTTATCTATGTAAAAATTAATAACCTCGTTTTGGTTTGTTGCCAACGCGCCAAAAGCCGCAAACAAGCAAAAAAACGCCGTTGCAATAAATATGATTTTTCTCCTACAAATACCGATAGCAGATGGCAGGTTTTTAAATTTCTTTTTGGTTTTCATAAAACAAATAAAAAAATCTATATTAGATTTTTTCATTATATCATACATTGTAATTATAATAAATATTATAATTTTTGGGGGTTGTAATAGGGAACCAGCTCTTTAAGGCAGTTTGTTATTTTTTCTTTTTCAAAATTTTGAACCGCCTCCTCTAATTTTTTTAATTTTTCTTCAAAATCTTTTAGGGCAATATCGGAAAGCTTTGCCATAAAAATTTTTTGGTTGCAGGTGGCGACAACTCCTTCTTTTGCGGTTAAAATTTCTTCAAATAATTTTTCCCCCGGCCTTGTCCCCACAAAAACAATAGGCATATCTTTGTCTGGTTCAAATCCGGATAATTTTATCATTTCTTTGGCCAGATCTAAAATTTTAATCGGTTTTCCCATATCTAAAACAAATACTTCTCCGCCCTTGCCCATAGCTCCTGCTTGCATAACCAACAAACAGGCCTCTGGAATTAACATAAAATATCTTTTCATATCAGGATGGGTCACTTCTACCGGCCCCCCTTTTTTTATCTGTTCGCGAAATGAGGGTATGACGCTCCCCCTGCTGTCTAAAACATTGCCAAATCTTACGGAAATAAATTTTGTGTTATTTTTTTGGTTATAGGCCTGGCAAATCATTTCTCCGGCTCTTTTTGTGGCTCCCATCACAGAAGCGGGATTTACCGCTTTGTCGGTAGAAATTAAAATAAATTTTTCTGCCCCCGAAGCCAAACTGGCTTCGGCCAGTGTTTTTACGCCAAAAATATTATTTTTTACAGCCTCTGCAATATTTTTTTCCATTAAAGGGACGTGTTTGTAAGCCGCCGCGTGAAAAATAATTTTAGGCTGAAATTTTTTAAAAATATAATCAATTTCCGGCCTGTCTCTTATATCTGCCACCAAAGACACAATTTTAACATCTGAAAATTTATTTTCCAGCTCTTTTGAAATATTGAAAATACCGGTTTCATCCTGGTCAAGCAATAAAAGCAGAGAGGGATTGAACTTTGATACCTGCCTTGAAAGTTCTGATCCTATAGAACCAGCCGCTCCGGTAATTAAAATAGGCTTGTTTTTTATAAAATTTTCTATTTCCTTCATATTTAAAATAACCTCTTCTCTTCCCAACAAATCTTCTGCCTCAACGTTTTTAAGATTTTTAAAAGAAACTTTGCCGCTTATAATCTTTTCCAAAGACGGCGCAATTTTAATTTTTTTAACACCAGCCGATCTTGCCAGCTCAATTGTTTTCTTGATTATTTTATTGCCGGCCGAAGGCAGGGCAATAATTATTTGTTTTATCTGGTTTTTTTCTACAATTTTCGGAATATCCAAAATTTTTCCAAATACTTTTAGGCCGTGAATTGTTGCTCCTTGTTTTATGGGGCTGTCGTCAATAAATCCAACCGGAAAATAAGGGGTGTCGTTAGAAGATATTATGCTTCTTAAAATTTGCTCTCCCGAGTCTCCGGCCCCCACTATCAAAGCCTTTTCTTTATCTGCCATTCTATTAGACCCTTTAATATGCAAATAAATTCTTTTGGAAAAACGAAGCCCTCCGCAAAAAAATAAAACTAAAAAATAACTTATAAAAATAGTTGCCCTGGGAAAATTGATAAAATGCGGGAAATAATCAGATATATAAATGGCAATTCCTAAAAACAAAAAAGAAATGGTTGTAGCCCGAAATAAATAAATCGCCTCTGACGCCGACACGTAAGACCAGGAAAAAGAATAAAGCTTTTGGAAATAAAATGTCGGAACGGTAAAAACTATTGCCAAAATAATCATTCTAAAAATAAAAGGAAAATACTGAGAAGGTATTTTGGCGTCAAACCTTGTTAAAAAAGACAGCCACACAGCTAAAGATATCAAAAAAACATCACCCGTTGCAAAAAATATGGTTTTAGTCAGCGCCGTTTTTCTAAAAATAAATTTAAGCATTTTTAATTATTTCTTTTAAATTTTTAACGACAAAATCTATTTCTTTTTCTGTTAAATTATTAAAAAAGGGCAAGGCCAGGGTTCTTTTGCTGATATTTTCCGCAACCGGAAAATCGCCATTTTTATATAGAAACTCTTTTCTGTAAAACGGCTGTAAATGAATGGGCTGAAAATAGTTTGAGCATTGTATTCCTTTTTCTGCCATTTTTTTTATAATTTTATCTCTTTTCTCTCCTGCCAAGTTTTCTGATAATTTTACCACATAAACAAACCAGCTGATTTTGTTTCCCTGTTTTATATAAGGAATTTCTAATTCTTTTATATTTTTTAATTTTCTATTATATAATTCAGCCACCCTTGCTCTTTTTTTCAAAATTTCCCCCAAATGTTTCATTTGAGAAATTCCCAAGGCGCAACTCATTTCATCTAAACGATAATTATAGCCAAGCCGGATGTGTTCTAACCATTTTCCGTTTTCTAATTTTCTGCCCTGATTTGCCATACTGCGGCACAATTCATAAATATTTTTATTATTGGTTAAAACAACCCCTCCCTCGCCCGTAGTAATTTGCTTGTTCGGAAAAAAAGCAAAAACCGCGGCGTCTCCAAAGCTTCCGCATTTTTTATTTTTATAATCAGAACCCAGCGCTTCGGCCGAATCTTCAATTAAAAAAAGTTTATGTTTTTTAGCTGTCTTTTCCAATTTCTGCCAGTCTGCCGGCTGTGAAAAAACATCTACCGCTAAAATCGCCTTAGTTTTTCCGGTAATTTTTTCTTCAATTTTTGAAACATCAATATTAAAAGTTTTTTCGTCTATGTCAGTAAAAACCGGCTTGGCTCTTTCATATAAAATACAGTTTGAAGAGGCAATAAATGAAAAAGGAGTGGTAATAACTTTGTCGCCCTCGCTAATGCCTAATGCTTTTATAATAAGGTGCAGTCCGCTGGTTCCCGAATTTACAGCCACCGCATATTTTACGCCCGCATACCCAGCTATTATTTTTTCAAATTCCAAATACTTTTTTCCCAAACTTAAATATGGGGTTTTTAAAACCTTTATTACTTCTTTTATGTCTTTTTCTTTTATATCCGGCCTAGAAAGCGGAATTTTATATTTCATGAATTTTTTTTATTTTTTGCTCTGTCAAATAAATATCCTCTAAATATCTTGTAACATATGTTCCGTATTTTATTTTTGTTTTTTTTATTTTTTCCCCCCTGCTTATTTTTGCGGATAAAATATGGATATTTGGCCCGGCAAAACTGGACAAAGACATCGTTCCAGATATTCTGGCATTAATTTCCGTTAGTTTCGGGTTTCTGTTTCTGTCTTCTTTTGTCTGGAAAAAGAAAGGTCCGTAAAATTTTAAACTCTCTGAAATTTTAACAGCCATGTCTTCAATTTTTTTATTTTTAACTATTTTGCCCTTTGTTGAAATGCCGGCTTTTGTTTCAATTCTTTCCCGGCATATTATTAAAACAAGCTTATTTTTATTATCTGCCAGACAGTCAACGGTATGCTCTTTCCCGCTTAAATATTCCTGAATAATCGGATTTTTAATTTTTTTATAATAAAAATCCATATCTTCCTTTGAATCAACCTTATAAACATTTTGCGAGCCGGACCCCTCTCTCGGTTTTATAAAAAGGGGAAACATAGCATCTGTTTTGTCTTTTTCTATAAACGACTTAGGAAATGGAATGATATCTTTTAGTTTGTTGTAAGTTTTCCATTTGTCGCGGGTAATTTTTATTGTTTCTTGCTCTGATACCAATACGTCTGCTCCCTTTTCTTTAAAAAATAATTTTAGCTCTGAAAATCTTAATAAAATCGTATCTAAGGCGGGAATTATTAAATTTATTTTTTCTTTTTTGATTATTTTTTCAATGGCTGGAATAAATTTATTGTCTTCAAAGGCGGGCACAATATATCCCTTATGAGAAAGATACAAACCTGGCGACAGCTTATCTGAATCGATCGAAACAATGCGGATATTTTTGTCCTGTTTTAACGCCTTTATGGCAGATATTGCCATTCCCGACCCCCCTGGCGCAATTAAAATATTATTTTTCATTTTTTTTTATAATTTTTTCTACGCTTTGCAGGCTTGAAATATTATAATCTGCCTTATTTTTTTTGCCTGACAAAATATTAAAGCAATCGCCCCCCTTCCTTTTTATTCTTATAGATAAAATACCCATCTTTTTAGCCCCCATAAAATCTCTTTTGGGGTTATCTCCCACATATGCTGTTTCTTCTGGCTTGCTTTTTAATTTTTTCAGCAAAATATTAAAAGAAACAACGCTCTTTTTCCAATTATCGTCTTCAAACTCTGTGGCAATAAATATAGCCTTAAAATATTTTTTAATTTTTAAAGATGAAATTTTATTTGCCTGCGAGTTTTTATAACCATTGGTAATCAATCCTAATTTAAAATTTTCATTAAGGGCTTTTAAAGTTTTTGAGGCATCGGGATAAAGTGAAATTTCTTTAGGATAATGGCTTCTGTAAATTTTTATTAATTTTTCAACGGTTTCTTTTTTAAGGCCGAGTTTTTTTAACAAAACATTAAAGTTTTTTTTGCGAAGCCCTTTTTTAAAATCATCAGCCAAAATGCCAAAAACCTTGCCGCGGCTGATTTTATATTTTTTTGAAATATATTCTGAAACCGCAAAAAATCCGCTTATTACAAATTCCTCTTCTGGATAAAGCGTGCCGTCTAGATCAAAAAATATAGTTGTAATCATATTTAATTAACATTATTACTTTTTAGATATTTTTTCAATCAAACGGGTCGTTTACCCCGCCTTTGCCATAAACCCCTTCCTGTTTTATTAAAATCAAATAAAATGATTTAAATATAATTTTAATGTCCAGCCAGAAAGACCAATTTTCAACATAAAAAACATCGTGCTTTATCCTTTCTTCCCAAGACAAAGAGTTTCTGCCGTGGATCAATGCCCATCCCACGATACCGGGCTTCATTAAAAGCCTTTTTTTCTGGAAATCGCTGTATTTCTTTATGTGATGCAAAAAAGCAGGTCGAGGCCCGACTAAACTCATTTCCCCTTTTAAAACATTTATAAGCTGAGGAAATTCGTCTATGCCCCATTTTCTTAAAAATTTTCCCGTTCTTGTGATTCTTTCATCTTTTTCAGAAACATTATAACCAAGCCCCTTTTCAATAGACCCTTCTTCCATGGTTCTAAATTTAAGAGGATAAAATGGCTTGCCATTCTTTCCTGCTCTTTCATGAATGAAAAAAATCGGGCCATGAGAGTCAATTTTTATCAAAACAACTGTTATTAAAAACAAAGGAAAAAGCAGAATAATAACTGTTAAAGAAACTATAAAATCGAAAATTCTTTTTAAAATTATTTGCATATTATTCATTGTTTTCTTTTTTTAATTTCTTTTCTATAAAGTTCTGATATTCTTTATTAATTCTGTCAAAAACCAGCTGTTCGTCAAATTCTTTAATAATTTTTTCTCTTCCTGCCTTGCCCATTTCTTTTACTTTTTCTGGGTTTTCAAAAATATAAATTATGGCTTCTGCTAATTTAACGGGATTTTTTACAGGAACCAAAATACCCGTTTTCCCATCATCAACCGTTTCAGGACATCCTCCGGTATTAGTGACTATCGCTGGTTTTTCCATTGCCGAGGCCTCTATTGTCGCAACACCCAATCCCTCTCTATGCGAAGGCAAAACAAAAACATCCATTAAGGGATAAATTTCTTCCATATCTGTTCTTTCTCCCAAATATATTACGTTATTTTCTATCCTGTATTTTTTAAAAATATCTTTTTTAACGGCATCTTTTTTTTCCGGCTCTTCCTGTCCTATCACCAGCAATAAAGTTTCCGGAAATTTTTTAAGAACCATATCAAGCGCCGAGAATAAATCCAGATATCCTTTTTCTTCAACCAATCTGGCTACAATACCGATAACTTTTTTTGAATTGCCAATCCCCAGTTCTTTCTTTTTTTTGGCAACAAATTCTTCTGAAAACCTGGCGGGGTCAAACCTGGAAAGGTCAACTCCGTCACCTAAATATTTTATTGAATCTCTTTTGCAAATGCCGATTTTAACAGAATCCTCAATAATTTTTTTACTGACAGAAAAAATAATATCTGATTGTCTGGCCGCAATTTTTTCCAAAAAAAGGAAAAAATTAGTCTTCAAAAACGAAGACTCCTTGCCAAAGTCAAATCCGTGCATGGTGCTCACAACAATGGGAACCTTAGCTGCCCTGGCCGCCATCTGCGCCCAAAAGGCAGGCTTTAAGGTATGGGTATGAACAATATGAAATTTTTCTTTTTTGAAATAAAAAAACAGTTTCCAAAAAGCAATCGCATCTGAAAAGGGGCTTATTTTCCTTTTTATTCTTATGGTTTTCACTTTTATCCCCTCTTTTTCAATTTCCTCAACCCATTTTCCGTCAGAACAAACTGCATAAACATTATATCCTTCGTTTTTTAAAAATTTAAGATGATTAAACAATATAAACTTAAAAGTCGTATCAACAGAAGCCACATAGCAGATTTTAATTTTTTCAGAATATTTTTCAGCTGTTTCGTCGCTTGTAAGTTTTTTTTCAAATAGGAACAAAAAAGCTATTCCGATAACGTATGCAAAGATAATCGCCAAAACTGCTCCTTGCAAAGAAAATAACGGTATCAGAAAAATATTAAAAAGAACGCTTGCAACCGCCACAAGAATTGTTAAGCCTGTAATAAGCTTGGCTCCGGAAATATTTTTTGAGTAAAAAAGCCAGCCCATTACCCCGTATATTGAAATTAAAATTCCGGAAACCGCAAATAAAAACATTAAAAAATAATCAATAGGGTATTCTCGTCCGTAAAGTTTTAAAATAATTAATTGGGTTAAAAATAAAAAAGGCGTTCCTGTTAAAAATAAAGTAGGGATTATTTTTTTTATTTTTCTAAGAATCGGCCCTTTTTCTTTATATTTTGAAGCTGTCGGAAAAAACACCACTACAAACGTCGTATAAAAAAACACCATAACGCTTACAGAGGAAAGATAATATGCGTTGTAAATGCCCACGTCTGAAACTGTCAGGTATTTATTCACAAATATCTGCCCTATCCTTGGTAAAAAAGTGAATAAAGGCCCGCCCACCATGGCATATATTCCGTACTTTAAAAGTTTTTTTACCCACTGTTTGTCTATTTTAAAAGATATGTAACTTTGCAAATTTTTTGTAACAGCTAAAAATACAATAAAATAAGAAATACTTATGACATATACGGCTGTTTTGAAAGAAACGTTTCCTGCCGCAGAAAAGACAATAAAAAATAAAATAATCAAAACTCCGTATGCCATTCTAAGAAAGGACAGCTTTTTTATTTCAGAAAGCCCGCGAAGAATGTCGGCTGCCAGGCTGTAAAGTGAAAAACAGGCGGCAAATAAAATAGCTAAGTAAAAAATATCCAAAGGAACAAAAAATAATTTAGATATAAAAGACGAAAAAGTAAAAAGTAAAAAGCTTACAAAAAAAATCAAAAAAAACACGATTAAATAGGCTGATGTGATAATTTTTTTATGAACCGACCCATTTTTCTCTCGGGCAATATATTTTATGACGGCTATTGTTGTTCCTATGGTTGTCAAGAGCGACAAAAACAAAGCAATAATAGAGCTTAAAACATATTTTCCGTAATTTTCCGCTCCCAATATCCTCCCGGCCATTATTTCAAAAGCAAAAACGCAAAAAGCCGCAAAGCTGTAGCCAAAAATCGTGTACCTGAGATTTTTTAAAAAAGCATAAACATTCGGAGTCATTTTCTCTCTCATTATTTTTTCATAAACCTTAACCGATAATTCTCCAATTTTTTTTATAATTGCTGATTTTTTTAATCTTTGAAAAAAGGACGGCCAAAAAATATTATTATTAAAATTGAAATCCGCCAGCGCCAAAAGAGCCAAAAAAGCCGGCATTCTTATTCTCATATATGTGCCAAAATTGCTTGTAAACAAACTTATCGCCAAAAATGTCACAATGCTGAAAAAAACCAGGGGAAGAATAATTTTATATTTTTTAAATGATTTTAAAATACCCCTGAGAATAAAAAAGAGTGAAAAATACCAGAGAAAGGTTTCGGCCAAAGCAAAAAGCTGACGGAAATATTTTATCTGCCAAGGCAAAGGCCCCAGCGAAATATAGGCAAAAGATTTCAAAGAATTTTTTAAAAACAGAGCAGGATTTCCAAAACCTGTTTCCACCACCACATCAGACCCGGGCAAAGCAAGGCTGTCGCTGACAGTATTTTTTTTATATTCTTTTTCTCTTAATGAGGTGATAGTTTCCTGATTAATAAATTTATTGAAAAAATCAATGCCAAACCACCCCTGCCCGGCAAATAACTGCGGAATAACAGCTAGAAAAATAATGGCTGTAATTATAAAAATAAGCTTCTTTTTTAAATTTAATGAAAAAGAAAACAATAAAGAAAAAATAATAGTTAAAAATCCAATAAAACCGACATAAAAACGAAAATGCGTTAAAAATCCGAGAATTATAAAAAGAAAAATGAAATTTTTCCGAGAGAACTTTTTAATAAGCCTTATAATCATCAGCAATAAAAATAAGGACAAAAAAACAATTATGGCGTCTCTTATTAAAAGACTCCCAAAATAAATATAGCTCGGATATGTATTAGCTATCATCCCAATTAAAAAAGCCTTTTTTACAGAGCCGGAAATTTCAACAACTATCAAATATAAAAATAATAATGAAAGGGCGACAATCCAAACATTTAATATCTGCCCTATAATTATTTGGGGAGCGGTTATTGCATATAAGGCCCCTATTATAACCGGATAAGAGTGGGACACATAATAATAAGGATAATTTTCGTCAAATCCTTTTATGGAAAAATTTCCCTGCCTGAATCTTTCAGACAATTCAACGGCTGTTTTATGATAATAAAACTGGTCGCCCTCCCCTCCTCCAAAAGGATAAAAATTGTAAAAATAAATAAACATCACAGCCAGCAAATGAATTGAAATAACAATTAAAAAAAGCGCATAAAATTCTTTTTCTTTAATGCCAACTTTAATGGCCGTTGCAACGGTTATTACAACAAAAAATGTCAGCAAAAAAATACCAACTGCCAGCGCCTGGTCAAAAAAGGCAATCAGCGCCAAAGACAGGGCCCCCCATATTATAGGTTTTTGGTATTTTGAAAATAATTCAAAAAAATTCATACTTTATTGTTTGTGAGTGTTAAACCATTTTTTTGTTTCTTCTAATCCCTGCTTTAAACTGTACTTCGGCTCCCATTTCAAAAGTTTTTTAGCTAAAGAAATATCTGATAAAGAATAAACAAGGTCTCCGGCTCTTTCTTGAAGATGTTGGACTTTACCGCCAACCAACCGGCTTAAATAATTGATTGAAAAAGATTTTTTCTGGCCTATATTGATTATTTCTCCACCTTTTAATTTTTTGCTTTCAGCTGCCTTGATGTTGGCTGAAACCACATCTGCAACATAACAAAATGCCCTGGTTTGGTTGCCTAAACCAAAAATTGTAAGAGGTTTTTTTTGGGCTTTTTGGCGCAAAAATTTTCCTATTACAAGGCTATAGTCAGAATTAAAATCAATCCTTGGGCCGTATACATTAAAATATCTTAAAGATACTACGGGCAGTTTATAAAGGTCTGTAAATAATTTTGCAAACTGCTCTCCTGTTAATTTTTGCAATCCGTAAGGACTTAAAGGATTTAGCTTCAAATCTTCTTTCAAGGGCAGTTTCTTTTGGTTGCCGTACACAGCCGAAGAAGAAGCAAAAACAACTCTCTTTACGCCGTTGTCTAGGGCTGCTTTAAAAACATTTATTGTCCCTAAAATATTTATCTTTGACGTTCCTGCCGGGTCTTCAACAGAAGAAGAAACCTTGGGAATAGCCGCCAAATGAAAAACAAAATCAACTCCTTTAAAAAGGGGCTTTATTTTTTCAAAGTCGCAGATATCTACTTTATAAAAAACTGCTTTTTGATTTAAATTTTCTTTTTTTCCGGCAGAAAGATCATCAACAACAACAACCTTGTATTTTTTTTCTATTAATTTGTCAACAAGGTGACTGCCAATAAACCCTGCTCCGCCGGTTACTAAACATTTCATATTTTTTTTAAAAAATACTTTTCTAAAAATGGAATTTTAATATCATTTATTTTTTTAAATCCAAACGGAAACAAACACAGCAAGGCTAAGAAGGCCGGCATTCTTATTCTGGCTATTATGCCAAAATTAGTTATAAAAACAGCCAATATTCCAAAAACAAAAATACTGAAAATAATTAACGGTAAAAAATATTTATATTGTTTTCTGATATTTTTTATTATTCCCTTCATTATAAAAAATAATAAAAAATACCATGATATTGTTTCTATAAAAACAAAAATGTATTTAGGTTGTTTTATTTGCCAAAAAAACGGGCCGAAAAAGGCATGAGTAAAAGATAATAAAGTGTTTTTTAAAAATGTAAAAGGGTTTTCAAAGCCTGTTTTTATCAGCGTTGAAGAGCCCCTGCCTTTTGATGAAAATTTAGTTGGCTGGGAGGGTGGAGTTGGCTGGGAGGGTGGAGTTGGCTGGGAGGGTGGAGTTGGCTGAGAGAGTGGAGTTGGCTGAGAGGGTGGAGGAGGCGCATAAACAGTTTCTCTATAATAAGTAATTGTTTCTTTGCTAAGATATCTGTTTAAAAAACTAATTGCAAAATATGATTGGCCGGCAAAAATCTGCGGTAAAAAACCGAGAAAAGGAATTATTATAATAAAATAAATTATTCTCTTTTTCAATTTTAAATTTGAAAACATCATCCAGCAAATAATAAACGTCAAAAGGACGGCGTATCCAATATAAATGCGAAAGTGAATTAAACTGCCTAAACTCAAATAAAAAATTAAAAACCTCCCAAAAGAAAAGTTTTTAATAATTTTTAAAATAAAAAACAACGCGATTAAAGACAGCAAAACAACCAGGGCGTCTTTCAATAACAAGCTTCCAAAAAAAAGCAAACTCGGATAAAAATTAGCAACCAATCCTGCAATAAAACCCTGTTTTTCAGAACCCCCTATTTCCACAACTATCAAATAAACAAAAATAACCGAGATAGCGACAATCCAGGCGTTGAAAATCTGGCCCAAAAGCATATTACTGTATGAAAAGGCATAAATATATCCTATAAAAACAGGGAAATTGTGGCTTAATTCTATTCCCTTTAAAGAAAAGTTTCCCTGATGAATTCTTTCTGCCAATTTTTGAGCCACGAGATTATACTCTATATAATCTCCGGCCCCGCCAAAGGGTTCAAAATGGGCATAATATATAAAAAAAACAACTGATATATGGATTAAAAAAGCAATTAAAAAAAGTCTGCTCAAAACATTATTTTTTTTAATAAAAGAAAACGAAATGGCTGTTAAAAAAGCGATAAATATAAATGCCGTAAACAGTATTTTATCAAAGAAAGAAACCGCCGCCAAGAATAAGGCGCCAAATATTATAAATTTTTGATATTTTTGGCTGGAATTAATTATATTTTTTATAATGTCCATAATTTAATTGCCTGCGGGTTTAAAAAGCACATCTGCCACGTCTCTTTCTTTTAATTTATTTATATTAACCCCTATGTTTTCATTTATAGTTTCAAACGGCTCGTATGAAAAATTTTTCATATAATCAAAAAGGTCTTCTAATTTTTTGCCTAAATAAGAATAGGCCTTGGGGCATATTTCGCATATAATTTTAGGGTAATTTCCTGTTTTAGAACACTCTAAAAAATATTCTTCCATCCCTAAAAGCAAAGGGAACTCAAAACCTTCCACATCTATTTTTATTAATTTTATATTGCAAAGGTCATTATCTTTAATATATTTATCAAGGCGGACAACTTTAACCTCTGCGCTTTTTACTTCGCTTATGCCCTCTAAAAAATCAAGAAAAAAAGTATTGTCTCCGATATGGGAGGGGCCTCCGATATAAATTTTTTCTGTTTTTTCTTTGTCTCCCAGGGCAAGCTGATTTGTTGTTATTTTATACCGGCTGTTTTTATCTTTAAGATTTTTTAATTTTTGAAAATATTCTTGCACCGGCTCAAAACTGTGAACCTGTCCCGATTGTCCGACTAATCCGGCCGCCACTGCCGTAAAATAACCAACATTCGCCCCGGCGTCAATAAAAGTATCGCCCTTTTTTAAATATTTTTTTAAAATATCAGCAATCGCCGGCTGAAAAGTTCCAAAATACATTTTTCTAGCTTTGTCTTCATCTTTAAAATCAAAGTTAATCATCACTCCGTTTATATTTTTGAAAACGGGTTGCTCTGGAAAAGGCGAAATAGCGGCCGCTATTTCAAAAAAAACTCTTTTTAAAAAAAAATTCGGATTTATCAAAAATATATGAAATAAATGTTTCGCCGTTTTTAAATAATCCATTTTTAGTTAAGCAGTAAACCTATAAGATTCTGCCAGTTTTTTTGCGTCTTTTTTATGGAAAAATTTTCAGCAAACCTATATCCTGCTTCCCCTATTTTTTTTCTTGCATCTTGGTCGCTTAATAAATATTCCGCTTTTTTTCTTAAATCTTTAAAATCTTCGCAAACTATCTGCTCTCCGCCCTCTAATAATTCTTTCATTCCCCCGGACCCAGACCCAATCACCGGAGTTCTCAACAGCATTGCTTCATGGGCCGTCCTGCACCAGCCCTCTTTAAATTTTGACATAGTTAAAACAATTGAAGACGCTTTAAGCAGTTTTAAATATCCTTTATAATCTAAATTAAAATTTAAAGCCGGAATTTTTACTTTTTGTTCGCCCGAAGTAACCAAATATGCGTTTATGTTCTTTAAGGCCTCGTATGACTCAACCACTCCTTTACCTTTTTGGCAGTTCCCCAAATATATTATGGGTTTTCCTTCTAACTTATGCTCTTTTTTAAACAAAAAAACCTCTTGTTCTGAAATATTATATTTTTCCAGCTCAAACCCTCCGTATATTTTATAAACATTTTTATAACCCTTGTCAGAAAAATATTTTCTCCAATATTCAGATATTGTAACAATATAATCGGCTTTTTTAAGGTTGCTAAAAAAGAAAAACCTGTTTAAAAAATTTAAAAATGGCCTAGAAACCAAAGAATAGCCGGAAAAATCAAGGTGGTGTATCCAAACCAAATTTTTCCCTTTTGTTCTTTTGGTCCTCATAAAAACAGTTTCAAAAAATCCCCTCACCCATAAATCTTTTTCTCCTTTCATGGCCAAAAGATAAAAAAACGATTCAAAAAACTTTAAATACCTGAATTTTTTAAAACGCCTCGCTTCCAGATTCAATAATTCTACGTCAAAAATCTCTGCCAGGGCGTTTCTTGCATACTCTCTATGAATCACTCCGCCGTATCTTTTAAAAAAAATCTCAATCCACCCTATTTTTTTTCTTGTATCCGATTGATTCATAATTTATATCAATATTTTTTAATTTATCTGAAAACATTTGCCAGCCGTCAAATATCATCGCGTCTTTTTTCATTTTTACAGCCAAGCTGCCAATTGCAATGTCGTTGTATTTTTTGTGATTATTCATAAATATTAAAACATCTGCTGTTTCAAAGGCTTCCTCTATGGGGCAGAAAGCCACGCCCAATTTTTCAATTTCTTCCGGTTTCACAATAAAGTCGTGTCCGCATAAATTTTTAATCTGGTTTTTTTTAAAAAATTCTAAAAGCTGCAAAGCCGGAGAACCTCTCATATCATCTGTTTCCGGATGACCCTTGAAAGCAAATCCGGAAATAAATATTTTAGATTCTTCTATGGGTATGTTTTTTTCTTTTAAGTGGTCTATAACTATTTTAAAAACATTTTCTGGCAGGCCTTCGTTTATTTCTCTTACTGCCTTAATTAACCCTCCGTTCAGGCCGGACGAATTAATTAATATATAGGGGTCTTTTTCTAGGCAAAACCCTCCCACAAACCCCGCTTTTCCCGAAGCTACAAATCCAGGATGCAAAACATTGCTCCTTTTATAGCCAAAGTTGGCTGACTCAACTACTTCTTTTGCGTCTAATCCGAGGGTTTTGCAAATTAAGGCCACCTGATTGGCAAAAGCAAAATTAAAATCCCTATAGCTGTTGTTTATCAGTTTTATTATTTCTGCTGATTCCAAAGAGCCGGTTTTTACTATGGCCGGAGTAATCTGGGAAAAAATCTGGGCTGAAAACTCTGACGATTCTTCGTTAAACCCGCCTATAATTTGAGGCAAAGTTTTTAATTCTTCCAAAGCTTTGCCCTCTACGGTTCTTTCTGGGCAAAAGCTTAAATAAACATTTTGGCATTTTTCTTGAAGCATAGGTAAAACCACTTTTCTGGATGTTCCAACGGGAACCGTGCTTCTTAAAATAACGAGCTGGCCATTTTTTAAATGTGGCAGCAAATCGTTTACCGCCTGTTTCACATATTCTAAATTGGGCTGTTTTGTTTTTTGGTCAACAGGCGTGGCAACCGAAATAACAAAAGCGTCAATTTTTTTATCTTGGGGTATTTTGTCAAATAAAAAAAGGTTTTTTAAAAGCTGGTCAGCCAAGGCTTCAGGCAACCCGTTTTCATGAAAGTGGGGCTTTGCCTGTTTCAACTTCTCTAATTTTTCCTTGTCTTTTTCAATGCCAAAAACCAAAAAACCGGCTTCTGCTAAAACAACAGCCAAGGTGGTGCCAATAAACCCCATCCCCATCACGCAAATATTTTTTATTTCTTTCTCTTCCATAAATTAAAAAATACTGAAAAACCTCTCATAATTTCTTTAAGCATATCACTAATTTTGCCATTTATCAAGATTATAAAAAAATAAAACAGCAGCATCTTTTCTGCTGTTTTTTATAATTTTTTTAAAAAAATTTATATTTCCTGTCGCTTCAGCCAGAGGTCACCTTGGTGGTTAGAGGATTTTTTAAATTTTTTTATTATAAATCCTTTTTGCTTTAAAAACTTAATTAAATATTCTGCGTTATTTTTTTCATTTGATAAATGGTTGTGGTATTCCATTCTGATTTCTTTTATTTTCTTGAAATATTCATCGGGCAAATTATACAAAATTTCATATTCTGCGCCTTCGCAGTCCATTTTTAAAATATCGCATTTTTCTATGTTATTTTTATCAAAAACATCTTTTAGGGATATGCAGTTTATTTCAATGTATTTTTGTGATTGTTCTTTTTGCTGGTCGCCGTATGAAGCGTTAAACGGCGAACTGCTTATGGGAAGAAAAGAAGGAAACGGAGACTCCCCTAAAAAAAGCTTTCTCTTTTCTTCTTTCGCCCCTACCGCCAGGTTAAACGGAATAACAACTTTTTCTAACTTGTTTAATTCAATATTTTCTTTTAGCAAATTATAATTGTCGGGCATTGGCTCTAAAGCATAAACAATTGTGTTTTTTGATTGGCTGGCAAACAGCGAATAAACGCCTATATTTGCCCCTATATCAATTATTAAAGAACTATCTCTTACCTCTCCGTAATCTTTTTTGATAAAAATTACGGCAATGGTGGCCGAGCTTACGGCGTCATTGGTTTTTATTTTCAAACCATTTCTAAATTCAAAAACCCCTCCCCCTTTTTTAAGCCCGGCATAGCTTAATAAAAATTCCTGCCAATTTTTTATTTTAAAAACAATGGCAGGCAAATACCTCAAATATGCAATAGTTTTTAAAAAAAAATTAAAATTAATCTGTTTTTTCATGGTTTTTTAAAGTATATGCCGGCCTCGTCTATTTTTATTAAATCGGGTTTTGCGCTTCTTTTTAAAAAAAATTCATCTAAGGCTTTTTTCGCCCCCTCCCAATAACTGTAGTCGTCAATAATAATATATCCTCCGCCAACAACATTGTCGTATAAGTTTTCTAAACAGCATTTAGTTGATTCATACCAATCGCCATCTAATCGCAAAATAGAAATTTTGCCAATTTTATTTTTTGCCAAAGGTAAGGTATCCTGGAACCACCCCTTTTCAATAAATACATTTTCTTGATTTATTTTTAATATTTCAAATAATATTTTTTTAACTTCGTCTAACAGCCCTACGCATTTATTAATTGTTTCCAATTTTCCGCTTGATTTGTTTTCTGCATAATCTTGAGCCATTTTTCCATCTTCTTCTGTTGGCTCTGGCAGGCCTTCAAAAGAATCAAACAGCCATATTTTTCTCCCAGCCCCTTCTTTTTTTGCAACAAAAGCCATAACGCCGGCGCACCCTCCTTTCCAAACCCCGCACTCAACAAAAGCCCCTTGTGTTTTTTCTTTTTCAATTAATTTTGCCAACTCATATGCATTAGATAATCTCTGCCAGCCAACCATTGTATACGGGTAAACCCTTAAAAACAGCCGTAATTTTTCAAAATCAAAAATATCTCTCAAAGAGATATTTTTATAAAATCTTATCTTTTTATGCAAATCATACAAACTTTCATTATTTTTAATTATGTTTTTTAATTTATTTATCATACAAAAAAGACCATTCTTTAATAATTTTTATAATATCAAAATCGTTTGCTCTTTGCAAAGATTTTTTATTCAAATTATCAGATAAATTTTTATTAATTAAAACCTCTGTAATAGCTTTTTTAAAAATTTCTTCGTTCTTTGTTAAATAATTTTCGTCTTGGCTATTTTCTTTTTCAAAAACCGGGGTCAAAATGCCAAATTCTGCATATTCAATATTATCTGCTTCTTCTGCAATGCTGGTGTCTGGAGCTAAAATTTCTCTTGGACCCGCCTTGCAATCTGCTGATATAACCGGAAGCCCGCACGCCATTGCTTCTAAAATTGAGCAAGGCAAACCCTCGCGGGAAGAGGGCAAAACGAATAATTTAGCTTTTGCCAAAAAATTAAACGGGTTTTTCTGCCAGCCCAAAAGATGAATGTCTTCTTTAAGCCCAAAATCTTTAATGGCTTTCTTAATTTCCGGCTCTAATTTTCCTGTTCCTAAAATTACCAATTTTGCGTTTTTTATGTCTTTTTTTATTTCCTTAAAAATTTTAACCAGCCTTAAATGATTTTTTCCGTTTGCCAGCCTTCCTATGGTAATTATTGCCGGATTATTAAAAATTTTTTCAAAATCGGCTTTAATTGGCGCTAAAGACAGCTCTTTAATTTTTTTAGTGTCTATCAAATTATAAATCACTTTAATTTTTTCTTTTTTTACGTTAAAATTTTCAGCTAAATCTTTAGCCGACACCTTAGAGACGCAGATTATATTTAACGCTTTTTTAAATAAAATTTTAGCCAATATTTTATATGTTTTGCTCGGCAAAGAAGACAAAAAGGTGTCAATTCTCAGTATTGCTTTTTTATTAAACAAAACATTAATAATGTTTGCCGGCGCCCCGAAGCTTATAACCAAATCCGGACTTTCTTTTTTTATTATTTTTTTAAAACGCCAAACAGCGACAAAAAAATAATAAATGCGAAAAAAAACATTATTAAAAAGCGGAATATTTAAAGAAATCAATTTTCCCTTATATGGATAAAAAACTTCGTTCTTAAACAAAAGAATAATTCTTTCAACGGAATCAGGCAAATTTAAAGACAATTCCGACACCACCCTTTCCCCCCCGCCTTCGTTTAGGGTGGGTATAAAAAAAATAATTTTTTTCTTCATATCTTTTTTTCAAATTCTACATATATAATGCCGTTTTCTCTTTTGGTTATCTTGCCGAAAATCCATAAAATAACAGCTGGCATAAAAGCAATGATAAATCCTTTGGCCCGGCCTAAAAAATAAACAAGCTTTATATTTAAAAAATTTCCCGATTTATTTTTTTTTGACATATTTATCGCTTTTGAAACCAATCCGAATCTTGCTTTGCTGTTTATGGCCCCTATAAGAATTTTTAATTGTTCCACATATGTAATATAAGACGCTTTAAATCCTTGCTTTAAAAACAAATTTAAAATAGATCCTTTGTCCCATTTTGTAAGACAGCGCGAAGGATAGTCAAAAATATCCATATTGGCCAGAGCCCTTTTTCTGGAAGGCGCAGACAAAACAAGTTTTCCCTTATTCCCCATGGCCTGTTTAATTTTTTCAGCAATATCTTTTGGATTGTCTATATACTGCAAAACTTCAAACATAAAAATAAAATCAAATTTCGGCAAATTTTTTCTGTTGAAAAATTCTTCAAAGGGCTCGGCATAAACATTTTTTAAGTTAAAATATTTTTTAGCATAAAAAACAGCGTTTTGGTCAAAATCGGCTCCAAAAACATTGCACCCTCTTTTTTTCAGCTCATTTAAAAACTCCCCTGTTCCACATCCTAAATCCAAAACATTGGCTCCTGGTTTGAAGCTTTTATTCCTTTCTAAAAATTTTTTATGATACTTGCGAAAAATTTTCGGCTTTATGGCCTCGTTTATTTCATAGCTGTTTTTTTCCTGGTAGTTTTTTCCTTTAATCTTTAAAAAGGGATCATAAAACTGCGCTTGGCATTTTTTGCATTGATATAAAGAAAAATCCCCTTCTTTCAGCTTATAGTCTCTGATAAAGCCAAGTTCTTTCCCTTCAAGGCAAACCGGGCAAATTTTCTGATTTTCCTGTATTACCATAATTTTATGTTTAATATTTTAATTAACACATCAATTGCTTTTCTATAATCCATACTAAACCCGGTCAGTCAATTTTTATTTTATCATTGTTAAAACCATTTTAAATGGTTTTGTTGCTTTTAAAGAATGGGGTTTGTTTGCCGGAAATTCAATTGCCTGCCCCTCTGCAACAATGTGTAAAACTTTGTCTATGACAATATCGGCTTGGCCTTCTATAATTTGAACAAAAGCGTTAAGTGGGGTTGTGTGTTCGCTCAATCCCTGGCCGACGTCAAAAGCAAAAATAGTTATTGTTCCGTTTTCTGTTTTTAAAATTTCTTTGCTAACCACCGCTTCTTTTTGATATTCAATGTAATTTTTTAATGTAATCATTTTTTTATTTCTTTTAAAGCCTGATAAATTAAACCATAGTTATTTATATCCTCCCCGAAACTTGAAGCGGCAATGGAGCCCTCTATTGTATTTCTAAAATACGAAATAATAAAACGAATATTAATTTCTTCCAAGTTAGCAACGTCCTGCTCGTGCTCGTTTTGGCTTTTTGCCGTGTCGTTTTCCAATTGGGTTTTTAATTCTTCAAAGTTTTTCGGGGTTCTGCACATAGGGTGGTACGAATAAAATACATTTCCTAAAACATACACCAGCTTGCCCGACAGCGCAGCTTCCAGTCCGACTGTGCTGGTCAGAGTGATAACACCCGAAGAATCTTTAACAATTTCTTGTACATTTTCATAAGGTGAAATTAAAACTACATTGGGGATTTCTTTTAGCTTTTTGTAATAATCTTTTTGTCTCATACCAACAGCCGCCGGATGCTCTTTTACATATAGTTTGTATGGGAAAGGAAGGGAAAAGGCAATATTATTTATGGTATTTAATTGGTCGCAGTAATAAGTGGCATAAACAGAAGTTGAGGCCTCGGATTGATAATGCAAAGGAAAAAGAAAAAAGTTCTCGCTTTTTTTGTAGCTTTCAAAAAACTTTCTGTCAGATAAGATTTTAAACTTTCTTCTTTCCATTTTAAAAGGAGAAAAAAAGCTGTTTTTGAATATGGTTTCCGATTCGTAGTCAAAATCTTTAAAACGCTTTCTGTTTTTTGAATATTTACGCAAAAGAGAATAAGATTCCTTGGCTTTTTTAATATAGTGCCCGGCAATTTCAGTCTGGCTGAAATCTGTTTTGATAAATTTCATATATGAAGGCAATTGCTTGTGGGTTATAAAATTATTTGTAAAATCTTTGGCAAAATCCTTTTCTTCTTTTGACAAATCGGCGGTTTTCAATTCTTTGAAAGTTTTTTCGTAATTTGAGCAAGTTGATTCTTGGTCATAAACATCTATTCTGTTTTTAAAACGGGAACTGCCAAATCCCAAGTATAGAATATTGCCTTTTTTGCAAAAATTTCGGGCAATCAAATGGAAGAAATCTGCCGGGGGCTCGGAAACCGCGACATCTACGGCCTCAGTCTTGAAAATAAATTCAAAAAATTGAAATGCCTGAGAAAGCATTGAAAAAGAGTTTTCATAGCTGAAATTCAGCGCCTTATACCTGTCAAAAATGGGAAACAATTCTTTCCAAGACAAATTGCTGAATTCTTTTTGGTTTGGATTATAATTTTCAACACACCAGTCAACTTTGGAAATAAACTTTGCATCTTTGGGAAAAAACTGCTTTCTTTTGTATTCAGCTATTTTACTGTTGAAAACCACCAAGCAATCTTCCCCCTGTTTTACCAGCTCTTGAGCGAATTTTCCCAGAAATTCCGTCAAAAAAGGCGCGTCGCTCACCAAAATTAGCCATTTCACCCCGTTAGAAATTTTTTGTTTTTGATTTATTGTTTTAGTCATAATTAATAAAAATATTATTTTTTGCCCCGTAATTTCTAACGGGGTTCATATTTTTTTAGATGAATTAATAAAAAAATAAATTTCTTTTTTATTGATTCCTTTAAATAATAATATTAAAATTCCATAAATAACAACCGATATTAAAATGGCCTGCATGGTTTTTGAAAACCCTATAGGATCAAACCACAATATAAACAAAACCATAATAATTGAGGCAATAACGCTTTTTACGATAAACTGCCGGTCGATTTCAAATTTAAATTCTTTCAGGGCAAAGTGGCGGATTAAAAGGAAAGAAACAAGATAGGCTAAAAAAGTGGTAATAGCCGCTGCTAAAATTCCAAACATAGGAATAAATACAATATTTAACACAAGGTTTATGGCTGCGGCTACAGCCCATATGAATCCTAAAATTTTTGTTTTTTTGGCAAGAACCAAATTGTTGCCGAAAAAATTAGAAAGCCCGTACAATAAAATGCTCAATGCTATAAACGGAGTGACAAAATAGGCATTATCGGCAATTTCTTTGGTGGAAAAAATTGAAAGCAACTGGCGAGATAAAACAGACAGGCCGAATGCCGCCGGAATAGTTATCAATAAAAAATATTTTACGGAATATTTTAAAAAGTTTTTTGTTTCGTCTATTCTCTTTTCATCAAACAATTTAGGCAATACCGCGCTTAGCGCAAAGGTAAGAGGATAAATAAAAAAGTTTAAAATACTGCCTATAGCATAAGCTGGCGCGTAATATCCTACAAAAATTACTCCCATAAACAGGTTGATTAAATACCTGTCTGAAGAGGCAATCACCCAATAAGAAACAATTGCCCCCAAGGTTGGCAAGCTAAAAGCAAGATATTTTTTAATTGGGAAAAAATTTGGAATTTTTATTCCTATTCTTCTGAAAATATAAATAAACAAAATAGAAAAAACAATCAGCCGTATAAACACAAGCGACAAAACCGCCCCAAATAGCCCGTATCCCAAAAAAACAAATCCGATAATCAATAATATTTCTCCCACTGTTTGAAAAATAGAAAGCAAGGAATATTTTTTAAGCTCCTGAAATGCCACTAATGCGTCTGTTATCACCAGGTTCAAGCATTCTAAAATAATAACCAAAGAAAGAATTTTAACCAAAAGGGGGCTTGTTTGAAAAAAACTTGCAACAGATCCTGCAAAAAATACCAAAAACAGGGAAACGATTAAAGAAATAAAAAATACCAGAAACAAAACAGAATAAACTCCTTCCCGAATCTGTTTTTTGTCTTTTTCAACAGCCAGAAACCTCACTATGGCAGAGGGTAGGCCCAAAAGAATAAAGGGAATTATTAAATTAATTGTTCCTTTAAGCTGAACCCACACCCCATAGTCTTTTGGCCCCAAAATCTTTGTAATTACGGGCAACAAAATCATTCCCGATAAAGCTCCCATAACATAAGTAGCCCCTATAATAAAAACATTTTTTGTAAATTTTTGATATGAAGACATGTTAATACTTTTATCTTTTACCTGTTAAAATTAAACAACTTTAGCTGGGAAAGAAGACATATAGCTTGCAATATTCCATTTAAATCTCCATTTTTTTCCGTATTTGATTATTAATAAAATTTTATACAAAGAGGTCAAGACTATCGGCGGAATTAAAAAAAGAATCAAAAAAATAAAAGAAAATAATAAAGCGTCTATAAATATTGTTTTCTTGAAAAATAATTTTAAACAGCCAAAAAAAGAAATATACTCAAATCTTTTAAAAGCTCTCATTGTTATCATATCTATAATAAATTCCTGCTTCAATTTTTTATCTCTTTTAATTATTAAATAATCGTATCTGCCATTCATATACTTGCAAGATAATAAAAAACTGTCTAATACTTTTTGCTCTTTATAATGCACTGCAAATTTGTTTTCAATAAGCGATTTGTATAAATATATCTCCTGGCAGATTAATGGCCGTTTATTCATAAAAAAACCGTTGATATTGGGATACTTTAAAAACATTAAAACTATTAATGTCATATGAATATGAAGGTTACCGGCTGCTTTTTCAATTATTTCTCTGTCTTCTTTAAAAAACCCTTTAAGAAATTTATTATTAAAAATTAATGACGATATAAAAGAGACCTCCGGAAAAGACATTGAAATAATATCTTCTTTATCTATTTTAAAAATTTCCGGCTTATTTTTATCCACACCTGCGCTATGGATTATTTTTTGCCCGGTTCCTTTGTTTATAAAATAAGACTCTGTTTTTGAAAAAATCATTCCTATTTCTTCTTTTCTATTTTTTTTAATAAAATCAATAATTTCGTTTAAAGCGTTTTCTGCCATTAAATCGTCGTCGCCAAAAGTCCACACAAAATCCCCTTTTGACATTTCTGCGGCTAAAAGAAAATTTCTGTCAAAACCCAAATTTTCTTTATTTTTATTGTAATTTATAAGTCCGGGGTATTTTTCTTTAAACCTATTTATAACTTCTTCTGTATTATCTTGTGAATTGTTGTTTGAAATGCATATTTCAACTTCTTTTTTAAGTTTTTCCGCCTGGGGCATAACGCTTTCTAAAAGATTTTCCAAACATTGGGCCCTGTTGTAAGTTAAAATAGCGACGCTCAATAAAATTTTACTATTTTCTTTATCTATCATATTTTTTTAAAAAATCGCCTAAAACGGCTGTCATATAATTTAACTTTTCTTTTGTTATGCCGGGATACACGCCAATCCAAAAAAGGTTTTCCATAACTAAATCTGTATTTTTTAAGTTTCCAACAATCCTGTGTTTTACATTTTGATAAGCCGGCTGTTTTAACAGATTTCCGCCAAAAAGCATACGGGTGCTAATTTTGTTTTCTTCAAGATAGTTTACAATTTCGCTTCTTTTAAATGGAGCTGTTTCTTTTATTAAAACCGAAAAGCCAAACCACGACGGCTCTGAATTTTCTTCTGTTTTTGGCAGAATAAAATATTTTTCGTATTTTTTCCCGCCCGAAGCGGATCCACCTTTGGCGGAAAAAAATTTATAAATTGCATTAAAATTATTTTTTCTCATTTCAATAAATCCGAGTAATTTTTGAAGCTGAGCCAGCCCGATTGCCGCCTGCATATCGGTGATTTTTAAATTATAGCCAATATGGGAATAAATATATTTATGGTCATACCCTTTTGGCAGTTTTCCCATTTGCCAAAAAAATCTTTTTTTACAAGTATCGTCACTGCCGGGCTCACACCGGCAATCTCTGCCCCAGTCGCGAAAAGAAGCGACTATTTTTTTAAGCAATAGATTGTTTGTTAAAACAGCCCCGCCCTCGCCCATTGTAATATGATGAGCCGGAAAAAAACTAAAGGTGCTTATATCTCCGAAAGAACCGATATATTTATTATTATATTTTGAACCCAATGCGTCACACGCGTCTTCAATTAGCCATAGATTATATTTTTTTGCTATTTTTAAAATTTTATCTAAATCAGCCGGATTCCCCAAGGTGTGGGCGATAAAAATGGCTTTTGTTTTTTTAGAAATGGCTTTTTCTATTTTAGAAACATCTATATTATAACTTCCTAATTCAATATCAACAAAAACCGGAGCTAAATTATTTTGTAGAATTGGATTTAAGGTAGTGGGAAAACCGCAGGCAGTGGTAATAACTTCGTCGCCGGACCTCAATTGCTTTTTTCCAAGCAAGGGCGAAGTCAAAGCAGAAACTGCCAAAAGATTAGCCGAAGAGCCGGAATTGGTTAAGAGACAGTATTTTACGCCCAGAAACCCGGCAAATTCTTTTTCAAACTGTTTGGCATATCTTCCTGAAGTAAGCCAAAAATCCAAGGATGAATCAATCAAATTTATCATTTCTTTTTCATCGTAAACCCGTCCGGCATAATTTACTCGGCTTTTCCCGGCAACAAAAACTTCCTCCCCCTTTTTTCTGAATTTATAAAACTCTTTAACTTTATTTAAAATTTCTTTCCTGATATTTTTTTCTGTTCTCATGTTTTTTCAATAAATTGTTGCAATTCTTGGGGCGCGCGGCAAATCATATCTGCTTTGGCTTTAATCAGACCGGCTTCTGCCCCATATCCCCATGTTATTCCGACGCTATAAATAGAATTTTCTTTTCCGGCTGCAATATCTCCATCTGTATCGCCGACAATAATTGTTTCTTCTTTATTTAATTGATATTTTGCAATAATGTCTTTGACATAATCTGCTTTTTTAGATTGCGCGTCTGTTCCGTCTGTGCCGCGCACAAAAACAAAATATTTTTCCAGGCCGTGCTGTTTTAATATTTTTTTCAAAAATAATTCTATTCTATTGCTTACTATAAAAAGCCGGCAAGATAAATTTTTCAGAGAAATTAACATCTCTTCAATTCCCGGGTAAACGACATTATGATTGATTCCGTCTTTGCTGTAATATTCCCGAAACAAAACACTGCCCTTGTTAATTATTTCATGGTCGTCTGTATTTAAAAGAATGCTTAAAAACTTTGCCAAGGGCAAACCAATTAATTGCGTTATTTGCTGTTCTGTAATTTCGTTTGTTGTTAATTCTTTTGCAATTTGTCCGAAAGTTTTAACAATTCCCGGACTGGAATCAACCAGCGTTCCGTCAAAATCAAAAATAATATTTTTTATCATTTTATTTTTTTATTTTTATTCAAAAATATTTCAAAAAACGAGCTGTCACGATTTTCTACGATCGTAGAAAATCGTGATATCTAAAATAATAAAAACTTATGGCTCTTTTAATAATTTTGTTAAAAGGCCGGCTTCCCATTTGGGGAGCTTTTTTTGATAGGGGTCAATAAAGACCTCGCAAAAAACAGGACCTGAAAAATCTAAAACGTCTTTTATTTTATATAAATCTTTTTCTTCTTTTATTGATTCGTATTTTATTGAAAAGGCAGGGGCTAACTTGCTCCAGTTAGGCAGCCCTACTCCCGAATTTTCGTCTGCGGCAAATATTTTGTTAAAAAATTTCAAATGAGTATTTCTTATGGAATAATATCCATCATTGTTTAATAAAAATATTTTTATCGGGAGCTTGTGAAAAATTATTGTCTGAAGTTCCTGCATATTCATCATAATAGAGCCATCACCTTCTATACATATTACCGATTTTTTATTTAGGGCAACAGAGGCGCCAATTGCCATTGGCAAGCCCTTACCCATTTCTCCAAAAGCGGTGTTGGTAATCAACCTTTGGCCTTTTTTTAATTTTAAGGCTTGGTGAGGGGTTTCAGCTGCCATGCCGTTTGCAGTGACAACCGGATAATCGCACTTGTTGCTTAAAGCTTCCAAAAACTGATAAATATCAATATATTTATCGTTAACTTCATAAGAAATAGACTTTTTTTCTACATCCCATCTTTTTAATTTAATATCCTGCTTTAACAGCCCCTCTAAAAAATCTTTGGCATTAGCTATAATGGGAATATCAATTTTTAATGTTTTTTTAGAAAATTCAGCCGGGTCTATATCAACCATTATTTTTACGGCGTTTTCAGCGAATTTTTTATATTCAAAAGAAGTGTTTCTGATTTGCATTCTTGTTCCTGCTATCAATAATAAGTCGCAGTTGTCAGCTGCGTAATTGGCGGTTTCCACTCCAGACAGCCCCTGCTCGCCCAAATAATAAGGATAGTCGTCATTAACCAAATCTGTTCCGCTCATTGCAGAAACCACATTGATTTTTGTTTTTTCAATAAATTCCCATAACTGAGGAATTGCGCCGGCCAATCTTATTCCGTTTCCCACAATCATCAGCGGCTTTTTTGCTTTGTTAAGCTGTTCTGTAATTTTTTCAAAAGGAATTTCGTATACTTGTTTTTTGGGCGCTTCAAATTCTTTTAAATTATTTTCGTCGATTTCAGCTGCCTGTATGTCTAAGGGAATTTCCAGCCAAACCGGCCCGGGCTTTCCTTCTTTTGCCAGATAATATGCTTTATCAAGATGATATTTTATTTCATCGGGATTTTCTATGCATACTGCATATTTTGTAATAGGTTTTACGCAGTCTAATAAATTTATTTCCTGAGGCTCGCCCAATCTTCTCAAACCTATTTGTATATCTTCTCTTGTAAGTTTTATTTCTTTTCTTACTTGCCCTGAAATAACCATTATGGGAATCCCATCAACCCAAGCAGACCCGACTCCGGTAATGGCGTTTGTTCCTCCAGGGCCCGAAGTAACAGCCGCCACTCCGATTTTATCATTGTTTATTCTGGAATATCCTTCAGCCGCCAGAGCGCAAGCCTGTTCGTGGTGACAGCAATAAGCATTTAATTTTGATTTTCCAATAGAGTCAACTGTATGCATATGGCCTCCTCCTGAAACCAAAAAAACGCTGTCTGTAATTTCTTCCAAATATTTAACTAAATAATCGCTTAGTTTCATGATTTTAATAATCTTATTCGTAGAATTTTTTAAGGCGCTCGGCATCATTATTTAAAAGGTCTTCTGAAAATAATCTGTGCTTGATAATTTCGCAATTTTTGCATATTTCAGATACATTTTCTGTGCCCTCAAGCATCTTTCTTCTGAAATCTTTATATTTTTTGCTGTTCCATATTCCATATACCGACTCTTTATTGCAATCTCCCAGAATTATGGGGTAATAAAGCGAATAACACGGCACCACTTTTCCGTCTGGATTTATCTGCATATGGAAAAAGGGCTGAGGGCATATTTTAACATCAAAAATGGGCAGACCGAATTGAGTGGTGTCAGATTTTTTCCCTTCTAATACGCTGTCATAATTTACGCCTGGAAATATGGGGCCAGCATGCTCTACGCCTATGGTGTCGCAAATGTCTCCAAAAATTTCGTAGAATTTTTTTTCGTCTTCTTCGCTCTCTATGGCGTAATCTATAATTTTTATATGCAGTTGGGCTTTCCCCCTGCTTTGTTCAAAAAAATATCTTAAATTTTCAACAAATTTATCAAAATCAATATCTATTTTACTCACTTCTTTATATTTTTCTTTTGTTGTTCCCTGTATAGATATGAGGAGCCTTGAAAGCCCGTTTTTTATAAGAGAATCTGATATTTCTCTGGTTAGGAGCGAACCGTTTGTTAAAATTTCCACTTTATCGGCAATGTTTTTTGAAACCGCGTATTCTATCATTTTTGCTATGTCTTTATGTAAAAGAGGCTCGCCCATTCCCACAAAACGCAGAGTTTTAATTTTGTTCGGAAAATTTGTCATATCGTCAATGCATTTTTTAAACAACTCAAAATCCATTGAAACTTTGTCTGAAATAAATCCTCGTTCTTTCAAGCCAACCGAAAAAGTGCAATAATTGCATTTAAAATTGCAGGCATATATTGGAAATATTTGCGCTAATATCGGAGTATCTAAAGGAAGAACTTCCGCCAATTTTACCCGTTTGCCTCCCGGCGCCTGTCCCGAAACATTTTTTGCCTTCATTTTTTTTAATTTATATTTCTTTTACGTTAAAAGGATTTTTAGTTTTGTCTTCTTCTGTAAAAACTTCGCGGCATGGAACCGGAAGCGGTTTTCCGTAAATCTTTTTTACCAGATATTTATCAATAAAATCCCTGTCTTCCGCAATGGTGCAGGTGTCAATGTGTTCGCCAAAGTATTTAATATCTAATCCTCTTTTGATTATATCTTTTAAGGGCTCTTTAAAAACATTTCCAATAGAGGTATGAATATACGGGCATGGCAAAACATCTCCGTATTGCGTTACAGATATCATTCCTTTAACTGCTATACATCCCATATCAAGCCCATAAGCCGGAGTTAAGTGAGTATAAACATTATATTTTTTTTCAAGCACATTGCTCATATAATTTATGTCTTCCTTATTAACCAAAATGTCAAAATTTCCCTCCCATGAACCGACGGGCTTGGCATAAGTTACAAATACGCCTATGCCCTTATTGTTGAAATACTCAATAAATTCTATAAATTCTTCCGAATGGAGCCTTTGTTTTGTAACAACGGTCTGGACAAAAATTCCCAGCCCCGCATTTACAGCTGAATCAACAGCTTTTATCGCCCTTTCGTAAGAACCTTTAGCCCTTCTAAAATCATCATGCTCTTTGGCGTCAAGACTGTCTAAGCTTAGTTGAATTCTGTCAACCCCTATTTCTTTTAAGCGCCTTGCTCTTTTGTCGTCTAAAAACCATCCGTTAGTGTCAACATTGATATAAAACTTTTGGGGGTCAATGGCCGCCACTAATTCGTCAAAATCTTTGAAAATAAGCGGCTCTCCGCCGGTAATCACAAATCTTGCCAAACCTATTTCATCGGCCTGGCGAGAAAGATTTTTTACGTCTTCAATGGTAAATTCCCGTTTATTTTCTTTCCCTTGAAATCTTTTTACGGAACAATGCTGGCATAAAAAATTACAAATAAAATTATACTGAAATTGAATAATGGCAATGCTTTCTCCCCGCTTATTTTTTTCCACAAACTTGGAAATCTTTTCAAAAACATAGGGTTTCGCCCTTTTTAAACGATTTCTCTTTTCTTCTTCTAATTTTTGTTGATTAATCGGCATATTTTTTATTTTTTAATAATGTTATTTTTATATATATTTTTTGTATATATCTTGGCATTTTAAAAAATTTCCAGGACAAGAATCGTGCCAAAAAAGATACCCCTGATTTTTTTTAGAAAGCCCCCTATTTTCAGGAATAAAACCGCCGGGAAGAAAACATTTGTATAATATTGATATAAAATGTCCTCTTATATTTTTTTTCCACATTATTTGATTAATGGCGATTGGGACAGGGTCAAATTTTACCATAACGCCAATTTCTTTTTCTGATACTTTTTTAAGCCTTGTTTCCATTTTTTCTTTAAACCTTATAATTCCTCCAGGCAAATGCCACCCCTTGCAACCATATTCGTCGTCTCTCCAAGATAAAAGCGTGCGCCCCTTTTCATCTTTAATTAATAGGTCAACATTTACCATTGGGGTAATCTTACTGGCAAAAAGAAAAATATCTTTTGGCAGGCCTTGCTTGGGATTTTTAATTTGTCTGTCTAAAAATTTTATCGCTTCTTTTGTATTCATAATAATTTATTAATTATATTTATGATACGATAATGGTTTTTCTGTTTGAATGTTTGGCGGTATTGAAGAACCGGACAATGGCCTTCCGTTGCATAAATCACATATCTGCATATATTTATTATTTGAAAGATACTCTCTAATTTTATTCTTCGTTATAAGAATGCCTTTTTCGTCAAGCGGTTCTTGAAATAAATCAATATAATCATTTTTGTTGTCCGGAACCGCTGATAATCTTACGGCATTGGCCGCATAAGGGCATCTGAAAAATTTCCCGTCTGATAAAGTAGACATATTTTTAGCGCAACACTTTTTAAATATTTCCCTGTTCTCCTCAATACTGCGATTATGCGGCGTTATTGCCGAGCAATCAAGCCAATCGGTTATTTCCAACGCATAATGAGCAATTTTATTTTTTTCCAACATTTGTTTTAGTCCGGCCAGGTTCCTTGATAAAGGGCCGTAATCTGAAATAACAACAACTGCTTTATCATTTTTTAAATAGGGAATATATTTTTCATTTGGAATAATAGTTCCATTTGTGTATATAACAACCCTTTTTGTTTTGGAATTATCCGTTAATTTTTTAACTATTATCGGCCACTCTATATTCATAAACGGCTCCCCGCCAATAACGCGAAAATCCATCACCTCGTCAAAAACTGCGCAAAAAGCATCTATTGATTTAAATAGCATGCTGGCGTCGCAGTTCTTGGGCTTTTCATAATATTGCATAAGATTAGAACAGCCCTTACACTTTAAAGAACATCTTTCTGTGATAATAATATCAACGCTTCTCAAAAATAACTTGCCTGGATTTAAATAACCGTCATGGCATAAAATGCATGTTTTTATTGCATATTTGGGATAGTCTATCAAGGCATCAGGATGGCTTTGAAAAATATCTAATTCTTTCAATAACAAACCGCCCGCATACCAATTAGAAAATCCTAATTCATAAAGAAGATCTGCCGCATCTTTTATGGCGGCAACAGATATTAAAAAAATTGCTTCTTTATATTTTGTTTTTAAATCGGGAGCAAAAATCACTTCTTTGCCGCAAAATTTCTCTTTTATCGCTTTTTCACTGCTGTCGCAAAAACACTCAACCAAAATCCCCTCCTCTTTGCAGATAGACAGCAAAACTTTACCTACGATACCTGCGCCATATATAATAACAGGCATTTTTTTATTTTTTATTTCATTGATAATATTTTTTTTTAACATATATTAATTTTTAATTTTCCGTATCTTTTGCGGGCTCTGTGTTCGCAGTACAAAACTGTCAAATAAACCAGTCTAAGCCTCGATAATAACGGCAAAATTCTACTATTGCCCTTAAGGGGCGTGTAACATTTCATGCTTTCTATGAAAAGCGGCGCATTAATGATGTCGGAAACATAATTACAGGTTTTTTTCCTGGTGGTTTTGGTAACATTTCGGCAGGCGCGAACAATAAAAATAATAAAATAATTGGTGAGCGCATGGCCTGCCTCCCTGGTTATATCTGTATTTGCCGTATTTGGCGTGTTTCTGTTTATTATATTAAAAAACTGAATCGTTTCCGCCTTAAACATTGCCAAATCTTTTAACATAGTATCTACAGAACCAATAAACATGCTGGCAGACATATAATTATCGTATAAGACATATATATACAGCGCTTTATTGATAAATATAATATTGTTAGTATGTTGAAGATACTTTAAAACAAAGATTGTATCTTCAAGGCTATACATGCCTTCATTAATAACGATGTTGTTGTCTTTAATAATGGATAGTTTGAATAATTTTCCCCAACAGTAACTTATTGTATGATTGCTTGGATATTTCAGATAATGCCTTACATAAGCTGAAATGTCTGCCTTTAATAATATCTTCTCTTCTCCTATAAAAGGGTCTGCGCCCAAAGCAAGCGTTGCTTTTTGGTTTACGATTGTTCCATTGGTTTCAAATTTACAAAAATTTGTTATTACCAAATCGGGCTGGTTATATTGATTATATTTTGCAACTAATGTTTCTAATGCTTTTTTATTAATAAAATCGTCTGCATCAATAAAAAATACAAACATTCCCATAGCGCGTCTGATTCCATTATTTCTGGCTGTTGACGGCCCGTTATGCTCTTGAGATATCACTTTTATTCTTCGGTCTGAAATCGCCCACTTATCGCATATTGCCTTGCTATTGTCAGTTGAACCATCATTAATAAGCACGAGTTCAAAATTCTTATAACTCTGATTGATCACGCTTCCAATAGATCTCTCCAAAAACTTTTCGGCATTGTATAAAGGCATTATTACGCTTATTAAGCCATCGGCTGATTTGTTATTCATATATTTATAGTTAAACTACCGAATTAAAATCTACCAGCCGGCAAATATCAATTATTTCCGTTACTTCCGGGTGATTTTCTTTAATCTGGCATGATATTTGTCCGCCAGATGATGGAACGGCAATTACCACAACCCGAATATCTTCTTTTCCCAATATGGCCGGAGTGTATATTTTTTTACCGTACAAGTCCATTTGCCTTTTACTTTCTGAAATGTCTACTGCAAATACATTTTTATTATGAAGTATTTTTGATTGTTTAAACAGATTCATAACCGGGAATGTCATCCCCCAAAAAGCGACCTTTCCGTATTTTTCCAATAAAACAGAAATATTCTTGTTTATGTTATCCTGAAGCTGAATCGGATAGGGAATGTCGTATTTTTGTCCGCAATTTGAGCAATAAATGTAGTTGATGGCAAACAACTTGATATTTTCCCAGGTGTTTTTTTGCAGGCATTTAGGGCAAACGGCGGATATTGTTTCACGCCCCATCTGCGGATTTATTTCCAACAGCTCAACTGAATCTAACGACCTTGATGAGTTTGAAGATTCAGAGGTATAACGGACAACTTCTGCAAACTCCGCATTGTTCATTTTTGAAATATTAACTTGAGGACAGCCGTCTTTAAGATATTGTATTGGATCTTTTATAATTCCTTTTTGGCAGGCATATTTGTAAATATAAGAACCCGGAAAGGGCTTAATCAGCGACAAGTGAATATGATACTCAGAATGCTCCCGCCACCATTTCAAGGTGGCGCGCGCTGTTTCAATTGTTTCTTCAATGTCGCCGAATATAAAAGAGCCGTAAACGACTATTCCGGATCCATAAACTGCTTTAAGGGTTTTTTCAATTTGTTCAATTGTAATGCCTTTGCGCATACTTTTTAAAATTCCGTTGTCAGCGCTTTCTAGACCAAAGTTCAAAACATTAAGACCGCTGTCTTTCATCATTAAAAGAAATTCCGGCTTTAAGGTATCTACCCTATAGCTCGCATACCAGGAAATATTATATTCTTTAATGCGATCGCAAAATTCTTTTACCCAGACAAAATTTGGCACGAATAGCTCGTCAGCCATAAAAACATATTCTATTTTATATTTAGAAACCAGATGATCCAGTTCGGCAAAAAAATCATCAAGAGGCCGCTGGCGATATTTTTTACCGGTTGTATGACAGCAAAAAGTACAGTTAAAAGGACAAGAACGGCTCCCCATCATAGAAATTGCCCGTTTTTTATTTAATCCTGTAAATTCGGCCGACGGGCCGTCAATATACTTTTCAATATCAAACCCTTCATAATCCGGCCAGGGAATTAGTCCAATATTTTCAATATCCTTGCGCGGATTCGTTCTTTTAAGGTTAGCGCCATCTTTAAATATAATTCCTTCAATTTCTGAAAAATTACCGCTATTTTCCAAAGCGATAGCGAGTTCGCACATAGTTATTTCACCCTCGCCAATCACGCCAAAATCAGCAAATTTTAACGCTTCCATGGCTATTTCGGGCTCGGTAGTAATAATACCTCCGCCAACAATGGTCACAATGTTACTATTTACCCGCCTTGCCGACTCTATGATGCTTTTAACAAGGTGGTATTGGGGAGAAATTCCCCCAGTTGCAACCACGTCTATGTTGTTATTTTCAATTATATTTTTAATAACATCAAAAACATCTCCCCCTTGATGATTTAAATTCAGGGTAAATACATTAAATCCCGCCTTCTTCATACTTGAAGAAATATAGGCAACGCCCAATGGAAAAATATAACCGTCGCCAACGTTTTGCGTAAGACGCGGCATAACAAGAAGAAAATTAAGCTTTTGCATATTTTTTATAACATTTTACCGCATAAACGTTTTATGCATTCTTCTGTATATTGGTCAATGTTGTCAAATTCACAATAATCGTTCATAGTACAATCTTTGCATGGTTCAACTTTACCTTTATTGCCCGTCAAGTGTTTAATCTGTAATTCTTTCAACTTTTCACCTTTCCAAATTTCAGAAAGAGAGTTTTTATTAATGTTTCCCAATATATTTATTCTTTTCCAGTCAACACAGCAAGGAACGACATCTCCGTCCGCCTGAACCTGTACGCCTTTAAATATCTGCGCGCAAACCTGCCTTTTTATAACCTTTCCTCCTCCCCACCTGAATTCGTCAACAAAATAATCTGTATCAAGTTGGGGCCACATAGGAACCAAATTTTCAATGTAAATTTGGTCGCATTTGTCGTCAAATATCTCTAAAAATTTTTTCTTTTTATTTTCAGAAAAAACCGCTTTGTTGTGAATTTTAATATGAAGAGCGCATTTGCCTTTTTTTAAATTTAAGCTGCTGATGTTGTTTAATAAATTATCAAAATTTATTTTTGCCATAGAGGTCTGCCAATAATCTTCTGAAGACAGCCCTTCTATGGAAATAACCAATCTGTTTAAAAATTTCGGCAAATTTTCAATTAAATTTTCATTAAGCATGATGCCATTGGTAATCAGTTCTATTTTTTCTGCAACCTTTTTCTTTTTTGCGTATTGTAGCATTTTTATAATATCCCTGTTTATTAATGGATCTCCATTTCCGCAAACACGCAAAAGTTTTATTTTTTCAGGAAACTCGGCTATGTCGTCAATCATTTTTAGAAAAAGAGCTTTTGACATTAAGTCTTTTTTTAACATTTTTCCATTTGTTTTTTGAATGCAAAACCTGCATTTTAAATTACAGTATCCCGACGGCTCTACATAAACTACAAGCGGAGTTAAAAAAGGAATGTGTTTGCCCAGTTCTAGTCTTTCCTGAGATACCTGGGATATTAATTTTGCTTTTGTTTTCTTCATAATTCTTCTTTTTTAATTAAACCCTTATTTAAATCGTACCAATTATACAATTCTCTGATTTTATCATTTGTAGAACTAAATTTAAACCAGGTCAGCTCATTCGTTAACAATGCATTGTCTCCGCTGTATTCTCTTCCAAGCTTTTTTTCTTTAATTTCTATATTTAAATCTTTACCCGATATTTTAATAATTTTTTCTGCTATGGTTTTTAAATCATAAACTTGTCCCGGGCAGACATTATAAACTTTGTTTTTTGGTTCGTTATCAATAAACCATTTAACAACCCTTGCCAAGTCGTCAATATGCAAATAATCAAAATGCGTATTTTGATTGATAATAATAGGCATGTTTATAACCGCCCGGCAACAGGTATTTGAAATAAAACGATATCTGAAATCTTCGTATTTGCCAAAAACTCCAAAAAGCCTTAAATTGCGCACGCCCTCATTTGCCTGGGCATATTTTGTCATTATATATTTTGAAAAACCATACTGGTCTTGGGGAACATTTTTATCAAAATCTGTTTCTTTCATTTTGGGCCTCCAATTTTCACGGCCAAATTCGGCTCCGGAGCCAAAGTAAATCATTTTGCCAAAATAATCTTTACACCTTGTAATGTTAAAAAACATTTTTAAATTGTTTTCTAAAACTTTTGCCGGGTCATTTATTGTAAATTTTGTTGAAGCGTCATAGTTTGCCGCGTGTATTATTGCGTCAAACTTACTGCCTTTCAAATAATTAAAAACTTTCAAGAAATCTAAAAGATCGATCTCTTTAATATCAATGAAAATAATATTATAATCCTTATTCAGCTGCTCAAAAATATTTCTGGCTATAAAACCGTCTCCCCCGGTTATTAAAATCTTTTTTTGCATAAAAATAAAAAATTTAGTCTATGTTAAGCCAGTGGGTTAATTTTGTTTTTCTGTCTTTGTTTTCCGTTATTTTTTCATCCTCGTAAAAAGAATCACTCTTAAAATGTGTAGTTGACACTTCTTCAAGAATCGCGCCGGTTTTTGTTTTAAAATCGTGCTTCACTCCCCTCTGGACCAAAATAACTTCTCCGGGCTTGTATTCTTTTTCCTGGCCGTCAAGGCTTATTGCAAGGTCTCCGTATAAAATCTGGAATGTTTCTTCTTTTTGCTTGTGAAGATGGGAGGGGTGGCTTTGGCCGGGAAATAAAACAATCAACTTTTTGCAATATTCCCTGTTAACGCAGGTGATAATAACTGCTCCGTGATTATAAAAATCATCTATTCCGTAATGATGGGAAATTTCAATTTCCAGTTTATCGGGAAGGGCTATTTTGGCCTCTTCCAATAATTTTCTTGTTTGGGCCACAATTTTATAAACTTTTTCTCTTTTATTTGACTGCTTTATATCAGAAATCATTATTGGTTCTTTTTCATTTATGTCCTTTTGGCTTGCATAGTCGGCATACTTTGACATATTGTTTGCCAGCAACTGGTTTTCCTGGCTTGGCCAGGCAAAGAACACATTAACCGAATCAATTTTCTGGCCTGATTGTATTATTTGTTTTGCAAAAACTCCTCTTCTAAACTGCTTTAAATCGGCCATTTCTTTTTCTGAAAATTCAGCTCTTTTTCCTGAAACCCCGCAGCTTTCAAAAGCGTTTTTGGCTGAAGCCAGCCAATTTTTTACTTGTTCTGGCGCGGCCGAATAAGCATTAAGCTCAATTTCTGGCGCTTTTACGCCGACATGCTTTTCAAAAACCGTTACACCTTTTGCAATTGCCATTTTTATTGAATCAAAGTTGTCGGGCGCTTCGTGGGTGGAATAACCTATTTCCACTTCGGGGTAGCGTTTTTTTAATAAATCAATCTGGTTTAGCTGTAAGCTTTTTAGCAATGTCGGATATTCGCCAACGCAATGCATTAAGGTAAATTTCTTTTCTCTGTGGCTTAAAAAACTTACCACCCTGTCTATGCCTTCTAACGGAACGCCTGAAGTAGAGGCAATGATGGGTTTTTCTGTTTTTACTATTCTTTCCAACAGCGGCCAATCAGTGAAAGAGCAGCTGGCTATTTTAATAATGTCAAAATTGAGTCGTTCTATCAGGTCAACCGATTTTTCGTCAAAAGGGGTACAAATTGAAATAAAACCCAGTTTATCTATTTCGTCTTTTAAAATTTTAAACTGCTCTTCTGTTAATTTTGTTTCTAAAAACCTTTTTACATATTTTAAGTCGGTCCTGTTTTGAAAATCAGGGTGAATAAATGTGGGAATATCTCTGGCTTGCAGTTTAAAAGCAAAGTTATAGGGAAATTCTTTACTGACTTCGTAAATTTCCCTAATAATTCTTAAACCATGTTCAATATTCCCTTGATGATTATTTGCCATTTCAAAAATAAACAATGGCCTTTGATTTATATTTTTCATATATTTTTTAAATTAATAACAAAAATTTTAATACTATTGACATTTTTTATTTATAATATATAATCTTAAATAGTTGTTTGACATTTCAATATCTCACAAGGAGACCATAAATGGCCCAAGGCACGCCCGAATTGATTGATGGTTTAAAAAAAATTGATCCTTTACAACCTTACGGCACAGAGTTTTTTAATGCTCTTGCCAAACTCACGGTTTCCGTAGCAGTGGAGGCAGTTTGTCTCCGTCTGCAACGATATCTTCCGGAAATTGACGCAACAACCCTTATGGAAATTCAAGTTTATCTTGTTCAACGTTCGCCTGACGACACCGCCTATCCTGGCGAGTGGCACTGCCCCGGTTCTATAATGCGGCCGGGAGAAAGTTTTGAAGATGTTCTAAGAAGATTATCTGAAAAAGAATTCGGCGCAAATCTTGTTTCAACTAGATTTGTTGCCAATATCAACCCTTCAAAATTAGAACCAGAGGTCAGGGGGACGTTTCTCTCTGTCGTATACCTCTGCGTGTTTGAAGAAAAAGAAGGACTGCGGGGCAAGTGGTTCCCGGTGAATAATTTGCCGGAAAAAACCGTAAAATGCCATCGCGAAAGGATTATTCCCTGTGCTCTCGGCGCGTTTTTAGCCGACAACCCCAATATCTAATCTATATTCCGCCAACGCGGAAAAAACAATACACTGCGCATGCGCGTGAAAACAATTCATGCGCTTTTTTTATGAAATTTTCAAATTTCAATTTCCATATCGTCTATCGCAATAAAGGTGTTTTTGAATATGTTTTTTGCGAATTCCTCTGCTTCTTTCCTTTGTTCCAATGTTTTGTATCTATAAGCGTCAAAGTGTGTCAAGGCTAAATTTTTTACTTTCGTTTTTTTTGCTGTTTCGGCGGCAAGACCGGGATTCAAATGGATTTGCGGGGTATAATATTCGTTAATCTTAAATGAACATTCTGTTATAAGCAAATCAGCGTCTTCTGCCAATTTTATCAGATTTTCACAGGGAGCAGTATCAATGCAGTAACTGACTATCTTATCTTCAAGCTTAAACCTAAAACCTATGCATGGCGACCAATGAGACAGGGATTTTGAATCTGCCAAAAACGGCGGGTTATTTTTTTGTTCGGATAAATCATAAACTTCCATATTAAAAGACATGTATTCGTGCTTAAAGGGAACCGTGAAAGGCTGGCAGATTATTTTATTAAGAATGTCTTTTACACCATTTTGCCCATAAACAGAAACCCCTTGCTTAAAATTAAATTTATTTTTACAGTGCAACCCGACAATATGATCAAGATGAAAATGACTCAAAAAAAGATAAATTGGCCTTTCGTCTTTAATGTATTCGTCTAATTTATAAAAACCATTGCCAGCATCAAGGACAATAAAATAATCTTTCGTTTCGATAAGGGTACAAATAGTATTTCCTGTTTTGGTGTCAAACCAACCGTTTGTTCCTAAAAATTTAATTTTCATATTTTTTATGAAATGAGCTTGTTAATTTTAAACCAGTTATATGTTTCCTTAATTCCTTGTTCAAAATTTGTTTCTGGCTGCCAGTTTAAAATTTTATTTGCTTTTGTCCAGTCAAGATATTGGTTTGGTATTTCGTTTTTGGCAATGTTTAATATTTTGTAATTAATTTTTATTCCCAACGCTTCTTGTATTTTTTCTGCTGTTTCAATAACTGAAAATATATTTTTTGAGCCAAAATTAAACGCCTCGCCTTTTACTTTGCTTGTGTTTTGAGCCAATTTTATACAGCCTGCAACTATGTCTTTTATATAAGTATATTCTCTTATCATTTTGCCGTCGCTTCTTATTAAAAATTCTTTATTTTTTATAATTGACTCTATGGCTCCGGGAATTATTCTGGAAAAATTAAGGTCGCCCGGTCCAAAAACATTGCTGAATCTTGTAATAACAACCGGCAGACCGTAAGTCGTAAAATATGTCTTGGCTATCAGGTCAGCCGCTGATTTTGAGACGTCATAAGGATGGTCTCCTCTTAGGGGAGAGTCTTCTTTATACGGTAATTTTTCTGCCTTGCCATAAGCCTTATCAGAAGAAACCACAACGATTGATTCTGTGTTTCTTAATTTCCTGCAAGTTTCCAAAACATTCACCGTACCCATCACATTTGTTTCTATTGCCGAAAACGGATTATTATAGCAATCTTCAACAAGTGGCTGGGCAGCCAAATGAAAAACAATTTTTGGTTTTTCTTTTTTAAAAATTTCATAAATTTTCTTATCCCTCACATCTGTTTTATAAAACTTGGCTTTTCTGTTTATATCTTCTTTTCTGCCAGAAGACAGGTTGTCAATTATAACAACTTTATTGCCCTGTTTTATCAATTCATTTGCCAAATGACTGCCAATAAATCCCGCTCCGCCGGTGATTAAAATTTTCTTATTTTTAAAACTAATCATAAAAAAACGAGCTATCACAATTTTCTACGATCGTAGAAAATCGTGCTAGCTAAAATTAGTTTTGCCATATCTTCCACTTTGGGTCTTTTTCCCAAAGATCATTTAAAATCATAAAATCTCTGTAAGTATCCATTCCGTACCAAAAATTTTCGTGTTTATAAAGCGCCAGTTGCTTTTGCTGTATCAATCTTTCCAGGCCGTCTTCTATCATATCGCCCTCTTTTAAATAATTAAAAAACTCTTTATTAAACACCATAAATCCGCCGTTAACATAATCGTAAAGCTGGGGTTTTTGAGCAAAATTCGTAATCATATTGTTTTGGTCAACATTGACAAATCCCCATCTTGATATGGGGTGGACCCCGGTAATGGTTCCTGTTTTTCCATGGGCCCTGTGAAATTCCACTATTTTTTTAATATCAATATCTGCCACGCCATCCCCATAAGTTACCATAAAAATATCGTCTTGAATGTGTTTTTTCGTTCTTAAAATCCTTTCTCCGTGAGGAGTTTCCAGTCCTGTTTCAGAAAATATTATATTAAAATCGTCCTGGGGGCCGCTATTTTCAAAAAAATTAGTGATTTTGCCCTCGTTTGGCTTTAATAAAAAATCGTGGGTATAATATTTTTGTTTTAAAAAATAGTCTTTTATCTGGTTGCCCTTATACCCCAAAGCCAGCACAAAATCATTAAACCCATAGTGGCTGTAAATTTTCATAATGTGCCACAAAATAGGCTTTCCGCCCACCTCTACCAAGGGTTTTGGCTTAAACTCTGTTTCTTCTCTAAGCCGCGTGCCCATTCCCCCGCAAAGTATGATCGTTTTAATGTTTTGCATAATTTTTTTAGCATTGAGGATTAGCCTCTGTTCCGCTTTTAATTATTGATAATGATTTTTCTCCTTGATTAAAAATTAAATCTATTGTTGACAGATAAGGAATAAATTTTCCCCATAATTGAGGATATTCTTTACATTGAAAATTCTGAAAAATTATTTTAATGTTTTCTTTTTCAAATAAATTTTTGTCTAAAAATTCTTCCGCCCCCTTGGCGTCGTATAAAATATCAATGCCTTGTTTTTTACACAAATTAATCACTTTTTCTGTTTTTCCCATATTATCGTCTTTTAAATTAAGCTCTGAAGAAAGAACAATCCTTGTTTTAATGCCTAAAATATCACAAATCAATTTAATCAAATCTACATTGAGGTCTCTTAATAAAATATATTTTTTATAATAAATTTTTTCAAAAAACTGCTTATATTTATCAAAAGAAGGAGATTTTTTATAAGCTAAAGATATTGTTTTCCAGTGTTTTTCTAAGGGATTTCCTTGCCGATCTTGCTGATATGATATTTTAATTTTATAAATCGGGGTATCTTGCGGCGACTTCTGAATAGGAACAGTTAAATAAGCTTGGCCGCTAGCTGTTTTTATTTTATTTCTGTTTTGCCAGGATTTTCTTTCAAATTGCACGTGGTCAAAAATAATAAAAATGTCAGATGAATTTATCATTTCAAAATATCCAAGCCAGGGCAAATAAGTTGGTTGCAATATTATCCCTTTCATTTATTAAACCTGTTGCATAATAAGGATTTATGCTGCAATTTGCAATTTTGGCTGCAAATTTGTAAAAACTCGTCGGCTTATACTCTGTATAAACCTCCTCGTTTTTCCAAATTTTCGCTCAAAATTGCTTCATTTCGCTTATAATCTTATTACGCAACAGGT
>JBBTQJ010000030.1:0-8966 GCA_038065755.1 Patescibacteria group bacterium | reverse complement strand
AAAAACCAAATTAAAATTTTATTTTTTGCCTAATTTTTGTAAGGGTGCTAACTAAATAATCTACTTGTTCAAAAGTATGGTCGCAGGTTAGGGTTGTTCTTAGCCTTGCCTGTTTTTGAGGAACAGCGGGCCATCGGGCTACCGGAATAAATATATTTCTTTCCAGTAAAAGTTGGCTTACCTTTATAGCTTTTTTTTCGTCCCCAACAATAATTGGAATTATTTGAGTATTAGAAGTTCCTGTATTAAAATTCAATTCTTTCAATTTATTTCTTAGGTATTCAGCGTTTTCTAGTAATTTTTTTCTGCGCCAAGGTTCTTTTTCTACAATTTCAATTGCTTTAATAAGTCCATATACGACAGGAGGAGCGATGGGAGCGGTAAAAATAAAAGAATCTGATGCAATTTTTAAATAATCAATCAATATTTTACTTCCCACAACAAAACCGCCAACGCCTCCAAACGATTTTGTAAAAGTTCCCATAACTATATCAACCTTATTTTCAATTCCAAAATAATCTTCTAATCCCCTGCCGTTTTTTCCGAGTATGCCAGTTGCATGCGCGTCGTCAAGATATACCAACGCATTATATTTTTTGGCTAGATCAAGAATGTCCGGTAAAGGAGCGATGTCGCCGTCCATGCTGAAAACTCCATCTGTAATTATTACTTTTCTGGTTTTAACCGGATATTTTTTTAATTTTTCTGCCAAATCGTCTATGTTGGTATGTTTATAAATTTCTTTTTGAGCTCTCGAAAGTTTAATTCCGGCTATAATGCTGGCGTGATTATATTCGTCGCTAAATATAATAGTATTTTTATCTCTTTCAATTTTACCGCTCAAAAGACTGCTAATTGATGGTTTAAAAATATTCACTACTGCTGGTATCGCGCCGGAGTTTGCCATATATCCTGACACAAAAGTAATTCCAGCCTCGCGATGTTTAAATCTGGCTATTTTGTCTTCTAATTGTTGATGTATCTCAATATTACCAGTTAACAACCTGGCGCTTCCATTGCCTATTCCCCATTTTTTTACGCCCTTAATCGCCGCAGAAACAACTCTTTTATCATGAATCAAACCAAGGTAATTATTCGTCGCAAAAAGCAAAACTTTCTTTCCGTTTACTATAGTTTCCGGAGCGTGCGGAGACGACAAAACGGGCGTTTCCGGATAAAGACCGTATTTTTTAATCCAAGTTAAGGCATTTTTAATATCTTTCATTTTTGTTTTAGATAATTTTACTCTTTAAAATACTTTTCCCAAAATTTTTGATCTAACATTAATATATTTTACCACAAGAGATACAAACAAAAAAGGCGGACCCCCGCCTTTCAATTTTATAATTGCTTGATAAAATCAATTAATCTATTAACTGTTTTTTTAATATCCTTTTCTTCCCGCCAAAATAAGCGAAATTTTTCTCTTAATTCTTTATGTTGAGGATATCCGCTCTCCGAAATTTTTATCAAATCAGAAAATTCCTGATTTAACAATTCGGTTATTGTTTCTTTGACATCGTAAATTTGTTTTTCATCTAGTTGAGAAAATTCTTTTTCAAAGGCAATATAAGTATAAAAATGCAACAGTTCGTGCATAATTATCTTATTTTGCTGATGACCGAAAACAGCGACAAAGAAATAATCACTGCCCAGAGTGCAGCGGTCAGCGGTAGTTAGATAGGCGATAATTTTTTCTAAAGGAAAATTTATTTTAAATAAACGATTCATTTTATTAATAAATTTTGCTTCAATTTTTGCCCAGAATTCTTGAATAGAAGCCAGTTTTTGATTAATATCAATATGATTATAATCAACATATTCTATAATGAACTTTTTGAGATTGTCTTCTGTCGGGCCATCCGGAAATTTTTTAAAATAATAATCCAAAGCGTGAGAATTTCCTCCCTTATATTTAGCGCCGTTAATTGCCAGATAATTATAAATGTCTTTTTCTAAATTATATTTGAATCGTAAGATCATATTTAAAAAAAGGGCATAATCTTAATTTAAGAGTATGCCCATAGAGACCGAAAGTCAACCGTTGAGACGACTTCCAACCTCAGTTGTTGTCGCAGCCGCCACCAGAGCCGTCGCCAGCTCCGTCGCCGCCGCCATCGCCACTGTCGCAGTTGTAGCAGTTTTCCATGACGGTAACTGCTTCGATCTGCATTGTGGCGAAATCAAATGTCTTGTCCACGCTTTTTCACCTCCTTTCTGGTCTTCCTAGGGATATAAACTCCCTAGTTGTGAGTAAATTAACGACACGTTGAAATTCAGAATCAGCGAAATCGCACCGTACAGATTTTGCCAAATCTTCCAAAACTAGGGGACTTATCTTCCTTAAGTGTTTGACGAAGTTGAATAGTTGTCCATTAACAGCTGTCAAATTTCGATTATTGCGAGTAGATGATATAAGGTAAGTATCCTCATTCTCGTGTCGCCAACGAAATACTTTAGCGAAAGTCACAGTCATTTCTGGGACAAGAGAAATATCGCTTTTAGCCTTTATCGGCCACTCGCCGGAAACATTAGGCAATTCCATCCATGGATCCTCGCCACGACAATCTCCTGTACAAGCTTTGGCAGTGATTCGACAACCGCCGTGGCAATTAGAAAATATTTTACAAGTAGTGCAACGGTCAGGAATATTTTGAAAACTTCGCCACTCGTCCATCCTTTGCCAAATAGCGGTTAACTCTTCATTTAGGATATTGCCATAAATATCTGGATTGTGAGAACAAGGCCGGACATCACCGTTATTGGCGATAGAAACTATTGTTTTTCCGGCTTGGCACTTGCGATTCAAAAAGGATAAATCTTTACCTCTAATCCATGAAGGAAATGCACATTTTGGTATAGCTTCAAAAATATCAACTTTTAAGCCGATGTTTTCTTTAATCCATACTAATTCCTCGATTAAGGCTCTGACTTCCGACAGAGTTAATAGATTATCCATATCAGGACTCTGCGGGTTCATACCCATTGGCGTCGCGCCGAAAATTTCTACGCCCAAATCGAACATATATTTAGCAGTTTCTCGGATATAACCCAAATTATGCCGATTAACTACCATATTGATGGAGCAATGCTGTTTCCGTTCAAGAACCATTTTCAGATTGTTTGAAAAGCGGAAAAAATCACCGCCACTGGTCATATGGCTATAAATCTTTGGATCAACCGATGGACAAGAAATTAGCATACCGTCGAGGTGATTAACTATGAGGTCATCTAGTGTTTTTTGGTCAAGTAGTTGTAGGTTGGTATTTAAGGATACATCTATATTTTTTTCTTTAAAATATATCACTAACTTTCTCGTCAAACCTTTTCGTACTAAAGGCTCTCCTCCAGTAATAACCAAAGAAAATATATGGTTTTCCGCTAACTTGGCTGCTATTAGCATCACCTGTTCATCGGGCAGATCCTTACTATCTCTTTTACAATTAAAATCTAAATGATAACAATGCCTGCAACGAAGATTACATTTATCGGTTATTTCCAATTGTGCAGTCAACGGTCTTGTTAATTGCGACATATTTTTCCTCCTTTCTTTTCTCTGCTAGGAGAATTAATTTTTCAAAGGTAAGAAACATTCTTACCGTGCTAATTCTATTTTATATAAATTAAAATATGTTGTCAATATTTAATAACACTTTTGGTGGACAGTTATTATTAACAAATTTTTGTTGTCAAAAGTTATTGACACATAACAATTTAAGGATATAATAGATTTAATACTAATCAATTACACTATGTTTCCTGTTTTCAAATAATATTACAAATGCCGTGTCGGCATATAATAACAAAAAACAAATTATTAACAGCTATAAATAATAATGAAAGAAAAATTAGAAAAATTAGGTTTTTCACCAAAAGAAGCTGATGTTTATTTAGCCCTTCTTGAATTAGGGACTGCAGTTGTAAGTGATGTAGCAAAAAAAGCAAATATTAATCGCAGTACAACTTATATTCTTTTAGATTCTCTTGTAGACAGAGGATTAGTTAGTGTTTCTGAAAAAAATAATGTAAAACTCTTTTCTGTAACCCCCGCTGAGTCAATTACTCAGTATATACAAGGGCTGGCAAGACAATACACAGAACTTGTAGATATTGCTCAAAACATTGTGCCCCAATTAAAATCTTTATATTTATCAGCTATTCCAAAATCTCGTGTTAAATTTTTCCAAGGCGTAAATGGGTTAAAAAATGCTTACGAAGACACATTAACTTCTAAGGAAACTATCCGAGCCTACGCATCGATAGAAAACATGCATAAGGCACTTCCCGGTTATTTTCCTGAATATTATCAAAGGCGTGCAGGAAAAAATATATTTATTAGGGCAATATTCCCTGATACCCCCGAATCAAGAGATCGAGTTAAGCATAATAAAGAAGAAGCAAGAGAATCTTTATTGGTACCAAGCGATAAATACTCCTTTTCCCCGGAAATAAATATCTATGACAACAAAATTGTTTTCATGTCATGGTTAGAAAAATTTGCCCTAATAATTGAAAGTCAGGAGTTAGCAGAGGCACTAAAGAAAATTTTTGAACTTTCATGGATAGGAGTAAAAACTTTAGACAAAAAACGTCAAAGAAAAAACAAGCAAAAAAGTTAAAGAAAGAAGTTTACCAGGTATTGGAATTAAACCTAGAACACAAAATTTTACGGCCGGAAAAATTGATCGCTTTTTCCAGAGAAAAAGAAGACGAGGTTATTTGGGATGTCACAAACGGCTACGAAGAAAGTTATAATAATATCATTGATGAAATTACTAAAAAAATTTCTTGCCCGAATTATATTGTGGTTCCAGTGGGAAGCGGAGGAATTTTTCTTGGAATTGCGCAGGGGTTAGAACGCAAGGGCGCCAAAACAAAATTAATAGGAATAGGAACTCAAAATACCAGCCGTAGTTTTGCCGACAAATTATCAACTCCATGGACTCCATATTCCCGGGCGCTTGAATATTATGAAAAAAGCGGTCATAGCATATACCGCCTTACCGAGCAAGAAATACGAGAAGCATATAATAAATTTAAAAATATAATTGCCTGCGAACCGTCTTCAAGCGTTGTTTTTACGGCTTTAGAAAAACACAATTTCAAATCTACTGACACCGTTGTTTTTTTGAATTCAGGAAAAACAGCGTTTTAATTTTTCCCGAAAAATGGAAAAATGAGAAAAATGAAAATGTGAAAGTAGGGTCAGCCACCATTTTTACAAAGATACTTGACCCCTTTTAACTCCTTTAACTTTCCATTTAAACCCCTTTAACCAAAAAAAGATTTATGACTCATTTTCTCTTAAAAAAAGTTATTCACAGATATATATCGCAGAACATATTGACAAGAATATTATATATGATAATATTATAAATGGAATTGCTTCCGAACTAAACTGTGGCGTTTATCGTCGCGTTCCCGAAAGGGATAGGTTTGGAAGTTTTTTTTATTTTGGCCAAACTTGCACATAAATTTCGCGATGCGCAATAATTTTACGGTATTCATCCGACCATTTTCTTTTATTTTGAACCGAACGATTTATTACGCTTGCCGCGTAATCTGCTAATTGCAATAGATTATTGCTTTCAGATCGTTGCATTTTTACTTTTTTAATAACTCCGCCGCCAGCTTTGCGACGTAGATATTTTGCCAACTGGCGTTTAAAATCAAGGTCGCCGCTTTCATCAATAATCACTGTCGCTTTTTCTAATTTCTCCTTGGCGTTTTCAAAAACCAAACCGCAGGCATATTTATAAAACGATTCTTTATTGCGAAAACCTTCGCCCCATAATTTTTCTGGGTTTTTATTGATTACAATTCCATAATAGAAAAAATTATAAAGAGAAACCGCCGCTAAAAAAGCGCGCCGCACCCTGTCAGAATTTCGTTTAAAATGAAATTCATAATTTTCAGGCAACCCTAATTCTTTTTTAACTAATTTTATCCGTTGATCGCAAGATATAGCTTCATCGTTGTCTTCAAAAACAACTAATCCAACCGTAAAATAACGACTTGAACCTTTTTCAATTTTTAATCCGGAGTCTCCGGATTCATCAATAAAAATTAACATTTATTTCTTGTATACATTATAAAAATTTTAACATCACGAATTCATCAATCAGTTTTCCTTTCCATTGAACTTGCTTTGGAACTTTTGCCACGATTTTAAAACCCATCTTTTTATACAAAGCGATTGCCGGAGCATTATTTGCATAAACTTCCAACTGGATAATTTTTGGTTTTGGTTTTAATTCTTTTTTAGCCAACTTTATAATTTCTGCCATTAAATATTTTCCAAGACCAATTCCTCGATAGCCCCGCCTAATGCTAATGCCAAAATTTCCAATATGATTTTTGCTATATGACTTAATGTTAATGTCTGTTAAGCCAACAACGCGCCCTGAGTGTTTTGCTACAAGACAAACCGAATCGCCGCGTTTTCCTTTTTTAACCATTTCCCTCAAAAACGCCGCCTCATCTTTGAGTGTTTGCTTTTTGTTTATCAAAAGCATTGCTTTTTCCTCAACTAAAAGATTTATGTGGTCTAAAAAACTTCTTGCGTTTTTTAGGTCGCTTTTTGAAATTTTTCTTATGATTATTTTTTTGCCGTCAAAAATTTTAGTTTCCATATTTCTGTTATTTTATTATTTTTATTTTATCACGAAAAATATAAACAAAAAAGCGGGCGGTTCTCTTGGTAAAAAATATTAAGAACCACCCGCATTTGATAACACAATTAACCTTTCTTGTTAAAGAACTATTTTTGTTTTAATAAATATTTTAAAATAGCATGCCAATCGGGAAAATAATCTGACCCAAATAAAATAAATTTTCCCGTAAATTTTTCAGCGCCGTTTTTTTTCATATCATCTATTAAATAATCTCCTTTATTAAGATTTTTATGATAAGTAATTATTAATCGTTTACGCGCCGCCTCTCCTAAATATTTTTTAACCCATTGTAATTTATCAGACCACGCGGAAGGATTGTCCCATGGCGCAGTTGATAAAATATATGTATCAAATTTTTTTGACAATTTTTTATAAGCGCTTATTGCCCCTGGCATAGGCTTCATTTTTAAAAAAATACCGGGAATATTGCAAATATCGTCATTGTGTTTTTTAAACGTATTAGCATTAACCATTTTAGCCTCAGAGTCAAAATCAACCAATACGCCGTCCATATCTATATATAAAATTTTTCTATTTTTCATAACGATTTTTATTTGGCTTGATATTTGTAATAATAATTTTTAACATCTCCCTTGTATTCTTTCATAAATTTATCAATATTAAGAAATGGCTTTGGCCCTCTTTTATGGTCTTTATAATACGAACAAAGCTTAAACAACATATCCTCTGTTGTAATTTTGAGATATTTTTCTCTAAAAATATTCACAAAATTAAAAACTCCGATCATCCAAATCCTTAAGCCAAGTTCTCCTTCATATTTATGCCGGTCAAAATGCCCATAAGCATGATTTCTAAAATGGGATATAATCTCCTTTTCGTTGTTTTTTTCGGCAATTTTTCGGCACCATTTAATATATTTTGCATTTGCAGATAGTCTTTTTTGATTTATCGCCATAAATTTATGTTTTTAAATTGGTGTAATAATAAAAAAAAGAAAAGAGAAAAGGAGTCGGGTGCCTTTAGTTCATTTTAACTTTTGCCATAACCTTATCTGCTTCCTTGTTTTTTCTTTCAGATTCTTTTAAAGAATGCTTGGTTTCGTTCATTCTTATTTTCATTTTTATAATTTCTCCGATGTCAATATTCAGCACGTCTGCAAAAAACAAACAGTATATTAAAACATCTGCCAGCTCTTCATTTATTCTCTGCATAAATTCCGGATTATTGATAATTTTTTTAAATTCTTCTTCAATTTTTTCTTTATTGCCAATACTATCTTTTGTGTCTTTCCACTGAAATAATTCCATTAATTCTGCGGCTTCTATTGCTATGGACATAGACAGGTCTTTTGGGTGGTGAAACCTACGCCAATCCCTGGCATCACGAAATTTAAGGACGATTTGCTGAATTTCTTTTATTGTGTTGTCGTTCATATTTTTAAATATTTTAATAATAAGGGGGCGTATTTTTATTATACGCCCCCTTTTAATCTTTTAGAATACCTCGCATTAAATCATCTAAAATCAAACTGAAAGGGTATTGGTTAAATCATATAAAATCTGACCGAAAAATATTGCTGTAAAATGAAGTAAATCGAATAAAATCGATAATACAATTAACTTCATTTTACAACTATGGATATGCAATCAAGAAACCAGTATCTTTTAGAGTTAAGGACGGAATATTTAAAAACAAAATTAAAGAAGAAACGAGGCGAGCTGCTGGACGAAGCGAAAAAAAGGACCAAACTGAACAGAAAATATTTAATGGAAAAACTAAAACCGAAAAGCAATTTAGACAAACCGATTACAGAAAGAAAAAAGAAAAAAGAGATTTACGATAATTCAATAAAACCTGCTTTAGTTTTGATGTGGAAAATCTTTGACAAACCATGCGGGCAAAGATTGGAGCCGCTGTTGAAATCCGAGACAGACAAATTGCGGAAATTGAGCGAACTTTTCTGCTCTGACCTCGTTGCAAAAAAATTAAAACAAATGGGCTCGGCCACGATTGACAGAAAACTAAAACATCAAAAGGAGATTGAGGTCGCAAGGGCAAAATACAAAAAGAAAATCCATCCTCTGCTTTACCAAAAAATTCCAGTAAAAGTGTTTGAAGAACAAGACAGAACCGTTTTGGGAAATATGCAGATTGACTTGGTGGAGCATTGCGGAGCGTCAGCATCGGGCGAATTTGTGAACTCGTTGACCGCCACAGACATATATTCCGGCTGGACAGAACAAGAGGCGGTAATGGGAAAATCGCAGGAAAACACTAAAATGTAGATATGCGAACTTTCGTAAAATATATTCTGAAAGAAGGAAGCATGTT
>JBBTQJ010000029.1:0-2562 GCA_038065755.1 Patescibacteria group bacterium | reverse complement strand
TACGAATTAACATATATAATATCTCTTGAATTAGCTAGAGGAGAAGCGGAAACAATTATAAAAGAAATAGAATCTTTTATAGAAAAAAATGAAGGGATAATTTTAAAACGCGAAAATCTTGTTGCTAAAACTTTGTCTTATTCTGTAAGAGGCCAAAGTTCCGGATTTTTTAATGTTTTAGATTTTCAATTAAATCCGGAAAAATTAAATGAATTAGAAAAAAAAATAGAAAAAGAAAAAAATATTATCCGCCGCATGGTTTTAATAAAAAAACCTGAAAAAAGGTTAAAAATGAGAAGGGGTGAAAAAAAATTTAAATTTTCCCTCGGCTCTGATGCTTTGAAAACAAATACTCTTAATAAAGAGGACTTCTCTTTTACCTCTCCTTTTGCTTATAGTTCGGTTGAAATTGAAAATAAAGAAAACGTTAAGAAGGAGTCAGAAGATAAAAAACCAGCCAACGGCAAACCGGAAAGAATTGAACTAAAAAATATTGAAGAAAAATTAGACGAAATTTTGGGCGAATGAAATTTAAAATTCAAAAAAATTTAAAAACGCTAATTTAAAAACACATTTTAAGGTCATTGTTTTTAAATTTGGATTTTTTAAATTTAAGATTATGAATCTAAACAAAACTTTTGTGTTAGGAAATGTTACCCGAGACCCAGAGGTTCGCGCTTTGCCGTCGGGCCAGCAGGTAACCAGTTTTGGCGTAGCCACAAACAGATTTTATACTGATTCTTTAGGACAAAAAAAACAAGATGTAGAGTTTCATAATATAGTAGCCTTTGGCAAGCTGGCAGATATCAGTTCGAGGTATTTAAAGAAAGGCTCTTTGGTTTTAATAGAAGGACGCCTCAAAACAAGAAACTGGCAAGATTCGGCCGGGGTAAAACATTGGAAAACAGAAATTATTGCAGAGGTGTTGCAGCTTGGGCCTAAAATGACCGGCTCTTCGGGAAACTACAACGCAAGCTCATCAGAAAAATCATTTAGCAACCAAAATCAAACAGAAATAAAACAAGAAGAAATACCGATAATAGAAGAAAATTATACTCCCCCGGCTGGCAATAATGATGCTAATTTTCCGCCAATCAACCCAGAAGAGCAAAAAGCGGTTTCTTTTGAAGAAAACGCCGCAGACGAAATTGATGTCCGCGACATCCCCTTTTAAATTAAAAATTAAAAGTCAAAAATTAAAAGTATAATAAAAAGTTAAAAGTAAAAGTATTTGTGGTTATTTGTTATTTTATACTTAATTTTATTTTTAACTTTAGACTTTTAACTTTTAATTAATTTTATGTGTTATTTTTGCCAAAAAAATATTGACGACATAGATTTTAAAAATACAGAAATGCTGTCTCGTTTTGTTTCCAGTTTTTATAAAATAAAAGCCAGAAGAAAAACCGGACTTTGTTCGCACCACCAAAAAAAGATTGCCGTGGCCGTAAAAAGAGCCCGCCAAATAGGAATAATGCCCTACACCCCGAAATAAAATTAGTATCTTGCTTTTAAAATTTAAATAAAAAAACAGTTCCGCCAGGGCGGAACTGTTTTTTTATTCTTTTATATTTTACTCTTTTTCTTTCATTGCTTCTTCTTTGATTTTTTTAATTATTTCTGGATGCTCTTTCAAAAAGGCCTTGGCAACTTCTGTTCCTTGGCCGATTTTCTGTCCTTCAAAAGTGAAAAAACTTCCTGATTGTTTTATTAAGCCGGAAAGCAATCCCGCCCTTAAAGCGTCTCCCGATTTAGAAATGCCTTCGTTGTAATAAATATCAAATTCAGCTATGCGAAAAGGGGCGGCCACTTTATTTTTTACCACTTTTGCTTTTACTCTATTTCCTATAATTTCGTCTCCCGACTTTATTTGGGCTGTTCTGGTAAGATTAATTCTTACAGAAGCATAAAACTTCAAAGCCATTCCGCCCGGCGTGGTTTCCGGATTGCCAAAAACCATACCGATTTTCATTCTTGTTTGGTTTAAAAATATAACCATTGTATTTGTTTTAGACACTATCCCGGAAAGCTTGCGGCACGCTTGCGACATCATACGAGCCTGAAGGCCCATATGCTGATCTCCAATTTCGCCCTCAATTTCAACTCTTGGAGTCAAGGCTGCCACAGAATCAACAACAATAACGCCAACTTTTTCTGATTTTACCAATGTTTCAACGATTTGCAATGCCTGTTCTCCTGAATCCGGCTGAGATATCAAAAGATTATTAATATTTACTCCGATTCTTTTAGCGTAATCAGGGTCTAAAGCGTGCTCTGCGTCAATAAAAGCGCCTACCCCTCCTTTTTTTTGGGCTTCGGCCAATATATGCAAAGATAAAGTTGTTTTGCCGGAGGATTCTGCTCCATATATTTCTATTATTCTGCCTCGGGGCATGCCTCCCACTCCCAACGCCAAATCCATAGCAATAGAGCCTGTTGGAATAACATCAACATCAACAGCCGAAACCTCTCTAAGATTCATTATGGCGCCTTCGCCAAACCGCTCTTTAATTTCGTTTACCACGTTGTCTATGGCATTATTCGGCTTTTCTTCTTTTTTTA
>JBBTQJ010000028.1:0-4561 GCA_038065755.1 Patescibacteria group bacterium | reverse complement strand
TGCTCTTCTGAAATATGCATGCCAACAACTGTGCCAATTCCGGCCTGGGCCATTTTTTCGTAAAGTTTTGAAGAACCCTCTGTGCCTCCGGTAATTTCTGAAAGGGCTATCTTACCGCACCTGTTTCCCATAGAACCGACAAAAATTTTAGGGCCCACCCCGATTTTCATCGCCTCTTTATATTCTGGAACTTCTTTTAATATGCTTATTAAGTCAGAAATTCTTTCTATATTTTTACCCTCTATCAAATTTCTTAAAAACTTGGCGGCCAAATTATCGCAGGGGGTATGAGAATTCATTAAATTAAATCCCAGAAGTTTTGCCGCGTCAACTGTTCTTTGATGATTGGCCGAATTTACGCCTCTGGCAACTTCTGAAATTTTTTCTTTCATTAAACCTTCGGCAATGTTTATGGGCACTCCGTAAAAATTTAAAACATCGCACTGCAAATCCATAACATCTGCCAGCTGAGCCAGGCCCTTGCCTATTGGATGATGACCAATAATTAAATCAATATTGCCTAATTCTTTTGCTATTAAAATTTCTTCAGGCCCTATGTCAATTCCCGCTAAAACTCTTTTTATTTCTCTGTTATCTGAAATATTATAAATTCTTGAATCTAAATAAGGGTTTTCCAGCGTTTCTTTATCAAAATCTTCCTGGTCTGGAGAAGAAAGCTTTTGAAATTCTTTTCTTTTATTATCTAAAAATTTTTGCACTCCTTCTCTGCCCCGAAAGTCGGCGTCTTGCCCCATTTTTATGGATAAATTTTGTATGTCTTGAATTTTCATATATCTATGTTGTTTTTTCCGCTTCTGTTTTTTTGCTTAAAATTTTGTTATAAAGCTCCGCTATTAATTCCTGCTGTTTTTTGGGATCAAAAAACTGCCTTCTTATGCGGGCTTTTTCTAAACGGATAAACTTTTTATTGGAATAATTCATTTTTTTTAACATAAATATCTCTAATAAAAAAGCATAATCTCTATGCTTTTATACTTTACCTTAAAACAAACCGCAAGTCAAACAACTAACGAACCGCTCTTAACTTCTTAAGGCCTTTAATGGTTTCTTCTGTTATTTCTTCCGGCAATAAGGAAAAATTTTTTATTCTTGAATTTAAATAATTTAAAACAGCTTCTTTGTTTTTTGTTTTTACCATCCTTAAAAGCTCTTTTTTTTCATCTTCTAAAAGCATGTCCATTATTGCAATAAATGTTTTGCTAAAAGCGTTATCCATTAGTTTGGAAATAATTTTTTCTTGTTGCCTGGCTGTATAGCTTTTTAAATTTAGGCTTTCTATAATCTGCTGTTTTAATCTATTATTGATTTCAACTGGCATAAATATTTATTTTGTTTGATTTTTATTTAAAGAATCTACGTACTTTTTTGCGGCCTCTTTAACTTGTCCCGATTTTATGAGGTTTTCAACTTCCTTTAATTGTTTTAGTTTTTTAAGGGCCTCGTCTATGCGGGCAATAGCGGGTGGAAGTTCGTCTTCTTTTTCTAATTTTTTTTCCGTCCCCTCTTTTTTTTCTTGAGTTACGGGTTTTATTTTCTCTTTTCTTTCATCTATTCTTTCTTGTTCTTCTTCTCTAGGTTTTCTAATTTCTTCCGGCAATTGATTTGTTGGTATTTCTTCACACGACCTTATAACGTATTTTAGAGACCTTTCTGTTCTGTCTCTGATTCCCTCTGCCACCATTCTGGCGCTAAACGGCCTTCTGCTTAAAGCAAAATTAATCTTTTGAAAATGTTCTCGTCTAATTTTTTCCATTTTTGCCAAATCTTTCGGCCCAACTTTATAACAAGGCCTGCCTTCGGCGTCAATTATAACCGGTTCGCCCTCTTTTGCTATTGGAATATCAATTGCAAAAAAACCGTCTCCTATTTCAACAATATTGGAGTTTTTAATAAAATATTTAAAAGTTTCTTCTACGCTTTCCCCTGTTTGTTCGTTTGCGGACTTTTCTGATTCGGCCATTTTAACTGCGGCCGAACCTCTTGACGCAGACTTTTCCGGATTTCTCGTCTCGGCGCCAAAACTTGGACTAAAAGAAGACAAAGACAAAAGAGCTATTCCTGCAAATTTTCTGCCTTTTTGGGAAAGCTTGCTTAAGACGCCTTCATATCCGCTATTTTTTATTTCTGTTTTTATCTCTTTTTCTTGTTCTTCAACGGCCCCTATATCTTTTTCAAATTCCGGTTGTTCTTGCTCTTTTATTTCTGCGCCTGCTTCTTTTTTTTCTTCAAATAACGGCTTTTCTGGTTTTGGCTCTTCATTTTCTTCTTCTGCTGAAAAATTTTCTACATTTCTCATATATAAAAATTTTATTTAGTTGTTTATTTTTAATAATTCTTTTGCTATTTTGCGGTCGTCCCAGGGGATTTTTTTCCCGTTTTCAACGCACATCCATGGTTCTGCTCCTTTTCCTGTAATTATAACAATATCGTTGTCTTTTGCAAACTCTAACGCTTTTTTTATCGCATTTTTTCTGTTTAATATTTTTTCTGCTGCGCCCGCAGCTCTCTGGGCTACCTGATTTATTATTTCTGCTGGGTCTTCGTCATAGGGATCTTCGTTTGTGATAATAATTTTATCGCAATATTTTGCGGCAATTTTCCCCAGCTCGGGCCTTTTCCACTTATCCCGGCCTCCGCCGCAACTTCCCAGCACGCAAATAAGTTTGTTATTTTTTAATTTTTGGCTGTTAAGAGTTTTATAAACGCCCTCAAGCTGTTCTGGCGTGTGCGCATAATCAACAACAACCATAAATGGTTTTTTTTCTATAATTTCCATCCTGCCGGGAATCGTTTTTACTTTTTCTAAAGCTGTGGCCGAAGTTTTTAGACTAATGCCATAATTCTTGGCAACGCAAATTGAAGCAAGCGCATTATATATATTAAATTCGCCAATCAAATTAAAATAAAATTTTTGGCTGGCATATTCAAAACTAATTCCGTTTTCTGTATTTATATTCTTTGCGTCTTTAATGCTAAACTTTTCTTTTTTGTTTGCAGGAACTTCTAAAAAATATTTTGCGTTTTCGTCGTCTGTGTTTATAATATGAATATTTTTTGTTGCTAAAAACAATTTTAGTTTTTCGTTTCTATAATTTTCGAAACCGCCATGTGATTCAATATGTTCTTTGGTTAAGTTGGTAAATACGGCTGTATCAAAGTTTATAAACTTATGGCGAAACTGCCTTATACCCTCAGAAGAAACTTCTAAAACCGCATATTGGCATTTTTCGTTTATTGCCTGTTTTAAAAATTTTTGAATTGCAAAACGGCCGGGCATTGTCATTTTCAGCTCGTTTTTCCATTCTTTGCTTGCAATTTTAAATCTTAATGTGGAAATAGAGGCAACCTTATTGCCCGATTCTTCTAAAATTCTTGTTATAAAGTCAACTGTTGTTGATTTCCCGCTTGTGCCGGTTACTCCAATAATTTTGATTTTTTTGCTCTTGCCCGGAAAACCAAAAATAACAGCCCCTAATAAAGCCAGCTTATAATGATAAATGTTTAATAAAAATTTCGGTATAAGTTTTTTGACAAAACTTTTTATTGCCATTATTTTCAATTTAACACGGGCTCAAAATAAAAAAAAGAGCCGGGCTATTGCCAGCTCTGTTTGTCTTTTTTTATGGCTCGTCTAAAATTGGTTTTTTTAGAGGAGTGGGTATTGCTTTTTTAAAACTCTCTATTAGGGCTTCTACGCTCGCCCTTACTATGTCTACAGAAACCGCTTTTGTTATCCAATTACTATTTTCATTAAAAGAACTTATCATTACCTCTACAGAGGCCCCTGTTCCGGCGTCTCCGTCTCCGTTATTAACCCTAACCCAAAAATCTTTAAGTTTCACTGCTTCTAAAATCGGAAAATGCGGAAGCAGTCCTTTGCGAATGGCGCTATCTAGGGCATTAACCGGGCCAATTCCTTCTGCCACGCTATGTACTATTCTTTCTCCTATTCTAATTTTAACCGTTGCCTCTGACGAGCTTTCGCCTTTTATGTAGCCCTCAGATTTAACTTTGTAGTATAAAACATCAAAAGCGTTATTACTTTTCATGCCTTAACTCCCTTTATTGTTAAAGAGCTAAAAAAGAAGTTTTAGAGATGCATATCCCTAAAAAACAAAAACCTCTTTTTAAGAAGAGGCAATTTTTTATATTTTTATTTTTTAATTAAAATTGCTCCTTCTCTAAAAGGGGTTAAAAATAATGATATTAATAATATTTATAACCTTAAAACTCATATTTTTAGTATAGCAAATCTTATTTAAAAATCAATGCCAACGATCCTTTTATTTCTTTTATCTCGTCTTCTAGTTTTTCAATTCTTTTTTTGTGGTCGGCAAGAATTAATTTTTCAATTTTATCAAATCTTTCACCGACCTCCTTAAACTCTCTGCTCACCTGCTCAAACTTTAAATCCATATCTGCCTTTTTCGCGGTTTCATTAAATCCTTTTTGAACCATAATCGCTAGGTCATCAATTGTAATATTATTTTTTTTCATACGATTTTATTGTAGCAAAATCAAAAACGCTGTCAAATTATTT
>JBBTQJ010000027.1:0-12235 GCA_038065755.1 Patescibacteria group bacterium | reverse complement strand
ATTTTCGCTCAAAATTGCTTCATTTCGCTTATAATCTTATTACGCAACAGGTTTATTATATTAATGTTTTTGTATTTATTCTAAGTAATATTTTTGTATCCGCGCCAAACAATGTTTTTGCATCTAGCCCGAGCTCTTTTGTATAATATGACCAGTCAAATGATTTGTCGTTTTCTAGTATATCTTTGGCTTTTTCCAGATATTCTTTTCTCTTATTTTGGTTATTCCTTTTTTCCATTATTTTAGCGAGGCAGAAATTGGCAAAAAGGTGCTTTGGAGCCAGTTCTAAAACATAATTAAAATCCCTTTCTGCCTGTTTTAACGATTCTTCTGTTCCTAACTTTAGGTTCCTGTTCTCTAAAAAATTATATTTTAAATTGTATAAATAATTCAGCCTGCTTAATTCTTCCGCTGTATAATCTGGATATTTAAGATTGGGGGCAGTATGAAATTCGTAATTAGCGCAGTCGTCTTGGCTGTATTCTTTCATTAAATTATTATTAATGCACCAATCATACAATTCTATGCCCGGAAAGGGCTGAAAGCAATAATATGCCCGCCAATCAAGATCTAATTTGCCCCCGAATTCCAGTGTTTCTAAAAATTCTTTTTTTGTTTCAAAGGGGAGTCCCACAATAAAAAATCCGATAATAAATCCGTTTTTTTGTTTTCCGTATTTTCTTATCAACCCCACCACATTTTCCACCTCTTTTAAGGTTAAAGGCTTTTTTATTTTTTTTAATGTTTCTTCGTTTCCAGATTCAATGGCAATATTAAAAACAGCTATTCCGCTCTCGCACATTTTTTTAATAATTTCTTCGTCGTTTATTGTTCTTACGGATAATCCTCCGCCCACCACCCACCTGATGCCAAGCTTTTTAAATTCATCCATTAATTTTAAAAACCAGTCCTTATACACGGTCATATTTTCGTCGTTAAAAACAATGGTATTCACGCCATAATTTTCTTTTAAAAATTTAACCTCATCAATTATTGAATCAATTTCCCTAAACCTCCAAACGTGCTTAAAAAAATGGGGCGAAGAACAAAACGTGCACTGGTTGGGGCATCCCCTGGTAGCTGTCATTGCTCCTAATTTTATTTCGCTTTTATCAAATATTCTGTATAAAAAACTTTTCCCTTCTTTGAAATAATATTCCATTTTTATATCTTCCCAGGGCAGTCTTTTTGAAGTTTTGAATCCCTGCCAGAATTTTTTTCTTTCGTTCTTTATTATTTTTTCGTCTTTCTTAAAAGCTATGCCCTCAACATTTTCTAAGCCAGATGAATTGTTTAGCGCCTCTATCAAGTCTGCTGTGCCAAGCTCGCCTTCAGACAAAACAGCAAAGTCAACATTTTTATCAGCTAAAGCCATGTTTGTTATATGAGTTGGATAATGGCCGCCAAAAACAACCTTAATAGAAATGTCTGTTTCTTTGATTGTTTTTGCAATTAAATGAAAAATATTTTTGCTTGTATAATACAGACAAGACAAGGCCACCATGTCTGGTTTGTAAGATATTATTAAATCTTTTAAAGTGCTTTCCAGGTTTTTTTTGCCAATAAACTTTATTTCTATATTCAAGTCAATAAAATATGTGTCGTATTTTTTTGTATTTTTTAAATAAGAATAAACATAAAGCAATCCTATGGGCGGTTCAAAATAGGCGTATCCCTGATTATTTATATTTTCAACCAATGTCGGGTCGGGGGGGTTTAAAAATAATATTTTTTTTATGGGTTTTGTCATTTAAAATATTTTGCTATTTTTTCTGCTTCTTCTTTTGCTTTTTTTAGTTCAAATATTTTTGGTTCGGCCGGATACAAAACTATTTTTTCAGGATTGAATTTTTTCTGGTATTTTGAAATATAATTTTTAACTCTTGGCAGATGATAAGCGCTGCTTACTATTATTATTTTTCTTTTATTTTGCAAAACGGCATCTGACATTTTTTTAAACTGGTCTTCTGTGTTTTTTATTTTAAAATTTTCAGAAACAATAATTTTCTCTTCTGGGAAATCGTATCTTTGCAAAAATCCTTTTTTAATTAACCCTCTTAAATTGTCGTTCTGTTCGTCTGAGCCGTTATAATAAACAATTGGCCTTTCTTTCCTTTTTTTTGCAACTTGTTTTGCCACTTTTAGGGCGGTTTCAAAACGGTCTTTATCTTCGTTTCTTTTATTATTTTTTAAGATATCTGCAATGCTTTCTTGGGGCCCCGAAAGAATAATGATCAGATCCCAATCTTTTTTTGCAACAGGATTTTTTTGTTTAATAATTTTTTTTATCTCTTGAAAGGTTTCTTCTTTTTTAGCATCAATAACATTTTTTGGGATTATATAATTATGCTTTATATTTTTATTTGTTCCTGCTATTTTTGAATTTTTTTCAAGATATTTTAATATTTCTTCTGCGGTAAAGTCTGTTCTTGGTTTAAAATGTTCCGCTATTTTTCTTACCAAAAATAAATCTGGCAGCTCGTCAACGCAAACCCTGATATCTTGCCTAAATAAATTTTTAGGAGCTTTTTTTACAATTATTTCAAACAAGTCCGGCCTTTCTGAAATGAAAGACACCACATGCTCTAAGTGTTCTAAATCTTTTGCCAATTTCAGGCTTTTTTCAAGGGCAGATAACTTTATAATTTCAATGTCTCCCAGGCCAAAGGGATAGCCCTCTATTAAAAAATAATCCGGCTTCTTTTTTAATTTTGAATATTCTCTTATGCTTTGGTCAATTAAACAAGGGTCAATTAAGGGGCAGTCTCCGGTAATTCTTATTATAGGATCTATATTAAATTTTTTTGAAGCCCCTATAAATCTGTCTAAAACATTATGCAAGCTACCTTGAAAAAAATAAGTGTTGTTTCTTTTAATAATTGGCAAAAGAATTGAATCTTCTTTTGTGTTTGGAGTGGCCACCACTAATTTTTCAGCCAATTGCGATTTTTTAGCCCTTATAATAACCCATTCTAACAAGTGTTTATTTAAAATTTTTCTATACACTTTTCCCGGCAGTCTTTTAGACCCCATTCTTGCTTGGATAATAATTCCTATTTTTTTTGGAGTCATAATATTTTTTTAAGAATTTTCAACAGGTAATCTATTTCTCTGTCTTTTAAAGATGGATAAATAGGCAAAGCGACTAAAGAATCAATAGATTTTTTCGCGTTGGGAAAAAACTTATCCGGTATTTTTAAATATTGATGCAATGAAGGATATACCCCCCGGCCTAATTCTATGCCGTATTTTAAAGCTTTTTTTATAATCTCTTTTGGTTTTTTTTCTGTTTTAATAATATAGCGCCAAAAAATATTCTCTTTTGTGTTTTTGGGAATTTTAACTTTTTCTTTTAAATTTTTTTCGTAAATTTTAGCAATTTCTTTTCTTTTTTTTACAAAATAATCAAGCTGGCTTAACTGGCTGATACCCAAAAAAGCATTTAAATTGTCCATTTTATAATTATATTGAATATTATAATTTCCAGGTTTTTGCAAGCGCTGTTTGACAACTGAAAATTCGTAATCTGCCAGAAATCTTGCTTTTTCAATAATTTCTTTTGAATCGGTCAATAATATACCCCCTGCTCCAGTTGTCATTATTTTTGAGTGATGCAAAGAAAAAATTGATACGGCCCCAAAACTTCCTATTTTTTTGCCAAGATAATCGCCTCCCAAAGATTGAGTGGCGTCTTCTATAACAGGAGCGCCCAATTTAATTATTTTATCAATTTCAGCCGAACTGCCAAACATATGAGGAACAATAATAGTTTTGGTTTTTTTGGTTATTTTTTTCTTAACATCCAAAAAAGAAATATTAAAATCCATTTTCTCAATATTAAAATTGCAATCAGTTAGTTTTACCTTTGCCCCCGCATAATTAATGGCGTTTAACAAAGCCACGCAAGTATAAGACGGGCAAATAACTTCTTCGTCTTTTTTTATATTTAAAGAAAGCAGTGCCAAGTGCAGGGCGGCAGTTCCAGAATTCACTGCCAGAGCGTATTTCCTGCCTATATAGTCAGCAAACATTTTTTCGAATTTTTCAACTTGATTTTCTAAAAACAAAAAACTTTCTGGTTTTTTAAAGCAATTAATGTCTTTTTTTGTTATCGTCGGTCTATTCAAAGGAATTTCCATTTTTCCTATTTTTATAATTTGCCACAATTTCTACGATCGTAGAAATTGTGGCAAATTTAATTTAATAAATACCCCCACTGAAGACCGGTATTTTTTTTGACTGGGCTTGTTATTTTTTTCCCTAATATTAAATCAAAATATCTTGGGTGAATACCTGGTTTTAGGTTTCTCTCTGCCCTTAAAATATCAACATTCTGTTTATTTAGTTTTTCTCCTTTTTTTAAATCTTTAATTACAAAAATGCTTCTTTTATCTCTGGGGTAAATTTCTTTTTCTGAGGGCGCAATGCTTTTCTGGCCATTTCCCAAAATTTTTAAATAAGAGGGATTATTTAAAAACTTTTTTTTTTCTTTTTCACTCCATTTTTCTGCTTTTCTCGCTTCTTTGACCATTAATTTAAGCTCTTTTGGATTTAGGGCATAATGATGATCGGGACCCGGCAATTTTTTGTTTAATGTAAAATGTTTTTCAATTATTGAAGCCCCCAAAACCACTGCCAACCTGGGGATTATAACAGGACTCAAAGAATGGTCTGAAATTCCTACGGGAGTCTGGAAAATGGTTTTTAAAGTTTTAATACTTTCTAAATTAAAATCTTTTAAGGGGGCCGGATAACTGCTTACGCAGTGCATTAAAATAATTTTTTTGTTATTTTCCTTGCATATCGTTTCTATTGCCTCTTCAATTTCGCCTAATTTAGAAAATCCCGTGGAAAGAATTATTGGTTTTTGTTTTTTAGCTATATGTCTTATCAGCGGTAAATGAGTTATTTCGGGAGAAGCGATTTTATAAACATCTAAATTATTTTTTCCCAGCTCGTCTGCTGATTTTTCGTCAAACGGGGCGACAATAAAAATTAACCCCTTATTCTCTGAATATTTTTTTAACAAAGGAAGCCACTTCTTTGGCAATTCGGTTTTTTTAAAAAAATCATATAAATCTATTTTACCTTGTGGTCCTGGAATTTTTCCGCAGTTTTTAGGATAAATCTTATTGGCTTTAAATAATTGAAACTTTACAGCATCTGCTTTGGCTTCGGCTGCAATATCTATTAATTTTTTTGCTTGCTCAAAATTTCCGTCGTGATTTGACCCCGCTTCAGCAATAATAAAAATCGGCTCTGCCCAGCCTATCCGTTTGTTGTTTGAAATTATAATCTTTTTCATAGTTTAAATCTAATTCAATTTGTTTCGGTTTATTTTGGTTTATTTCGGTTTAACAAATATTTTTAACAATCATAATAGTTCGCGATCGCGAGTTATTATGATTGTTGGATTTTTCTTATTTTTTTAAAATTATAATCCAATCCGAGTTTTTCTTTTTTAAGTTGGAAAATGTAGTTTCTGTTTTTTCTATGGTAATTTCTTTAAATTTTTTAAAAATTTTTCTTATCTCTTCTCTGCTTAAAAAGCGCATAGCCATGCCTTTTTCGTTTGTATCTTTTATGTCTAAAACAAAAGTGTTTTTTTCTATTTTTTTGCCTTTGCCAAACCTGTAATCATCAATTGTTCTGGTGAAAATAAATGCAATGCCTCCTTTTTTTAAAATTCTATAGAGCTCGTCAACCGCTTTTTGGTATCCAAGCCCTGTGTTGTAGTAAAAAACGCCAAAAGAAATGACTCCGTCAAAAAAATTAGATTCAAAAAGTTGATCTTCCATATCTGCTTTTTTCAATGCGGCCTTTAAATTATTCTCTTTTAATCTTTTTTCTACAACCCTTAAACCAGATTCTGAAATATCTGTGGCATAAACAGAAAATCCTTCTTTTGCCAAAAAAATCGTGTGGCATCCGGCCCCGCATCCTAAATCTAATATTTTTATTTTTTTTCTCTCTTTTGAATCTCTTGGGAAATTGGCAAATACAAACCTAACCACGTGGTCTGACGGGTATTTTGGCTGGAATCTCGGATAAGAATGCAAATCTTCCCAACTTTTTTTCATTATTACATTCAGGTTGTCTTTTAACATAGGCTCGTTTTTTGCCGAACTTTAAACTTTTTATCTATCAAAACCCTTGACAACTCGTAGGCTCCGAAAAACACGGCTGTATAAAATATATCTCCCATTAGGCTGTTTTTGAAAAATGGCAGAGCCATAAGATAACACTGCAAAAATCCTGAAAATGTTTTGGCATACCAAGGAGTAAAGGCAAAAACAGCAAAGTTTGTAATAAAGAAAAATATAAAAGCGGTTAAAAGAGAGCTTCCTAAAATTGTATGCCATTTTTTATTTTTCTTCAGCCAAAATCCCAAAACAACGCAAAAAATAAAGCTTAAATAAACGGCGGCCATTATTTTTAAATCATAAAAACCTAAAAATATATCTGAGATAAACATTGCAGATACCGGCAGAACAAAAGCTGTTTTTTTTGAAAAATAAACTCCGCCGAACAAAGCCATGGCGGCTATTGGAGTAAAATTGGGAATATGCGGAATAATTCTGAAAACAACGCCCAATAAAATAAAAGAAAGGGCAATTATAAATTCTGCGATTTTTTTTGAATTTTTCATATTTTTTTGAATTATAAAATAGGGTATTTTTAAATTGTTTTAAAATTTTGGCTCCTCAAACCTGAATTCAACCTTATCGCCCGGTTTTAATTCTTGTTTGTCAGCGGCAACGGAAGGCATTTGGCCGTTTACGTAATACAGCCAGTATTTTCCGTCCTGGCCGCTTTCTTTATCTCCTATCAATTCAACAAAAGCGCCCGTGTCGCCGTAGGTTTTGGTTCTTAATTTTGACCTTAATTCTTCTATGGCGTCTTCCAATAAACTTAAGGCAGTTGTTCCATTGGCAAACTCGCTTGAAAAAGTTTCAACGTTTTCGTCTCCGTAATTAATCTCTAAAAATACTTCTCCCTTTATTTCCTCTTGTGACGTTTCTTTTTGAAAAATATCGGCTCCTTTTAAACCGGCTAATCCTGCTTTAGTAAAACCTACTAGCTGCTCCCCAAAAAGAACCGCTCCTATTGCCGCAATTGATATGATATAAATGCTTTTTTTCATAATGTTTTATTATTTTAATATTTTCTTTACCGATTTAATAATAAATTGAACTTCTTTGTTTGTCATTTTTGGAAAAAGCGGCAGGGTAATTGCCCGCTCATAATACTTTTCCGCTTCCTTAAAATCTCCTTTTTTGTACCCGAATTTATTTTTATAAAAAGAATGCAGGTGCAAGGGCATATAATGAACTTGACAGCCAATTCCCATTTTTTGCAATTCTTCAAAAATTCTTCTCCTGTCTTTCGCCCTTACCTGGACAGTATATATGTGCCAAGCAGATTTTGCGTAATTTTTTTCTTTAGGAATTATAATTTCTTTAATATTTTTGAAAGCTCCGTCATATTTTTTTGCGATTTCCTTTCTTTTTTTTAAAAATTTATCTATTTTTTTCAATTGGCTCAGGCCTAAGGCGCACTGAATATCTGTTAATCTGTAATTAAAACTCGGATTTTCTATTTCGTAATACCACCTGCCATTTTCCGGTTTTTTAATAATTCCGTGGTTTCTGAATATTTTAAGTTTTTCATAAAAATTTTTGTTGTTTGTCAGCGCCATTCCGCCTTCGCCTGTTGTAATGTGCTTTACCGGATGAAAACTTAAAACAGTCATATCTGCAAAACTGCCGACTTTCTTATTTTTATATTCTGCTCCAAAAGCATGAGAGGCGTCTTCAATAACCAACAATTTATGCTTTCTGGCAATTTTAAAAATTTCGTCGTAGTCGCAAGGGTGGCCGCAAAAATCAACTACAGCTATTGCTTTTGTTTTACTGGTAATTTTTTTCTCAATTTTTTTTGGGTCAATATTCAGCGTGTCTTTATAAATATCAACGAAAACCGGTTTTCCCCCCAAAATAGCTATCATATTAGACGTAGCGGCAAAAGTCAGCGGAGTTGTAATAACTTCATCTCCTGTTTTTATTCCGGCTGCGCTGTAAGCTGAATAAAGCGCGGCAGTTCCGGAAGAAAAAGCGACGCCGTATTTTGCTTTGCAGTATTTGGCAACCGCCTTTTCAAACTCTTCAACCTTCGGGCCTTGGGTAAGCCAATCCGATTTTAAAACCCTAACAACATTCTTAATATCTTCATTGTCTATCCATTGATGGCCGTAAGGAATAAACTTTTTCATATTTCTTTAATTTGGTTCTTGTCCAACCATTTTTTATTTTTATCAGAAGAATAAATAAAATCGCTAAAAACAGGCATTCCTTCTTTATGGTTGTCTTTGTCCCAAAAATAAAATTCTGGCTCTATTATAAAATAATTGTCAAATTCTTTGGCGTGAAGAGATTCTTCTTTTGTCAGTAAAACTTCGTGCAATTTTTCACCTGGTCTTATGCCAATAATCTTTTTTAATGCCATTGGGGCTATTGTTTCTGCTAAGTCAACAACCTTCATACTGGGAATTTTTGGCACAAATATCTCTCCGCCCTTCATTTTTTCAATGCAGTCTATGACGAATTTCACGCCTTCTTCCAATGTTATCCAGAACCTGGTCATATTTTCGTCTGTTATGGTAATTTCGCCTTTTTCTTTTTGTTCTTTAAATAAGGGAATAATAGAGCCGGAACTTCCCATCACGTTTCCATAACGGGCGCAACTTAAAGCTATTTTTCTTTTTCCCGAATAGGCATTGGCCTGCACAAAAAGCTTTTCGGCCACCATTTTTGTCGCTCCATATAAGTTAACAGGCTGAACCGCTTTGTCTGTGCTGATGTTTATCACTTTTTCCACCGAGTTGTCTATGGCCGCGTCAATTACATTAACAGCTCCGTCAATGTTTGTCCTTATTGCTTCAATGGGATTATATTCGCAAATTGGCACATGTTTTAAAGCCGAGGCATGCACAACAATATCACAACCCTGCATTGCCCTGTTTAATCTTTTGATATCTCTTACGTCTCCGATAAAAAACCTCAGTCTTGGGTCTTTTAATTTTCTTTCCATTTCTACTTCGGCCAGCTCTCTATTGTCGTAAATTCTAATGCTTTTTGGGTTATATTCTTTTAAAACAACCTCCACAAACTTCTGGCCAAACGATCCGGCTCCGCCCGTAATTAAAATTGTCTTGTTTTCAAAAATCATATTTTGATTTTTTTATATTTTTATAAGAAAAAACTACCACTCATTAATGGCTTCTTTTGTTTTACCTCTTACTTTTCTGTAAATTTCCAAAACCTTGTTTTCCATTTTTGGAGAAACCAACCTTAATATCTCGTGGCCCCATATTCTGTATTGGCCCGAAACCTTATAAGACTTGATAATTCCACTTTTTATCATCCGCTTCATAGTGCTTTCCGATACCTTTAAAAAATCTCTGGTTTCTTTCGGGGTATACACCCTACCCGGCTTGATTTCGTCTATTGTGTCGTTTATTGTATCCATGAATTTTAATGTTTAATTTATGATACTCTCCTGTAAAATAGGTGTCAATAGGTGTCAAAAAGTGTCAAACAATTTTTTTAAAAATAGTTTTGGCTAATGTTTTGTTTATAGCTGACGCGTAATAGAAATAATTAGTTTTTATTTTTTTATCGGGGTATTCTTTTATTTCTGAAACGAACTTGAAGTTGATATTATCGTGTTTAGAAATAAAAGATAAAAATTTGTCCGTAAAAAAAATATAATAAGGGTCGGTCATTGCCGGAGAATGCAGGGCAATATGAAATAAAGGAGCTGATTGGTTGTAATATTCCTTAAAACAGGCCAAAAGCCACTGATATCCGTATTTGCGGATGTCTTCAGGACCAGCCATTCCGCCCATAGGCATACGAGAAATAGGAACCATTAAAAGAGCGCCCGACTTATAAGGCATACAAATTCTTTTCAGTTTTGGCCAATTGGGCTTCAAGCCGGGGTATACAGAACAATCGTGGGTAAAGCCCAAATCTGTTAGAGCTTTTATTGTGTTATTGTTTAAAGACCACCTGCCTGCAACAAAAATTTTCGGCTCTTTATTAAATTTTTTTATAAAATATTCTTTTCCTTTGCCTATTATTTCCAGTTGTTCTTTTAAATTATAATCTGTTAAAGCGGTAGATATTTTATTAAAACGGCAGTTTTCTCTAAGATAAGAATCTCCCACAATCCATTTAAAATTTTTGTATTTAAATTCTTCCCACCCGGGGTGAATGTGAAGCCCGATTTCGTGGCTTATATTTTTTGGAAAATAATCAATGATTTCAGGCGAAATTGCAAAGGTTATTTTAGCTCCGTATTTCTCCGCCAATTTGATTAAATTTAAAACTCCTTTTTCTGTTCCTTCAACGGCTCTTTTGTCGTAAATAACCGCCTTTGTTTTTTTATCAACAAAGCCAAACTCCGTATGGCAAACAATAATAATATCCATTAATTTGGGCTGTTCTTAATTTTATTCAAAATCCACGAGGAACTTTGAATTTTTCCTCCGCCGACGGCTAAAACTATCTTAATGCCAAACTTTTCACAGGTGTCTGTTTCAATATTTTGCATTGTGCTGTCTCCTCCTTTGGCAAAAATTATTTCATTTCCCCTATATTTTTCCGCTAAAAAAGTTAAAGTTTTATCCTGTCTGCCGGTATCTCTGTCTATTGATAAAAAAACTTCGTCAACATATTTTAAAGCTTTTACTATTTCCATTCTTTCTTGCTCTGGCATAAAGGGAATGCTTCCCTTAATTTTTACCTGCTCGTTGTTATTTACAACTACAATCAAAAAATCTCCCAATTTTTTGGCTTCTCTTATTAAATTAATGTGGCCAATATGCAGGGGATTATAATATCCGGATGTGATTACAATTTTTTTCATAAATTATTTGTTATTGCTTTTTGCTTATTTAATTTGTATCATAAAAAAATATGGAAAACAACAGCCAAGTTAAACTGCAAAATAAAATTCATCTCTGGATATTAAGAGGTTTTTGCTCTATTTTATTTTTATCTGTTATTATTCTCCCCCCTACCTTTGAGCCCTCGGACTGGTCAAGAACAATTTTATTCAGAATGATTTTGACAGGACTTCTATTTTTTTTATTTTTTAAATTTTTTTATAAAAAAGAACTTTCTTTTTCTCTGCCAAAGATTAAAAACCCTGTTTATATCCCCTTTTTCATTCTTCTGGTTTTTGCTGTTAATTTAATTCTGGCAACTGTATTTTCACAGGATGCAATGTTTAGTTTTTTTGGAAGCCCTGGCAGGGCCGGAGGCCTTTTGAGTTATTTGTTTTTAATTGTTTTTGCCATTCTTTTGGCTATTTTTACAAAAGAAAAAGACTGGGAAACAATGTTTAAATACCTGCTTGGAACAGGCCTTATTATTTCTTTACTGGCCTTTATACAATACTTTGGAATTTTAAAAAATGTATTCCTTTCTTCTGAAAGTGGGCGCGTTAACTCTTTTCTGGGAAACGCTACTTTTTTGGCTATTTTTATGCTTTTTTTAAGCTTTTTGTCTTTTGTATTTTTTTTACAGCAAAAAACAAAAAAAACAAAAGTAATCTATTTAATTCTGTTTTTAATATTTATTTTTACTATTATAATTACCGGGTCGCGCGCCACCTATCTTGGAATGTTAACCGGTTTTGTTTATTTCTTTTTCTTTTACCCAGTCAAATCCGCCCCGCAAAGCGGGACGGTGTCCGCCCAAGGCGGACAATTTGACCGGGTGAATCCGATTAAATTGCTCAAAATAATTGCCGCCTCTTTTCTAGTTTTGACTGTAATTGTTGTTATTTTATTCAATCTTTTCCCCCAAATATCGGAAAAAAACAGATTTTTAAAATTGGTTTCAAGCAGATTATCCATAGAAAGAACCATCAAGGACATAACAGGAGCCAGGCTTGTCACTTGGCAGATAACCTTAAAAGCAATAAAAGAAAACCCTTGGCTCGGCTGGGGGCCGGAAAATTTTTATATTGCTTTTGAAAAATATTACGATCCTGTTCCCTTTAACCGCCAACGGCCGTGGTGGGACAAGGCGCACAACGTATTTTTGGAAATCGCCGTAAGCTCCGGCATTTTATCTTCTTTGCTGTATATTGCTTTTTGGCTAGCGCTTCTGTGGCAACTTGGAAAATTTAAAAAAGAACAAAAGAAATCCGCTGTTATCAGCAGTAA
>JBBTQJ010000026.1:0-12900 GCA_038065755.1 Patescibacteria group bacterium | reverse complement strand
ATGTAAAATTTTATTCAAAGGGAGCCGCTTATAAGTCTGGTAATTTAAAATATCCGTCTGAATTATTGTAAAATAAATAAAAAAACTCTAGTTTTGAATTTTAGATAAAATGTAGATAAAGAGACAAAGGGGTCAGGTATCTTTATCTTAGTCGACAGGGAAAAATTAAAAGCCGCAATATTCAATATAATTGATAATGCGGTAAAATATACGCCCAAAGGAAAAGTTGCGATAAAAATAACAAAAAGAGAAGAAAATAAAGTTCTTATTGAAGTGAAAGATACGGGAATTGGCATTCCGGCCGATAAGATAGCAACATTATTCAGCAGTCCATTTGAGCGAACCGCCGAGGCTAGAAAAACTGCTGGCGGCTCTGGCTTTGGACTATAGCCCATTGCTGAAAAAGACGAAAAAGTTGCAACGGAATAAAATAATTTTTAAAAAAGGCGTCTGGCCGCATTTTCACATCATGAACAATAAAAACACAATGCGCGGAATGCATCATAATCACAAGGAAATGGAAGGACAAAATTTGTCCGAAATGAGCCATCAAAATCATCAAGAGCGCGAGGGATACAATAAGCACGCCGGGCATTCAACAGAGATGTTCAAGAAGAGATTTTATATCTCTTTGGTTTTAACTGTTCCCATTATTATCCTCTCGCCGTTTTTCCAGCAATTTTTTAGGTTTTCATTATCTTTCGCAGGCGACGGGTTTGCAGTGTTTTTAATATCTTCTTTTATATTTTTCTTTGGCGGATGGCCGTTTTTAATTGGCGCCTTCAATGAAATAAAAGATAAAGCAGTAGGAATGATGACGTTGATAAGCCTGGCTATTGGCGTTGCATATTTTTACAGCTCTGCCGTAGTTTTCGGCTTAAAAGGGGAAATATTTTTCTGGGAGCTTGCCACCTTGATTGATATCATGCTTTTGGGGCATTGGGTTGAAATGAAATCTGTAATGGGCGCGTCAAAGGCCCTTGAAAAACTTTCGGCCCTCATACCAGATAACGCGCATTTGCTAAAAGGAAAAGACATCGTTGAAATAAAAACAAGCGAATTAGAAGACGGCGATGTTATTTTAATAAAGCCGGGAGAAAAGATTCCTACAGATGGTTTGGTTATAAACGGTCAAAGTTTTGTAAACGAGTCAATGTTAACCGGCGAGTCAAAACCGGTTTTGAAGGCCAAGGGCGATAAGGTTATTGGGGGCGCGGTAAACGAAGACGGTTCACTTCAAGTTGAAGTTAAGGGCGTTGGAAGCAGTTCATATCTGAATAAAGTAATCAACCTTGTAAAGCAAGCGCAGGCGTCAAAATCAAAAACTCAGGCGCTGGCTGACAAAGCTGCCTTTTGGCTAACGATTGGCGCAATTTTAATTGGAGTTGTAACTTTTATTTCCTGGATAATGGCTGGTAAAGACTTGGCTTTTGCCATAGAAAGAACTGCCACGGTTTTAGTTATTGCCTGTCCGCACGCATTGGGTTTGGCTGTTCCTTTGGTTGTAGCCATATCAACAACCCTTTCTGCTAGAAATGGCCTTTTGATAAGAAACAGAACGGCTTTTGAAAATGCAAGAAAAATCTCAACCATTATATTTGATAAAACAGGCACTTTAACCGAGGGAACCTTTGGAGTAGAAAATATTTTCGTTTTTAAAAATGATTACGACAAAGATAAACTGCTTTCTTATTTTGCCGGGCTGGAAAAGAATTCTGAACACCCGATAGCCAAAGCAATACTTAAAGAAGCCAAAAATAAAAATATTTCCATACCGGAGGTTGGCCAATTTAGGGCCATAAAAGGAAAAGGGGTTGAAGGAATTATTAATGGCAAAAAGATAGCAATCGCCAGTCCGGGATATGTAAAAGAACTCGGTCTTAACATTCCTGAAAATGTTGAGGATGCTGGAAAAACAACTATATTTTTGGTTGTTGAAAATCAACTTGTCGGAGCCGCAAGCCTAACAGATGCTATAAGGAAAGAATCGTATGATGCTGTAAAAATAATAAAAAAGGCGGGCATAAAAACTTGGATGCTTACAGGAGACAATGAAAATTCTGCAAAAGCGGTTTCTGAGACACTTGGTCTGGATGGATATTTTGCTGGAGTTCTGCCGGACCAAAAACAGGAAAAGATTAAGGAGCTTCAAAATAAAGGAGAATTTGTGGCCATGGTGGGAGATGGCATAAACGATGCCCCGGCTTTGGCTCAAGCTGATGTCGGGATTGCTATTGGATCTGGAACAGATGTCGCCGCAGAAACAGCAGATATTATTCTGGTTAATAGCAACCCCAAAGACATTTCCTCGCTCATTCTTTTTGGAAAAGCAACATACAAAAAAATGGTTCAAAACTTAATTTGGGCAACCGGATATAACATTTTTGCCATTCCTCTGGCAGCGGGAGTTTTGGCTGGTTACGGGATTTTATTGTCTCCGGCCGTGGGCGCTGCGCTTATGTCTTTAAGCACAGTTGTGGTTGCAGTTAACGCTAATTTATTAAAAATTAAAAAATAAAATATGAAAATTGCATTTTTTGAAGTAGAAGATTGGCAGAAAGATTATTTAAAAGAAAAACTCCCAAAAAATGAGCTGTCTTTTTTTACAGAACCCCTATTACTGGATAATATAAGTTCTGCAAAAAGTTGTTCAATAATTTCTCCGTTTATTTATTCTCAAATCAACAAGGATATTCTGCAGAAGCTTCCCGATTTGAAAATGATTAGCACTCGGTCAACTGGATTTGACCACATTGATATTCAAGCGGCGAAAGAAAACAAAGTCATTGTCTGTAATGTGCCTTTTTACGGAGAAAATACGGTAGCCGAACATACATTTGCGCTTATTCTTGCCTTGTCAAGAAAGTTGGTTGACTCTGCGCAAAGAGCCCGAACCGGAGATTTTACTTTAGATGGCCTGCGTGGATTTGATTTAAAAGGAAAAACTTTGGGGATAATCGGTTTGGGGCATATCGGAATCCACGTTGCAAGAATTGCCAAAGGTTTTGAAATGAATGTTTTAGCTTATGACCCAAAAGAAGACAAAAAACTTGCGAAGAAAATCGGTTTTACTTATTCGGGTTTAGAAGTTTTATTGTCAAAATCAGATATTATAACTTTGCACGCCCCTTATAATGAAAAAACACGCCACTTAATAAATTCTAAGAATATAAATCTCATTAAAAGGGGGGCGTATTTAATAAATACTGCCAGGGGCGGACTGATAGAAACGCAAGCTCTCCTAAAAGCGTTATCCGATGGCGCGTTGGCAGGCGCAGGTTTGGATGTTTTAGAAGAGGAATGTTTTATAAAAGAGGAGGCTCAGCTTCTTTCAAAAGAGTTTCCAAAAACCTGCGACCTTAAAACCGTTTTGCGAAATCATATTTTGTTGCAACAAAAAAATGTTATTGTAACGCAACATAATGCTTTTAACTCAAACGAAGCATTAACGCGAATTCTTGACACGACAGCAGAAAACATAATTAGCTTTATATCTGGCAGTCCGCAAAATCTTGTAAAATAAATATGAAAATACATGAAAAAGATGAAAGTAATTCAAGACAAAAAAGATTTAGAAAAGATTCAGAAAGAGTCAACTGAACAAGCCCTGCCCCAGCAGAGGAAGGTGTTGTCTGCTTCAGATAAAATAAAGAGAAAGACGAGCAACTTACCTGACCCGACGCATCCTCCGATTGGCTGGCAGGACGGCAAAGGATACGACCATATTTTCCCTTGGATAAAAATTCCGAGAATGCACCCGTTAAACCATGGGGACACGGTAATTTTTAACGCTCCGGAAAAACCGGCAAACGAATTGGTCTTGGGCGATAACTTGGAATTTTTAAGAACTCTGCCGAGCGAATCAATAGATTTAATTTATATTGACCCGCCGTTTTTTTCCGGCAGAAATTATAATGTGATTTGGGGAGATACAAACGAAGTTCGTTCATTTTTTGACATTTGGGAAGGAGGGATTGACTCTTATTTGGTTTGGCTAAATGCCCGGCTTTGGGAAATGAGAAGAGTTTTAAAAAAGACCGGTTCAATTTATGTTCACTGCGACTGGCACGCCAGTCATTACATCAAAACCGAAATGGACAAAATTTTCGGATACGACAATTTTTTGAATGAAATAATTTGGTGTTATGCTACCCCTAGTGGCGTCGCAAAACGATTTGGTAGAAAACACGACTCAATATTTATTTATTCTAAAACAGAGGAATATAATTTTGATATTCAGAGAATACCGCATAAAAGTGGACTACACAATGAAGGTCAGATTTGGAATAAAGTTGTAAAAAGTAAAGAGGCGAAACAAGTTCAACAATTAGTTGAAATTGGAAAAAAATTAGAAGATTGGTGGGTTGATATTTATCCAACCGACCGCGTTAGAAGCGAAATAATTGGTTATCCTACGCAAAAGCCGGAGGCGCTTTTGGAGAGGATTATAAAAGCAAGTTCAAATGAGGGCGATGTGGTGGCGGATTTTTTTTGCGGAGGGGGCACATCGTTGGCAGTGGCGCAAAAATTAAAAAGGTAAAAGGTTTAGGATATGAGTTTGAGGCAATAGACGCTTTTTCCGCAAACGAGGACGGCTGGCTAGTAAATTGCCAATGGGATTTTGATTATCAGGAAGGCCATTTTTCTGCGGACAAAGAATATATTTTGTCCCGCGAAAAAATAAAAGATAAGAAAAAGGGTGAGCGATTTAAAGCAATTTTATCGGCGAAGCATGTTTTTGATAAACCCAGAGAACATACGATTGCCTGTAAGGTTCAGGATAATTTAGCCGGCGAAATAATATTAAGTAAAAAAATTAAAGCTTAATTTATAATGCGCTATATTTTTGTAGACGAAAGCAGAATAACTCAATCAAGGTATCAATTATTCGGGAGTTTATGGTTGCCAAGAGAAAAACAAGAAGAATTTCGCAATAAATTTTGGGATTTATGGGATAAAAAATTTGCTTCAAGAAAAAGCGAACTAAAATGGACAAAAGTTTCAAAAAATAAATTGAATTCTTATGAAATGTTTATAAGGTTGTTTTCTCTTAATCCTTATTTAGATTTTCGTTGTTTGGTCTTGGATAAACACGCAGTTGATTACAAAGAATATCATGGGGGAGATGAAGAATTGGGTTTTTACAAATTTCTTTATTTTTTCATTAGTCGGAATTTAGAAAAAGACTACAAATTTAGAGGCATTAAAGAAAATTTTTATCAAATTTTTATGCACCGACGGCGAATGGGAGACAAAGCGGAATGGGGACGACTTTCCGATTTAAAAAAAGTGTTAAATAATCGGCTTTGGAAAAGTTGTTTTTATAACGATTTTAATAATAGAAGCGGAATAAAATTTCCTTCTCATCAAGACTTATTAGGAAAGCCGATTAGGAACATTGAGCCGGTTGATTCTCATTATTGTCCTGAGGTTCAATTAGTGGATGTTTTAACTGGTGCAGTTGGTTATGCTTGGGACGGTTTTCAAACAAGCCCGGCTAAACTTGATTTTATAGAATATGTAGAAAATTTATTTGGATTAAGGCTAAATCAAGAAACCCCCTATCTTTCAGAAAAAATTAATATCTGGAAATTCAAACTTAAAGAAAAACAGAAAAGCGCCTCTTATCCTACTCCCCGTTAGGGGTTAGGTGTACACTAGGTACACCGTTCGGAATAAGATGGCGCCTTCCTGATGGGCAACAAGATAACTTATTGACCACTTTCAATATAGCATAGAAATCAGTGTCAAGTCAAGAGTTATCCACAATCTAAAATATGTATTACTTTTTTAAACAATACGAGGAAAATTTTAAAGAATGGGGAAAATCTGGCTATCAAGGAATTCCTGATGCGGGAATTGATTTTTTGAAGCATCTTGGTTCAAAAAATTTCAAACCAGATCTTAAATTATGGAACGAAAAGCAGTGGAAAAAAGTTCAATTGGAGGCAATTGAAAGGTGTATTTATAGTTTTGAAATTTTAGGCGAAAAGGACTTATTGACAAATATCGTAACCGGCGGAGGAAAGACCACGATTATTGGAGCAATGATTGCTTATATGATGGTAGTTCACAATCAATATAAATTTTTGATATTAACTCCAAACACAATCGTAAGAGAAAGATTAGTAGATGAATTTGACAAGGCCTCAGAAACTTTTATTTACGATGTTTTTCCATTTTTTGTGGGCGCAAACGAAGTTTTGAAAAATAGAATTTCTTTGCATATTATGAAACCAACAGCGAGCGCCGCTGGAATACGGGCGGGTTCAATAATTTTAGGAAACATACATCAAATTTATGAAAAGACAAATAACTGGAAAGTTTTGCGAGACAATGTTGAGTCGCTTTGTATTTTTAACGATGAAGCGCATAATACCAAGGCTGAACAATATAATGATTTAATAAATAAATTAAAACCAAAAAGATTTTTTAGATTAGATACAACCGCAACGCCAGACCGGCTAGATAGTTTATGTCCGGACAGCAAAATGATTTTCGTTTATAGTATTGCCGAGGCGATGAGGGACAAAGTGATAAAGCGAATTGTCGTGTTCCACCCCGATATTAAAAAAGTAGTATTAACTTACGAAGATTTGGATACCGGAAAAACAATTTCAGCGGAAGAAGTGCCATGGGAAGAAATAGAGAAAAGAAAAATTCCCGCTCGTCGTTATATTACAAGCCTAAAACCAATGCGTCAGCAAATCGCTATTGCCTGTGAGTTGCTAAAAGAGCAAAGGATGAGAACCCCCGAGCCATATAAGCCGCTGTTATTTATTGTCGCGCTTTCCATAAAAGATGCTGATAATATTCGTAAAGAGTTGGAAAAAATTGGCGATAAATATGGGATTAAAAAGATACTTTTAGTAACCAATGAATCGGAAGAGGAATTAAAAGAGGCTGCTCGTGATTTGAACAAAGACCCGCAAACAGAATGGGACGCGGTTATTTCTGTTTTAATGCTTAGAGAGGGCTGGGACGTGAGAAACATTTCAATAATTCTTTTGTTTAGAAAATTTTGTTATAAAAATATTGACGGCCAAATTTTTTCTGTCTACGGGCCGCAGGTGATTGGCAGAGGGTTAAGAAGAATGAGCAAGAGTCAAGATGAATGGGAATCGCTTTTTGTTGTAGACCATCCAATTTTAAAACACAGTTGGTTATGGGAGCACTTGAAAGCTATTGAATATCCAGACGCATTGGATCCGGCTAATATTATAATTGATAAGGAAAAAATTCCAGAAGACAAAGACATTCAAAAAATTGACGAAGGAGAAAAAACCATTGAAGAAACAGAGGGAAAATTAACACTAAAAGATTTGCCGCCAACACCAGAACCACCGAAAGTTATAGAACCAATATATGAATGGCAAAAATTTTTAGACGAATATAAATATGATTTTCATAGGATGAATATTACTGAAGATATAGAAAAAATAAAAAGTTTGAACCTTGAATCAGAATTGACAACTCTTGAAAAAGGAAATATCCCCGAGATAGAAGTTGAACAAATTGCTCAAATTACAAAAACAGAAAATTTATCTATTAAGGAATTGAAAAAAGAATTGATAAAACAAATACATTCAATAGCAAAGTATTCTCTTTTAGAATATGACAGAAATCCAGACGAGAGGCAAGTTTTATTAATAAAAATTATAAGAGAGCATATTAAAAAGAGATTGTTAGGCGGAGAAGAAATTGAGGATTCAAATGATGAAGTTTTAATTAGGAGGTTGTGGGCTATTATCGATCAGATAAGAGATTTATTTTTGAAACCAGATCTAGTTGAAGGGATATTTTCGAAAAAATAATATGATTAGTAAAAAGGGAACATTAACCAATTTAAAGAAAAATCCGGAAGGTAAGGCGGATTATGATTCTACTTTAGAACGGGAATATATGGTTGAGCTCGAAAGAGATTCAGCTGTTGTAAAGTGGACGAAAACCCATGGAATAAAAATTCCTTATAAAATTTTTGGATTTACAAGAAATTATTTACCTGACTTTTTGGTTGAATACAAAGACGGGCATAAAGAAGTTCACGAAACAAAAGGGTTGCCGTTACTCTTGTGGTTATCTACTAAACTAAAAGGCGAAGCAGCCGAAGAATTTTTTAAAAAACAAGGAATAAGATATAAGATTATTACGAAAGGAAGTCAAGCATTTTATAACAAAATAGAAAATTAATTAAAAAGCATGGACGATAGATTATTCAATGACCCTCAATGTCCCCCAGTGGCCGTTTTCTCTGTGGTCGGGTCTTGAGCAATAGTAAACGAATTCCCCCGATTTATCAGCTTTGAATTCAATTATTACGGGCTGATTCAGAGGAGTTTCAGTGTGTACATTGAATTCATCTATATTAAAATCGTGATTGCCTTTTGTTACAGTAACAATGACCTTAACAGTATCGCCCTTATTTACAATAATTTCCTTTAAGGAATATTGAGGCCTTGGCTTATCATCTGCCATTTCATAAAAGGAGGTCATATTAAACTCTTTTACTTCGCTTTGATTTTGACTATTCGAATTTTCGGCTGAATTGTTATAATTTGTGTTTGTTTTAGAACTGTTTATAGCAAAAATAGCGCCAAAAACAACCATAGCTATTGCGATTATTGCTATTATATAATTTTTATTCATTTATTTATTTTTATATTTATAAATTTAGTATTATTTCAGATTTGCCGACCATTTGATTTAATAATTATAATTTATGCGCTATACCTTGTAAAGTAGTTACAAAAAGTATAGTATAAGATAATGTCGAGAATAAACAAAAAAACTATAAACTGCCCCGTTGAGAGAACATTAAACACCATAGGCAAAAAATGGGCCGTTTTAATAATTAGAGATTTATTGTTCGGAAAAAAACGCTTCGGCGAGCTTTTGCTTTCGTTATCCGGAATTAGCCCCCGCACTTTGTCCGCGCGACTTAATGAGTTAGAAGAGAACAAGGTAATAAAAAAGAAAGTTTTTCCACAAGTGCCTTTAAAAGTAGAATATGCGCTTACAAAAAGGGGCAAGGACCTGCATTTTATTTTAGACCAAATGAGCAAATGGGGAAGCAGTCATAAGCAATAATTAACATAAACCACGAAAATTAATCTTAATATGAAACTCGGCATTATCTTACAATCAAATAAGCCAGAACATATCTGGAACACATTTCGTTTCGGCATTACCTCATTGAAAGCCAAGCACGAAGTGACAATTTTTTTACTGAACGAGGGCGCTGAACTTGATGTCATTTTAGACACAGAAAATTTTGATATTTCCAAAAAAATTGCCGAATACAAAAGTTTGAATGGGTTAATTTATGCCTGCGGGACTTGTTTAGAACTTCGCGGCAAAAAAGGAATTGCCGTTTGCCCGGTTTCTACAATGGATGATTTGTTAAAAATGGTTGAGAGTTCGGACAAAGTTTTAGTATTCGGATAAAAAACCTGTTGCGTAATAAGGATTTATACTGCAATTTGCAATTTTGGCTGTAAATTTGTAAAAACTCGTCGGCTTATACTCTGTATAAACCTCCTCGTTTTTACAAATTTTCGCTCAAAATTGCTTCATTTCGCTTATAATCTTATTACGCAACAGGTTTAAATAATATGGATATCTTTTTAATAGTCTCCATTATTTTTGTTCCAGTTCCCCTCTTTCATCTCTGGTTGCATGCATTGCTTGGATTTTGGAGAAGAAAGCCAGTTTTGTTTTATATTTTATGCCTGTTTTTCTGGCTATTTGCTTTTTGGTTCTTTATAAAAATTGACGCAGTTTTTCCGTTATTTCTTTTTTATCCCTCTGCCCTTTTATTTTTATCAGGGTTTGCGTTGATTATTTTAGGGCTTGTGTTTATGGCTTTGAGTATTTTGGCTTTGGGCATTAAACGTTTTTTTGTCTTTGCTGTTTTGGTTCCGTTGTCTGTAAAACAGAAACGGATTAACTCGGGTTTGTTCAAAATTATTCCTCACCCTGCTTATATCGGAGAAATTTTAATTATTTTTGGAGCATTCTTGGCCTCCGGCAAAGCTTATCTTGCCGCGGCTTTTATTTTTATAATTGCATTGTTTCCTATATCAATATATTTTGAAGAAAAAGAACTCAACCAAAGAGTCTAAGCGTTGTTTTTGTTGTTAAAAATGATATTTTATAATAAGATAATTAAAATGATAAGCCAAGAAAAAATAAAAACAATAAACACGCTTCTAGAAAAACACGGGCTTAAAAATGCTTGGGTAAATGTGTTGGCTAAAAAAATAAAGAGTAGCGGGTCAAAGTATAATTATATCCTAAAAGACCCGTTTTTTAGTGCCGCAATAGACATCGACGCAGATTTATTGGAAGGATTAACAATGGGTGAGGTTTCAATACTTTATGAGTATTCTTTGGCATACAATAATAGAGATAAGAGATCGGAGGAAGGGCAATACTTTACGCCCGATGATGTCGCTCAGTTAATGAGTAAAAAGTCTGATATGTTTCCGAGTGGAGTTTGGGTAGACCCTTGCTGCGGCGTTGGAAACCTATCGTATTGGCTTATTAAAAGACAAAAAAATAAGGAGGATTTTTTATTAAATAACATATATTTTATTGATAAAGATGAATTGGCTCTTTTCATAGCAAAAACCTTACTTACATTAGAATTTCAAGACAAAAAAGATAATCTATTCGCTTGTCTTGAAAAAAAATTCATATTGGCGGACTTTTTAGAGGCGGAAAATTTACCGAGCTATGATTACGCAATACTTAATCCGCCTTATGTTTCTACGAATAAAGATATAAAGTTTGACACCTATAAAACACAAAACACCTATGCGTATTTTATTGAAAAAATAATAAAAACGACAAATGGGTTTATATCAATAAGCCCCCAGTCCTTTACTAATTCTCCTGCATACGAGGAATTCAGAAAGTTACTAATAGATAAATTTAATAAATTATTTATTTATCTTTTTGACAATGTCCCTGCAAATGTTTTTAAGGGCATTAAATTTGGTTCAAAAAATACGAACAAAGCTAATAGCACGAGGGCGGGAATTATAGTGGCAATACAAACAAAAAGTGGAGAAAAAGATCATTACATAACGCCGCTATTAAGGTGGAGAGCGACCGAAAGAGAAAAACTTTTTAATGATTTAGATTTATTCACCGCTAAAATTGAGCTTTCAAAAGAAATCTTTCCAAAAGTAGAAAAAGAGTTAGTCGGATTGTATAAAAAGGTTGTTAGTTTGCCTAAAAAACTAGAGGACATTACACAAACAGATGATACAAGATACTCTCTGCAAATACCTTCAACTCCAAGATATTTTATATCTGCGCTAAAAAAACCAGTTGAAAGAACCTCTTTTAGAACTCTTAACTTTAATAATCAAGAGGATTTTAATTTAGCTTATTTAATTTTAAATAGTAGTTATATGTATTGGTGGTGGAGGGTTAATGACGGCGGAATGACGATTTCAGAAAAAACTTTATTAAGCTTGCCGATACCAGAAAAAATAAACATAAACGAAAGCGTTGTTAAAGCCCTCGAAGCTTCTGAAGCAGAAAATAAAGTATTTAAAATGAATGCTGGAAAGTTAAATGGCAATGTAAAACATAATTTTGACTTAATAAAAAAAATAAATAATCTTATGTTTCCTCAGTTCGCTGAAAATTTACTAAGGGTTCATAGAAATTCTATTTTTGAAACAATATGACAAAGGGTAATTTGTTAGAAGATGTAAAACATATAGAGCCATTATTAAGGGATATTCCTAAACATTGGGACGCCAAAACTGCAATAATGGAAATGAAAAATAATAACTACGAGCAATGGAAGCAAATGGAGTGGATTGGATTTTATTTTCAATATCTCTGTGAGAAACGCTTAAAAAATTTGATGCAATTACAAAAGCCAAGATACGGTAAAACAAGTTTTGACGGGCTTTTGTCATGCGCTTGGGATTTCAAAGCTCACCCAATAAATAATGATAATCACGATGTTCCCGCAAATGACAGAGAGGCAACAGAAAAAGCAATATCTGAATATGGCTCAACGGGAGTAATTTTAGCGTTAGGTAAAATTACCTACAATGACGAGGACAGGAGTTTTCAAAAATGGCACGAGAAATTAAAGGGCGGGAAATCAGAATTTGAAAAACAAAGAATAGAAAGAGGGGCGTGGTCAAGATTAAGAAAAATGTCGTTTGATTTAGAAGAAATTGTATTTATTAAAATTAACGGCAATACTCTTAAAAAATGTGGCTCTTTCCAAGAGGGATTTAGAAATTCAGACGGCAGTCCGAGACGGGTAAAAATTTTGTTAAAACTAAATAAACTTACAGCAGAAATAGTAAGGTCTATGACTTTTTAATATTATTTAAGAATTATGGTGACGCGCGCCATTGACAGGGCATACCCCTATGGAGTATACTGAAATACATGGAACACGAACACACAAATCTGCATAAACAAAAAGCCACAAGACGTTTAAGGATAGTTGCCGGACAAATAAAAGGATTGGAGAAGATGGTTGAGGACGGTAAATACTGCATTGACGTTATAAACCAATATCTTGCAATAAAGCAGGCTTTATCAAGTTTTGAGGATTTTATTTTAAAAAACCATTTATCCACCCACGCAGTCAGTCAAATGAGGTCTGGAAATTCCAGCAAAGCTATAGATGAAATAATTTCTATTTATCGTTTGTCTAAAAAGAAATAATTATGGAGTTATTATTAGGAGCATCAATAATAGCAACGTTTATTGCCGGGGTGGCGGCATTGTTTGCTCCGTGCTGTATTACTGTTCTTTTGCCGTCGTATTTTGCCTCAATTTTCAGGGAAAAGTATAAAGTTTTTTTGATGACCTTTATATTTTTCCTTGGGATTTTGACCGTATTTCTGCCAATTGGTTTGG
>JBBTQJ010000025.1:0-9924 GCA_038065755.1 Patescibacteria group bacterium | reverse complement strand
AAAAAACGGAGATATAATCGGTATAACAATTTATAGAAAAGTATGGGCGCACATTACAGATAATCTGGGTTTTTATATTGATTTTCCGTTGCCACCCGTTCATTACTGGCGAAAAGCCCAGCTTATTAAAAAAATATTCAACAAAAATATCATATGCGTTGAACTACAGGCAGAACCATGGGGCCCCGTGCCCTTTTATTCGCTTTCTTTAAAAGAGCAGGAAAAAACAATGAACGAAAATATTTTTAAAAACAATATTGAATACGCCAAGAAAACAGGTCTTAAAGAATTTTATTTATGGGGGGCCGAATGGTGGTACTGGTTGAAAGAATCCCAAAACAAGCCCGAAATCTGGAACGAAGCAAAAAATTTGTTTAAATAAAAAATTGATATGTTTAGCATTATAATTCCGGCTCTTAATGAGGAGAAATATTTACCGCTTCTTTTAGAATCAATTAAAAAGCAAGAATTTTTTGATTTTGAAATAATTGTGGCTGACGCCGGCTCTAAAGACAAAACAAGAGAAATTGCTAAAAGGTATAACTGCAAAATTGTTGAAGGAGGTTTGCCGGCAAAAGGCAGAAACAACGGAGCAAGAGAAGCTAAGGGAGACATATTGTTTTTTATAGACGCAGACGCCATACTGCAAGCTGATTTTTTGAATAACGCCCTGAAAGAATTTAAAGAAAGAAATCTTGATTTTGCCAGCTTTTGCCTGATTCCGTCTCCTTACAGCAAAAATTCTTTATTTCTTTTGAATATATTATATAATTACTGGATTATTGTTTTGGAGAAAATTTTGGCCCGCGGGTCAATCGGCATTTTAATAAAAAAAGAGCTTTTTGAAAAAATCGGGGGATTTAACGAAAGCATGGAACTAGGAGAAGACCATTATTTAGCAAGATGCGCCCAAAAAATAAAAAATGTAAAGTGGGGAATTTTAAGGTCGGTAAAAATTATTGTTTCAGACAGAAGATTCAAAAAAGACGGCTGGGCAAAAACCTGGATAAAATATTTTTTATATGAGGCCCGCTCTTTTTTATTCGGCCCGACAACCCGCAAAATGTTTGATTATAAATTTAATCACTATGACGACGGCAAATAACTTATGAATATAAAAATTTTTAAAAATAAATACTTAAACGCCCTGGTTCTGCTGATGGTTGTTTCTGTCATAATTCATATGCTGATTTTAATTTTTATCGCCGTAAAATCGTTAAATATTTATATTTTAAATTATTTTAATATTTTAGACTTAGATATTTTATTTCCCGGCATTTTTAAAAACACCCCTTATGGCAACCTGATATCCGTTATAACAGCATTATTTTTATATTTTGCAATATTAACCGTTCAAGATAAAAATAATAATTAATTGTGAAAAATAAGAAAGTATTAATATTATTTGGTTCGCCGGGAATGGGGCATTTTACAGCGGCGCAAGCTGTAAAAGAAGCTTTTGAAAGAAAATATCCGGAAGTAGAGATAAGGGTTGTTGATATTTCAGAATTTTCAAATATAATTTTTAACCGCGGCTACCCGTATTTGTATAACAACGTGGTATTTAAAACGCCGCTGCTGTTTAGGTGGGCGTATGATTTTTTTGAAAAAAGAACTCCGCAAAGTATTTTAAACCAAATATTTTATTTGTTTCTGATCAAAAAGAAAAAATTTATTTCATTTATTAAAGATTTTTCTCCCGATTTTATATTGTCTACCCACCCTTTGCCATCGCAAATCATTTCTTTGACAAAACAAAAACATTTAATTAAAATTTTATCGGCAAATATTTGCACAGATTTTGGGCCGCATTATCTTTGGCACAATCTTGATGTTAATTATTATTTTGTGGCAAACGATAAAATTAAAAATTATTTAACAGACCATGCGATTGATTTAGGCAAGATAAAAGTCACAGGAATACCCGTAAGGCAAAAATTTACAGAAAATCATAATGTTAAGAAAATATTAGATAATTTGCATTTTGACGGCAGTTTTCCTGTTTTTTTAATTGTGGGCGGACAGATTGCGCACGAGGAGCTGTTAAATATAATTTTAAAAATAAAAGAAAAAGATCAAAAAGCGCAGTTTATTATAGTATCCGGGCGGGACGGAAAATTGCAAAATAGTTTGAAAAATTCTGTTCTTAGAAACGATTCGTCAATAAAGATATTTGGATTAGTTGATAATATGCAAGAGTTAATGGCGGTGTCAGATTTAATCTTATCTAAAACAGGGGGGTCGACCATGGCAGAGTGTCTGGTTAAAGGTTTGCCTATGATAGTCAATAAAGTTATTCCCGGTCAAGAAGAAGATAATGTTGATTATCTGGTAAAAAACGGAGCAGGAATAAAAGCAAGTAAAACAGAAGAGGTTGCCGGCATAGTTATTGATTTATTTTCACACCGAGAAAAACTGGCTTTAATGAAAGAAAATTGCAGGAAAATAGCCAAGCCCAACGCCACTATTGATATTGCAGATTTTGTGGTTTCTCTCTTTTAAAAGAGAGAAATATGTGCTATAAATATAGTATGTTAAGCATTATTATTCCCACTTTTAATGAAGAAAAATATCTTCCTAATCTGTTAAGGTCAATAGTAAAGCAGAATTTCAAAGATTACGAAATAATTGTGGCTGACGCCGGCTCTAAAGACAAAACAAGAGAAATTGCCAATAAATATAACTGCAAAATTGTTGAGGGGGGGCTTCCTGCCAAAGGAAGAAACGAGGGGGCAAAAGCAGCTAAAGGAAATATCCTGCTTTTTTTAGATGGAGACATTGTTTTACCTCCTAATTTTTTTATAAAAGCCCTATCTGAATTTACCGCTAAAAAAATTAATTTTGGAGCTTTTGCCCTGCTTCCATACCCCAAAAATAAAGTTTCTTATTTCTTTTTTAATAATTTTTATAATAAACAAACGGCGTTTTTTGAAAAATTTTCTCCACACGCCGCAGGGTCCGCTATTTTAATAAAAAGAGCAACCTTTGAAAAATTAAAAGGATATGACGAAACCGTAAAATTAGCCGAAGATCATGACCTGGCAAAAAGGGCAAAAAAAATAGCCAAATTCAAGTTTTTGAAATCAACAAAAGTTTTTGTTTCAGACAGGAGGTTTAAACAATATGGATGGACCAATACTATTGTAAAATATATTTTTTGCGAGCTTCATATGGCTTTGTTGGGGCCGGTGAGAACCGATTTTTTAAAATATGAATTTGGCCGTTATAACGATTATTCTGAAGATAAATAAAAACCGCAATAATATAATATGAGCCTTTATGATTTGCCAAAATTTAATATAGACGCCAACGACATTAAAAAAAGTTTTTCAAAATTTTTGAAAAATAAATTTTTATTTGAGGCGCTTTTTCTTATTATTATTGCTTCGGCTGCCGGATTTATGGCGGGCGTTATTTCTATCAGTTATTTCCAAAACCAAATCAACGATTTTTTGCAAAAAATAGAAATAAATTTGCCTCAAATTGAAAAATTGGGCCAAAACAGCCAAGAATATGCTTCGTCATTTTCTTATGAGCAGGCGATAATAAATGTTGTTAAAGAGGCTTCGCCTTCGGTTTTAAGCATTATTATTTCAAAAGATCTTCCCGTTTATGAACAGCAGTGGATTTCGCCGTTTGAAGGTTTTGGTTTTGAGGTCCCCCAGTATGTTCAAAAAGGAACAGAAAAAAAGGAAGTTGGCGGAGGATCGGGTTTTATTGTTTCTGAAGACGGCCTGGTTCTAACCAACAAGCACGTTGTTTTAGACAAAACAGCCGAGTACACGGTTTTAACAAACGATGGCCAAAAATACCCGGCTAAAGTTTTAGCATTAGACCCCGTTCAGGATTTGGCCATAATTAAAATTGAAATATCAGAAGAAGAATTAAAAAATAAAGCCACAGGAGATTTTCAGCAAGATTTAGAAAAGCAAAAATTTAAAGCAATAAAGCTGGGAGACTCTTCTTCAATACAAATAGGCCAAAGCGCGATTGCTATTGGCAACGCATTGGGCGAATTAAGAAATACTGTTTCTGTGGGAGTAATTTCGGGGCTTGAAAGAACTATTTCTGCTTCTGGCGGCGGATTCTCTGAAACACTTGAAGATATCATTCAAACTGATTCGGCTATTAATGCCGGAAATTCAGGAGGGCCTTTGCTCAATTTAAAAGGAGAGGTTATTGGAATTAATACGGCAATGGCGCAGGGAGCCGAAGGCATTGGTTTTGCCATTCCCATAAACAAAGCCAAAAGAGATATTGAACAAGTAATTAAAAATAATAAGATTGTTTATCCTTTTTTGGGAGTGCGTTATGTTTTAATAAATGACGAAGTAAAAGAAGAAAATGATTTGCCGGTAAATTACGGGGCCTGGGTGATAAAAGGGGAAAAAGGAGAAAGGGCTATTACTAAAAATTCGGCCGCTGAAATTGCCGGCATAAAAGAAAAAGACATAATATTGGAATTTAACAACGAAAAAATTACAGCAGAAAATTCAATGGCAAAAATAATCTCTAATTATAACGCCGGCGACAAGATTGTTTTGAAAATTTTGAGAGATAAAGAAGAAATAACGATAGATGTTATCTTGGGCGAAAGACCAGAAGGCTAAAACTTAAAACACAAAACTTATAACTTGAAACTTGAAACCATTCTTATTCAAAAGAATAGTTTTTTATTTTTTATTGAATCTCCCGACTATAATTCCCGCAATGGTTGACGATCGTCAATTTTTATGGAAGAATGGCGGGGTTATTTTTTAAAAAATAAAAAGGGTCTGCTCATTTGTTAAGCAAACCCTTATTACGACGGCAGCGAGAGGAAGGAGGATTACTCCTCCTATTCAAGAATGACCGCTTTTCCCTCATATCCTTTTAGTTTTTTTACCTTCCACTGGAAGGTTTGCCCGACGTTCGGTATCTCGTCGATACACGTTTTCAAACCGATATGTTTATATCCATCATCGGTTTCTAATATGGCGAGCGTCCCGCATGGAGACTTTGCCACTACCCGGTATTTCCCGGGCCTTAATTGGTCGGACCAGATTAACCGGCCCCTTTCTCTTTCTTTTTGCGCTATTGCCGCGCAGCACATAAAAAGAAACAAAAAAGTAAAAATTGTCATCGCGATGCTGTAGGCTACCATTTTGGAGCCTCCTTTCAAAGAGCTTTTGCGCCAGAAAACTGCCAAAATGGCAGGAAGCGGTTTGGCGCAAACCCTTCTTTTTGATTTTTTTAACAATACCGTTACAACACCGAGTATTGCATGAAAAAATCAAAAAGAAAGGGGGAAGCTGTTTTTTTATGACACCAGCTTCCCTTTTGGAACTATCTATTATCTTCCTCCTTGAAGATTATGTCTATTTCTATGCGGATTCTTTCCACTTTGCCGAGAAGCGTAAACTTCTTGGCAAGGTCATTGTTCAGGAAAAAAGAAAATTCCAGCTTTCTGCTAAAAAGGCGCTTGGCTGATTTTTCAATTCTCTCAAACAGTGTTTCGGAATCATTGTCACAGAAGTAAAGAAGATGGAATTCCATTGGTTCCACTTCTTGGAAAAAGGCCTCCGGCCTGGTATTTTTACCAAAAAAGTGAGGGCTGTTTTCTTGGGCCAAAACAAAATTGCCAAAGCCAAAGAAAAAACAAACCGACAGAACCAAAGAAATCCTTTTCATGGCTTTACTCCTTTAAAAGCCACCCTCCTTATGGCAGAAGAAAACATTATGCTTTCTTTAACAACCGCCATAGGGCTGAAAATCAAGCAAGTGAGGAGAGAGTTTTCTCTATTCTTGCCTGATTTTACAGCCCTATACCGGTTATTATCCTTTTTTTTAATCCCGAGCCCGAGCAAAGTTGAAGGACTGGAAAAAAGAGAAGAGGCCGAAAACCATATCAATCGGCCTCTTCTTGGTGCGGCCGGGCACCGCCCGGCTCTTTGGCTCAGACAATCCGTTGCCCGAGTCGCTTTCCTTGTGCCTTTAACTGGGCGACAAGGAAGTAAAATCTCCTTTTGCTGACCTTTAAATCAAGGTCAGCAACCCGCGACTTTGCCAACGCCGCCTTGTCGCCGGCGTTGCCCTGGGAAACGATATCTGCCGCTTCCCAAGACGAAATACAAGCGTACGACGGGTTTTGTACTACATTGGCCATCTTCCTTCTCCTATATTGATGGCCTTGTCGTTGTTGCTGGTTTGTTTCCTTACCTGGGTCAAAAAGCAAGAAAACACAACGGCGAAGTTTGTTTACTTTTTTTTGGGGGCAGCCAGCAAAACCCTTCTTTCAAACCACTAAATCCTTCAACTTCGTTCAGGACAGGAAAATTTATAATTTCTGGAAAATCAAGAATAAATCTGATATTCGTTTATTCCCTGATATAAATAATGATTTGAAAGAAAGGTAGAAATTTTTTAAAACTTCTAATTTTTTGAACCCACATGCGCAAAACTATTGACAGGGACTTTTGATTTGCTATAATAAAAATGTGTATCAGACAGTGATCATATTCTAGCAATAGAACCAAAAAAATAGCATCTTCTTTTGAGGGTGTTATTTTTTTGTTTAGCTTTGATATGATATAATAAATTTGCGGAGCGTCGGAGGTCGATACTGCACGGTGCAGTCATTGTTTGATACACAACTGGTTCTAGACAACTAGAATGTGGTCCGACTCCACCGGCCTCCGCACTAAAAAGTCTGTTGCAAACGCAACGGATTTTTTAGTTATATTTTAGCTTATTAGCTTATCGTTGTAATAAATGTGCGACCGCACAATTATTACAACGCTATCTTTCCCTTCTTTCAGTCCGTCAGCCGCAGCACATAAGCCGGGCCCCAGAATGGCGTTATAGGCCTGTCGCTTAATAATTCTTTTCTACTGCAACTTGAAATTTTGGCTGCAAATTTGTAAAAATTCGTCGGCATACCGCAGGGGTATGCCTCCTAGTTTTTCCAAATTTTCGCCTCAAAATTTCTTCATTTCGTTACGAAAAAATTATTAAGCGACAAGCCTGGCGGGCTAAAAGAAAGGAGGAAGCTGTAAACCAGTTGCCGACAGCCGCTTCCCTTGATAAGCCGTCGGCCCAATCCGCTTGAGTTTTACAGCGGGCAAGAATGCTTTCGCATTCAGGCGCGGTGTTCCCGCCAACCTGCTTTAGGGATTAGCCTTGTCGCGTTCTTTTTGCGCGTAATCAGACACGCTAATATGCATGCCTTCATATTTGTCAGAGTCTGCGCCAAAGGTTTTCGTTGACTTCGGCGCCAAATCTTCAAACGCATGAGTATCTAGTATGCTACAATCGGGCCTCCGATATGACATCGTGAGCGTACGCCACTGGTCCGAATTATTTTGGACCATGACATTGATGCCACTTTGGACAACAACACCGTATCCCGCGTCGCGCCGATCTGCGCTGACGGCACCCCATGGCACCACTATTTGAGCGCCATTTCCAAAATCATATTTAGTAGGAGAGGTCTCGTACCAAATTCCTGCGGCAACCATACCTCCTATAATTATGAGGGGTAAAAAGAATACAACCAATTCGCCCAAAAAACTTGTCAATTGCGAAAAAAAACTGTGCAACATTTCTTTCTCCTTTCAAGAGAAAGTTTTTTTTGCGTCCTGATTTCTCTACCCCGTTAGAAAATCTCAATTTTCTAAACGGGGTCTACTGCCAAACGCGAACCATTCGCGCTGACAAAAGGGCTCGGACGCTTTTCCCTTCTTTTTGAACACAAGTTTTTTTACTTTGTATCCAAAAAGAAAGGTGTATCTCTTGATACAATTTTAATTAGAGATTTACTTTTTGATCTCGGGAGTAATTTCTATGTTTCCTTTAGAATATACAAATTTAATCCTGAACAAATTAAAAAATCCTTTTTGCCCTAATATACCAAAACCGTAAGGACTAATTTTATAGGAAAATCCTGCCATAGTTTCATATTGCCAACCACCAACTTCAATTGTTATTTTGTGAATATATACTTCAAACGGTTCGCCTGCTATTCCGCCGAATTTAATTTCTTTTCCGCTTTTAATATTAATGCCGACAAGCTCTCCGATTTCAGCGTTAAAAATATTAAAATCTGCTCCAGAATCTATTAAAGCCTCGTATCTAATTTTATTTCCATTAAACAAAATTCCAATTGGAATAATCGGCTTTAATAATTCCTCTTTATTTTGCAGTTTAAACTTTTTATAAACAAAATCCATAAATATTTAAGAATTGCCTCCAATATAAGGAATCAAAGAAATGGGAACTTTAAAAAGAATTGGATTTTTAAATCCTTGTTTTTTCGCTTTTTCCAAAGCGTCTTTTGCCGATTCTCCAGAAGCGACAACCTTTTCTTCATCGTCAGTTAAAGCCACCCATTTTCCTTTGTGCTCTTTCGCTATTTTTGTGAAATCTTTTATTATTTTTTCCATGTTTTTATTTATTATTTTTATTCTTCATCATAACAAATCAAAAGAAAAAAGCAAATTTTCTTCTCTCTTCCCTTCTTTCAGTCCGCCAGCCATGGAAATATGCCCAGGCGCCCATTAGCGGGCTAAAAGAAAGGAGGGAAGCCAGAGTACCACTCGGGCCTCCCATTCAATCCGCTTGATTTTTACAGCGGGCATAGTTCTTGCGAACTAAGCGCGGTATCCCGCCAACCTGTTTGATAAGTTCAAACAGGAAAACTTTTTTGCTACTATGGTTTCTTTAACCTATCAGCAAATTTTTCAATTAACTCGGATAGGTCTTCGACCTCTCCGAGTCCCCCGCAGGTGGGGCATTCGGCGCAACCGAATACCCCACAGTCGGGACAGGCTCTCATTTTTATCTCCACCCAGTCTGGGTGGAGGTTGCATTTTGGGCAATAAAACGAAGGTTGCCTAGACTCTGCAACAAAGTTGCAAATTTTGCAACGATATTTTGCCATTTTCTTTCTCCTTTTTGTTGTGACTTCCCAGTAATGGCTCAACGGGGAAATCTCGTTTCTTCATCTAAAGTCCGCCAACACGAATTGCCGGACTTTAGAAAAGAAAAGAGGCGAAGCGAACCATGCTCGCCTCTTTTTTAACCTTACCAAATTTTTTTGAAAAGAGATTTCAAACTCTTTCGCGACATCCGTGTCGCTTAGGTGGTGTACCCACCCGCAAAACCGCGGGCGGGATCACCGTAGGTGTCCCGTAAGCCGGGGATAACTTTCCCGGCCAGGAACCGCTTCACCAAATCTGGCGAAGCGGCCTGCAGGACGACCTTTTCGCGGCCGTCCCGGTCCTTGACTTTGGCCGTGAAGGGGATGCCTTCACGAGCCGCTGCCTCGGGCAGTTCAGGGATAGTTTCATCCCCGAAAGCTGCGTATTCGAACACACGCAGCCGAACCGGCAAGCCGGTTTTTACTGCTCGTTCTTCTTCGGGCGTCAGGTTTCGGCCGTCCTCGGCCCATGCCTCGATGTGCGAGGGGTGAACCTCGCACTTGACGGACTCACGAAGCCGCTTCCTTGCGGCTTCAATATCCGCTAACACGGCCTCAACAGGCCGCTTCTGAAACGCGGCACGGGTTTCAATCCGCCACCGCATCAGAGCTTCCGGGTCTACGCCCGGGCAACGGCCTCGGTAGGCCGTTTCTAAACAATGGTCGGCCGCCGCCACCATAAAAGCGGTTGCGGCCGGCAGGGCCTCTTCAAGGATGCCCCTTAAATTCGCCGGCCCGAACCATGTAGGTTCGTGCGGCAGCAACGGGCTCCCGTTCGGGTAACTTTCCTCAATTTCCCACTGTTCGTGGGAGAGGAAAGACACCTCGCACGCAAAAGCGTGCTTCGCGACTTGCCCCAGTGAAGAGGCAAGCCAGAAATTTTCAGGCCGCCATCCGTACCCGGGATCCCCCTCCCGGTGGTGATCCGCTACGGAGACCACCTGGTCTCCGTAATACTCCTCCGTCCC
>JBBTQJ010000024.1:0-2959 GCA_038065755.1 Patescibacteria group bacterium | reverse complement strand
CGCCGCCGCAGGCGGCGAAATGCGTTCGGACTAATTCAAGAATACTGCACCAGAAGGTCTTGACAGGATTTATTGTAAGATTAAAATGGAAATCGAGGGGGTGAGAGATTAATTCTCGAGGACAGAATGATTCTTAATGAAAAAGGTCAAAGTATGTATCTGAATTCATTGTCCGAATTCAGACCCGGGTATGGACCAAAAGCATTGAGAATCATAACCCCCTTTTAAAAAGCCATTGGAACAATAAAATTTGTTCTGATGGTTTTTTAGTTGTTTTCAGTATTCTTTTATTATGATAATATTATATTAAAGGTCGGCGAATTAAATTTTTTTAATTTTTTCAAAATTATGGCAACAAATAACAAAAAAGAAAAACCAATTGGAAGAATTACCCATTATTTTTCCAATATAGAAGTGGCGGTAATAGATCTTTTGTCGCCTTTAAAACAAGGAGATACCATAAGAATAGTCGGAGGAGAAGACACGGATTTTAATCAAACAGTTGACTCTATGCAAATTGACAAGGAAAAAATAAAAACAGGAAAAAAGGGCGACTCGGTGGGACTGAAAGTAGATCAAAAAGTTAGAGAGGGCTATCTTGTATATAAAGCATAAAATTTTTTATCAGATTAAATATTTTTTATAAAAAAACGCAATGGAAAAAGCGAATATTATTAATATAGAAGAAGAGGTTGAAAATAAGATTATTGATTTTATTATTTTAGGGTCCGGCAACAGGCTAATAGCTTTTAAGCCGGAAGAAAATTCAAAAGGGGCCGATTTGGTTATTAAGAAAAGAGGAGATTACGAAAAAGAAAAAATATCAGAAGTATCTTTTAAAATTAGCAGCTATATCGGGCCGGCTAAAAATAATAATTTTATAAAAGATATTTTACAAAAAGATTTTAAGCCGGACAAAAATTTTTATTTGATATTTGATTATTTTGACGAGGTTAAGCAGGAAATAAACGATTATATTTGGGTCGTTCCTTCGTTAGAATTCAGGGATATTGCAGATCCGGTTGCGGAAAAAGGCAAAAATGCGCTAAGGTTTGAATCTTCTTTAAATATTGAAGATAAAAATAAATATTCAAAATTTTTAGTAGATAAAAAAGAATTGGGAAACATATTGATAAAGCTGTTTAAGTTTGGCGGAGAGATTGATTTTAAAGATATAAACCTGGAAGAAAAACTGATCAATTTAGAAAGTTTAAAAGAATTTATAGCAGAGTCCCGCAAGAATACCCTTTTGGGTGGCTCTTTGCTCGTTGATACCCCCCGCCTTATTGGTTCTTTGCAGATAGAATTTCAAAAAGGAGATTTTTTTTACCAGAATATTTTTTTTAAACGGCAAAAGGGGGTTATTGGGCAGGAAGTTGTTTATCAAAACAACAGGCCTGTGTGGGGCATGAACTATTTCGGGTCTTTCATGCAAAAAGAAGCAGAAGAATTTTTAGAAGACTCGTTGCTTAAACTGTTAAAAGAATGCCGCTTTGGAAAAATATGCGAATTTGAAAGAAAAGAATTTAAATATAAAGATAACGGAGAGGGCGCCATAGAAAGATTTTTAGGCAAAGAACAGATATTTTTAAAAGGAAAAGAAATTTATAAACTAAACTACCAAGGGGGATTAATATGAAATTTGCGGCGGATTTTCACATACACTCAAAGTATTCAAGGGCTACTTCACCCCTAATGGATTTAGAAAACTTGGATAAATGGGCAAAAATAAAAGGCATCAAAGTTTTGGGCACGGGCGATTTTACCCACCCTTTGTGGTTAGAAAATCTTGAAGAAAAATTAGAGCCGGCAGAAGCCGGCCTTTTAAAACTGCGAAGCGAAAATGCCGGCACAAGATTTGTTTTAACCTCGGAAATCAGCTGTATTTATTCAAAAGGAGGCAAGGTCAGAAAAGTTCATATTATTGTTTTTGCTCCCTCTTTTGAAGCAGTAAAAAAAATAAATTTCCAATTAAACGGGGTGGGAAATCTAAAAGCCGACGGCCGGCCAATTTTGGGTTTAGACGCCAAAGAATTAGCAAAAATTATTTTTAATTCATGTGAGGATTGTTTGGTTATTCCCGCTCATGCCTGGACTCCTTGGTTCTCTGTTTTTGGTTCAAAATCAGGTTTTAATTCCATAGAGGAATGTTTTGAAGATTATTCAAAATATATTTATGCCATTGAAACAGGGCTTAGTTCAAATCCGGCAATGAATTGGAGGCTGTCTCAACTAGATAAAATTACCTTGATTTCAAACAGCGACGCCCACTCAGGTCCAAAACTAGGCAGAGAAGCAAATGTTTTTGATACAGAAATAAAATATAGCGCTATTGCAGAAGCTATTAAATTAAAAGATCCAAAAAAATTTTTATACACCATTGAGTTTTTTCCGGAAGAAGGAAAATATCATTATGACGGCCACAGGGAATGTAACCTAAGGTTATCCCCGGAAGAATCCAAAAAATACAATAATATCTGCCCAAAGTGCGCCAAATCCCTGACAATCGGAGTTTTAAATAGAATAGAAGAATTAGCCGATAGGCGCGAGGGATTTTTGCCAAAAAACACCATTCCTTTTAAAAGCTTGATTCCACTAGAAGAAATAATTGCCGATTCAACGGGGACTTCTTTAGCTTCAAAAAATGTCGGCAATTTTTATAATAACCTAATATCAAATATTGGCAGTGAATTTGAAATATTATTAGAAGCCAAAAAAAAAGAAATAGAAAAATTTAGTTCTCTTGAAATTGCAGAGGGCGTAATCAGGACAAGAGAAGGAGTGGTTTTTATTGAGCCCGGTTACGACGGAGTTTACGGAAAGATTAAGATTTTTCCGGAAAAAGAAAATAAAAAATATAAAAATCTTTTATCTTCCCAAAAAACTTTATTTTAATTTTTATCGTATTGTTCAAGCCAAGGAACATAATTGACAGTTGATTAATTGTAATTTTGCGTCT
>JBBTQJ010000023.1:10437-16596 GCA_038065755.1 Patescibacteria group bacterium | reverse complement strand
AAAATTCTTTTTTGATATTGCACAATAGAAATAAAAATGCCAATGCCAGCTCCAATAATAATCAAAAAAATAGTCATAACAACTATTAATTCTATTAAAGTAAACCCCGTTAGAAGTTTGTCTTTTTTGATTTTTATTTTTCTTTGTTTCATGAAATTTATAATTTTATTACCATATTAGAAATTTTTATCAAAAACTTCTAACGGGGTAAATCCTTTTGATAATTTCATAATTTTTTTAATACCAGTTATATAATGTTTCTTCTGCCTCAATAATTCCCGGTTCAGCTGTGGGATTAAGAACGTTGGCTTTTTCTTTCCAAGACACCGAAACAAAAACTTTCATAATATAATTTCCCAAAAAAGTTATGGTAATTTTTCTTTTAAAGTTTGTGTCTTGGCCGCTGGCATAATTATAAAAACCGTTATTATTTATTTTTAAATAAACGCCGCCAGAATTTCCTCCGACCCAGGGCGTCAAAGATTTTGCCCCGGGAAGATTTGTTCCTGTTGTATAGTCTGCTTCGCACCCATCTTGGCAGTCTTGAAGGCCCTGCCTCCAATTTATTGATCCTGATATCCAGTTAGTGTCTCTTGTGTTTCTTATTATTTCCAAGCCCTCCTGGGCCAAATATGCTCCTATAAAACGGTCTGAAACGCCGTGAGTCAAAACAATTACTGTTATAAATGCGTTATAAACTCCAAAAATAGAGAAAGAAAGAATAAAAATGGCAATAATCAGTTCTATAATAGTAAAACCTGAATTTTTTCTAAATTTTATTTTTGAAAATAATTTCACAATTTTTTTAAAATTTATTTAGTTTCTATCAATCCCGACGTATTTACATAAATTTCCCTGGTAACTGCGCTATTGTATTCCAGCGAAAGAACTATTTTTATTCTGCTAAATCCGGGATCCAAATTTGATATTGATGTTTTAGGATTTGGCGGAGAAAAGTTAATGCTTACTCTGTCTTCTAGCGCATTGTAAAGCCCTTTTATTATTACTCCCTTTGATTCAATATCCATATCAATTAAGTCTAAATTATAGTCCACAAGAGGATCATATTGCTGATTGCCGTTTTTGTCTCCATATATTATATACTGTTTGTTGTTGCCATCAATGGGATTTAAATTAATATATAATCCAAATCCTTTTATTAAAAGCGGATTGCCATCAGGATCTAGTGGCTGCGTGCCAGATAAACCCATATCTTGAGCTCTTCTTAAGTCTTGGGCAAGTTTATGAGTGGCTGAAGAAAGAGCAAATTGCTTTTTAATTTTTGGAAAATCACTTATTATTATGCCAGAAAATAAGGTGATTATAAAAATAGTCACTATAATTTCAACCAAAGTTATTCCTCTCTCTTTCATAGAATATATTATGTGATTAAAAATAAATGCCAATACCATTCAATTATTTCTTTGCCCCAAAATATTGCCATAAATGTTCCCGCAATCAAAAACGGCCCGAAAGGAATTTCGCTTTTAAATCCTTTCTTTCCAAAAATCATCAAGATTACGCTTATTATAGCACCAAAAAAGAATGCTAAAAATAGGGCCGTTAAGACATCTGGCAAACCTAAAACCAGCCCCATTAAAATAGCCAGCTTAACATCTCCAAAACCCATCCATCGCCCGCCAGAAACTAAAAATATGGCCAGAAAAAAAACTGAAGCAACCAACGTAGCCCAAAAATAATTTCCAAGCGAAGAAAAATTTTCAACAATCCTATAAAATAATGCAACTGCAATTGCCGGAAACGAAACCTTGTCCGGAATCAAATAATGTTTTAGATCATAGATAAAAATTATAATTAAAGAACTGGCAATATAAAAATAAAATGCAAGATTTAAAAAATTCCAGCCCGAGACTGGTCCGCCTTGGGCGGAAAAAATTAATAAAAATATCACCCCCGTTGCAATTTCCACCAGCGGGTATTGTATTGATATTCTTTTTTTGCAATAACGGCATTTTCCGCGCAAAAATAAAAAACTGAAAATAGGAAATAAATCCTGCCAATTTAATGCGTGTTTGCAATGTGGACAAAAAGAGCGGCCACTCAGATTTTTCTTATGCTCTAACCGGTATATTGCGCAATTTAAAAAACTTCCGATGCAAAGCCCCAGCAAAAAAACAAAAACATTTATAAAGGCTGTATACATATATTTTATTATATCAAAAAACAGGTGGTTTTAATACCTGTTTTTTGAATTTCACAATGGATTTTTTATTATAATCCATCACATACATAATCTGTGCCATCGGCGCAATCTGTGGCGCAAGTAATAAGTGTTTCTTTCTTTGTTCCCGTATAGTCAACGCAGAAATACTTAGTAACATCGCTTACAAGCTGAGAACAGGCGCACCATTTATCTATAGAATCAGCGCATGATTCGGCTCCAGACAATGCCGCGGCCGCATCATATGCTGTTTTAAACCCATATAAAGTATCGGCGCACACAGTGGTATAATTAGAAATCGCATCATAATATACTGCCGCATTAGTAAGCGCGGTTGATAAATTTCCTCTTATTGAAACGTCTTTGCCCTTGGCTATATAGCTGGTGACGTTAACCATAACAATGGCGGCTAAAACCGCAATAATGGCAATAACCACTATTAACTCTATAATTGTAAAACCTTTTTGTTTTTGCATATTTTTTATTTTATTTTTTATCATTTTTTGTGGATTTCGACCTTTATTATTTTTTTTATTTACGGACAAACCGGAGCGCTGGCGCTTCCGCAATAGCTGACTGTATTGCAATTGGTAAGGGTTTCTTTTACCTGGGCTTTTTGATCTACGCAAAACCATTTGGCAGAATCAGCGGCAGAAGCGGCGCAAGAACACCAGCTTTGAGCTATGGCGTTGCAGGTTTTTGTTGTTGCGATAGCTTCGTATGCGTTTGAAAATCCAGTGGTAGTATCTGAGCATAATCCGACATAAATGGGAACTGAAACATCGTAATATTTTATAGAATTTACCACCATTGAATGCATATTTCCTTTTGTGGCCGTGTCTTTGCTTTTAGCTATATAATTAGTGACGTTAACCATAACAATGGCAGATAAAACCGCAATAATGGCAATAACCACTATTAACTCTATAATTGTAAACCCCGTTAAAAATCTATTTTTATCTATTTTTATATTTTTTGTATTCATAAATATTTGAAGTTTTATAACCCCTGAAGCTTTGTGAAAATTTTTAACCTTAAAAATTTTCACTAAAGATTTTTAACTGGGTAGAACCTTTTTGTTTTTTCATTTTTTTTATTTTATTTTTTATAGATTATGGACAAACGGTTATGTTTGCGCAGACAGAGTTATCTATTTCTTTTTTTACTCCCCTGCTGTCAACGCAATATGCTTTTAAATTATTTGTAAATAATTGCCCGCAGGCGGCCCAGGCGTTAGCGCTGGCAAAACAATGCTTGTTAGCTGATGCTATTTCAGATAATGAATTTACAACAACACTAGATTCACAGAAACCATCGTAACTGCTATTGTTATTGTCGTAATACACTTCGCCAGACGGCACCAGAACAGCTAAGTTGCCTGCTACAGAGGCGTCTTTTCCTCTGTTTATATATTGGGTGACGCTAAACATAATAATTGACGACAAAATGCTGATTATAGCAACAACAACCAATAATTCTATTAGCGTAAACCCCGTTAGAAATCTGCTTTCTTTGCTTTTTATTTTTTTGTATTTTGTAAAAATATTTATAATTTTAATATCTTTCAAAGTTTCTGAAAATTTTTTAGCTAAAAAATTTTCAGAAAAGACTTCTAACGGGGTAAACCCTTTGGATGATTTCATTATATTTATTATACTCCCGTAATAACAGCAAACAATAGGAAGGGGTGTGAATAACCTTATATGGTTCCTAGCGCTCCATATAAAGGAGATAAAACAGAAATTGCCAGCAATGCCACAACTATTCCCAAAAAAATTATTAAAATAGGTTCTAACATTGCTGTAAAAACATCTACTGCTCTTTTAACTTCTTTCTGATAAAAATTTACTATTTCCATTAAGTTTTTATCCAACCTCCCGACCTCTTCGCCAACTTGCACCATTTGCACCACAAAGGGCGGAATATAGTCCGGATATTTTACCAAAACAGAGCTTATTTTTTCTCCTTCGGAAACCCCTTTTTCTGTTTCAAAAATAATTTCTTTATAAACAAAATTACCCACTGTTTCTTTTGTTATTTTTAAAGCGCTGTTAATTGAAACTCCGGCCTCTATCAAAGTAGAAATATTTTCAGCAAACCTGATAAGAAATATTTTTTTAAAAAAAGACCCGAAAAATGGCGCTCTTAAAGATATTTGATCATATTTTTTCTTTCCTTCTTTTGTTTTAAAATAATAAATTACAAAGCCGATTAAAGCAAAAAATCCCAGAGCCAACACCCAGCCCCAGTTCATTAAAAAACTGTAAAAACTTATCATCATTAATGTAAATACCGGAGGGCTCTGGGTGGTTTCTTTTAACAAATCTACAAGTTTTGGCATAACAACAATCATCACTATCAAAATTACTATTAAAAGGACGGCAATAACAAAAATAGGGTAAATCATTGCCCCTTTTATTTGAGAATTAATATCGTCTTCTCTTTCTAAATGGTCAGAAAGATAGTAAAGCGACCTAGAAATTTCTCCCGATGCTTCGCCGGTTTTAATCAGGTTAATATAAAAAACGCTAAAAATATCCGGGAATTCAGAAAATGCCTCTGAAAGAGGGTTGCCCTCTTCAACCAGCTGGGAAATTTTTACAACTTTTGATTTAAAGCTTTGTTTTTTTATTTGAACGGCCAGACTGTTCAAACTTTGCGTGACAGAAACACGAGATTGCAACATTACTGCTAGTTGCCTTGAGAATATGGCTAAGTCTTTTTTTGAAACTTTTTCTAAAAATGCGAACCTTCTTAAAAATGAAATTTTAGGAGCCTGCTCTTTTAAAGAAGTGACAAAAATATCATATTTTTGCAAAAGAACAGCTGCGGCTTCTTTGGAAGACGCCTCAACCGCGCCTGTTTCAATCTTTCCCTCTTTTGACCTCGCTTGATAAAAATATTTCATAAATTTATCCCATTAGGTTTCTCAGCTCTGAAGGATCCAAAGAATAATCCATTGCGTTTTTCATTGAAATTTCTTTTTTTCTTACAAGATCAACCAACGCCCTGCTATAAGAAATCATACCCTCCCTTGATGATGTTTCTATTACTGCCGGAATTTCATGGGTTTTATTTTCTCTTATTAGGGTGGCCACAGCGTTATTGCCAATCATCACTTCGCAAACCGGTATGAATCCCCCCTTAATTCTGGGTATCAATCTTTGAGAAACTATGCCCAGCAAAGAGCTTGCCAGTTGAAACCTAATTTGATTTTGCTGTTCTGCTGAAAAAACATCAACGATTCTGTGTATTGTTTGAGACGCCGAATTTGTATGCAGGGTGGCAAAAACCAAGTGCCCTGTTTCAGCGGCTGTAATTGTGGTGGAGATTGTTTCCAGGTCTCTCATTTCGCCCACCATAATTACGTCGGGATTTTGGCGAAAGGTAGCCCTTAGGGCGCTGGCAAAACTAAGAGTGTCTTGATAAACTTCTCTTTGCTCAACAATGGCTCTGTCTGGAGAATAAATATATTCTATTGGGTCTTCAATGGTAATAATATGAACAGATCTTGTGTGGTTTATTTCGTCAAGCAAAGCCGCCAATGTAGTTGATTTTCCCTGGCTTGAGGCCCCTGTTACTAAAACAAGTCCCTGCGGTCTATTGGTAAAATCGTGCAAAACTGGCGGAAGATTAAGCTCTTCAATGGTTCTTATTTTTAAAGGAATAAAGCGCATAGCCATACTTACCATTCCTCTTTGAAAAAAAACATTAACTCTAAACCTGCCCTTTCCTTCAAGATTATAAGAAAAATCAATTTCTTTTTCTTCTAAAAATTTTTTCTTCTGTTCTTCCGACATTATTGAAAAAGCAAGTCCCTCCGAATCTTTGGGAGAAACTTTTTTTTCCTGGCTTAGGGGTATCAACTGCCCCGTAATTCTTATGTGGGGGGCATAATTTACCGCTATATCCAAATCAGACGCGCCCTCTTTTATTACTGTGTCTAAAAAATTTTTTAAATTTTGAAGATAATCCAT
>JBBTQJ010000023.1:327-10337 GCA_038065755.1 Patescibacteria group bacterium | reverse complement strand
TTACCTTTCTTCTGTCACTCTGACTATTTCTTCCACGCTGGTTTCTCCTTTGATAACTTTTATCACCCCTTCTTGCTCCATTGTAAGCATTCCCTGCTTTTGAGCAATTTTAAAAATAGAGCTTTCTGACGGATTTTCTGAAATTAATTTAGCCAGCTCGTCTGTCATATATAAAACTTCAAAAAGGCCTATTCTGCCCATATATCCAGAAGATTTGCATTTGTCGCATCCTTTGGCTTTATATATAAAAAAGGTATCTTCTAATTTTAAGTTTTTTCCCGCGGGTGATGGCATATTTTTTATTCTTTCTAAAATATAATCTTTTGTTTTTTCTGATGGCCTTATTTTTGTTTTGCAATGAGGACACAAGGTTCTAATTAATCTTTGGGAAATAATAATTCTTAAAGTAGAAGGAATTAAAAATGGCCTTATGCCCATATCAATTAATCTTGGTATTACTCCTATAGAGGAATTGGCGTGCAGGGTAGATAAAACAACGTGTCCGGTCAGGGCTGCATTTATAACAAGGTTTGCTGTTTCTTCATCTCTAATTTCTCCAACCATAATAATGTTTGGGTCCTGCCTTAAAATCTGGCGGAGTCCGGAGGCAAAAGTGTATCCGATTTCCGGCTTCACCTGCGATTGGTTAATTCCGGCTATAGAATATTCTATAGGGTCTTCAACTGTAACAATATTAACGCTTTCTTTGTTTAGGGTGCGTAAAATAGCATACTGTGTTGTTGTTTTTCCAGATCCCGTAGGACCTGCGAATAATATTAATCCAAACGGCCTTTTTATGGCTTCATTTATTAATTCAAGGCTTTTTCCGGCTAAACCAAGTTTATCAAATGACGTTGTTTCTTCTTCTGATCCCAAAACTCTAATCTCAACTTTTTCTCCATATAGCGTAGGAAAGGTGGCAACTCTAAAATCAAGCTCTTTATTGTTTACGTTTGTAGAAAACCGTCCGTCTTGAGGCACTCTATTTTCATCAATTTTCAAACCGGAAAGAATTTTAATTCTAGCCACAATAGAAAGGTGCACGGATTTAGGTAAAAAAAGATTGCGATGTAAAATTCCATCCAGCCTAAAGCGGATATTAAGCTTGTCTTTACTTGGCTCTATATGAATATCAGAAGCGTTGTTTTCAATGGCGTGCCTTAATATTACCAAAACCATTTTAATAATAGGAGCGTCTTCCGCCATTATCCTTAAAGACAGTTTTTCTTCAAAAGTTTTTGAAATTTCCTCTTTTTCTTTCTTCAATTCTTCTAACGCCTTGTCTGTTTCTAGGTTTAATGTTCTGTGTTGTTTTAAAAAAGATTCCAGGTCGCTGAATTTTATAAGAAAAACCTCGTAATTAAATTTTTCCTGGTTTGCCAAAAACCTCAAAGCATTTTTGGCTGATATATCTTCTGGATAAACCATTCCAATCTCTATAATATCTCCCCTTTTTTCCAAAGATACCATTTTATAATTAATGGCCACATCTTCGGGAATTAATTTTAAAACATCCAAGTGGATTTCTTCCGGCCTTATTTTTTTAAGAGGAATTTTAAAAATCTCGCTCTTTAGTTGAAAGAGAGAATCCTCTGAAATAATTTTCTTTTCTAAAATAATCTGCTCTTCCGTTTTTCCTGTTTTTTTCAACTCTTCCTGAAGATCGTTTTTACGGGCCTCAGATAATATTCCTTTTGCGAATAAGTTTTGTATTAACTTCATTTTATGATTTTTTATTAGTAAGGCTCAAAGGGATTTTCCCTGCCAGCTTCCACCTCTTTTATACTAATTACAACAAGGTTCAGGTCTTTCAATTTTTGCGCCGCTTCGGCTTCAGAAGAAGCAAAGATATATCCTTGTATTTTTTTTCTTTCGGCTGTAAGGGCCTCATAAAAAAACTCTATTTCCATTTCCGGAAACGGTTCAAGGTTTTTAATATCGTTTGAATCCAGCGCGCCAAGATTAATGCTTACCTTTGGCTTATTAAAAACAATGTCTGGTTGCGCATTTTTCGGGTTTATAAAAAAAACGGTTAATAAAATAAAAATCATAATAACTGTAAAAATCGCTGTTATTGCCAAAAAAAACATTTTTTGGCGCTGTCTTGGTGATATAAAAACTATAGCCATATTTTTAATATGAACGGGCGCTTACTTCCATTTTAAATGAATATGTTTGCTGTATTTGAAATTGTGAAAACGTTCTTATTGGCGGCTTTAAAAAATTATTTGGAGCAGATGAAAAAGAAATGCTTGCAATATCAAACAAGCGGGCAGAACGTTCTAGGGAGTTAATAAAATTTTTAAGCGCAGAATAACTTCCGGCAACGTTAAGAGAAAATACTATCTCTTTGACCTCGCTTCCCGGACTGGCAGGAGAATATTTTGCCAGAAATAAATCTTTAATAATTAGGCCGTCTTCTTTGGCTTTTTTCTGAAAAAAGTATGTCAATTTTCCAAAAGAAGGGGTGTTTGGCAAAGCGTCGTCAATTTTTTTAATACCCTCTTTATAATTTTCAAGCTCCTGAAAAACTCTGGCTACTTCTGAAAAATATTCATATTTTATATTAAATTCCGCTTTTTTTTCTCCTAATTCTATTTGAAGCTCTTTAAATTTGTTATATTCTGGAACAACTAAAAAAAACATCAAAAGCAATACAATAAAGAAAATTATAGCTGTGGCAATGGGACGGTCAAATTCCATAAAATTTATTATTCGTTATTAAATATTTCACCCGAAGAGGGAGTGACTGTATCTGATAACAAACCTTGCAATGAAAAATTAAATATCTTCGGGTCCATTAAAAGGCTCAAATTAAATTGAACAACCCCCGAATTTCCTAATTTTGAATTTAAAACAGTTACTTTTTTGATATATTCGTTTCTTTCAAGGCTTGCTATCTGCCCGCTGAAAGCCGCCATATCGACAGCTTCTCCTGATAAATCTACTTCGGCGTCTTTCCTATTCATAGAAAACTTATCAAACCATACGTTTAAAAATGTTTGTTGTTCCATAAAGTTAAAAACAGCAGAAACAAATTTACGATTTTTTAATAACAACATAAATTCATTCACTTTCTTCTGGTAATTAAAAACTTCTTTTTCAATATTTTTTTGCTGGTCGGTTCCAATAGATTCCAGCGCCGTATTTAATTTTTTAATATTTTCTCTTTGCGAAAAATTTTTAATGCTGAAAATAAAATAACATAAAATAGAAACTATTAATAAGCATACTGCAAAATAAAGCAGAACATCTATCCACCATAATTTTTTATTTTTTAGTTGGTAAATTGCCTTAAAAGCCATACGATTATATTATACAATAATTTAATAATCTACTCCAACCCTCCAAGGGCCACCCCCACTGCCACCGAAAAACTTGGCGCCATTTCTTTTAGGTTTTCTTCAAGTATCGGAGGATATAAAAGGTCTGAAAAGCAGTTGGAAATTTTAACTTTTCTTTTGAGGGTTTCTTCAAAATATTCTCTTAGCCCAAACAAATTAGCTGTTCCGCCTGTTAAATAAATTTCTTGTATTTCTCTTTCTTCTATCTGGTAAAAATCGCTTAATATTCTTTTTATTTCCAGCAAAAGAGGATCTATCAAAAGATACAAAGTTTCTACGGCGCCTCCTTGATTAGAAATCAGCCCTTGTTTATTTTTTATTTCTTCTGCTTCTGTTTTACCCAATCCCAAGGCAGATGATATGGCTTGCGTTAATTGGCTGCCGGAAAAATTAAAACTATAACTCTTTTTTAAATTTCCCTTGTCAATAATGTTTATGGTGGTGCTTTGCATGCCAATATCTATCAGGCATATTGAAGTTTTGTCGTTACCAACTAATGCTCTGGCTAAACCCAATGTTTCTGCTTCAACGGCATAGAGATCAAGATCTGCCATTTTAGCCACTGCCTGATATTGCGAAATAACCTGATTGGGTATAGATACTAAAAATATTTTAAGGGGAGATTTTTTATCTCCGGGGGTTCCTCCTATTAACCTCCATTCTAATGTGGTTTCTGTAATTGGAAGCGGGATATATTGGGGGGCGCTGTAATAAACCGCTTGATTTATTTCTTTTTCTGTCATTGGCGGCAATTCAAAAGAAACGCAAAAGGTGGAAAAATCCGGAATAGAAAAAATAACAGCTTTTGTTTTTATTCTGGCCTCCTGCAAAACTGCTTTAATGGCCCTTGAAACAAAATAATTTGAGAGCAAATAACTGCCCCTTTCCTGATTTTTAAAAGGTTCTTTGTAAAGAGAAATTGATTTTATTTCGCCGTAATTTTCAAGAGTTTTTCCGCTTCCCCAGCGTGATAATTCAACAATTTTTATAGAAGAGGTGCCAACATCTATTCCTATCATTTTTTTTGGAAAAAAAACCTTAAATGGATTGCTTAGATTTGGAATTTTAATTTTAAAATTGGCAAAAGGATTAACCATAATGTTATTATGTTATTATATTATACCTCAATTTTAAAATATGACATATATTAAAGGTGTGGATAAAATTAAAAACTTTTTTTTAGATCTGTTTTTCCCTTGTTTCTGCCTAGGTTGCCAAAAAGAAGGCTCATATCTCTGTGAAGACTGCAAGGCAACATTAGATATTTCAGAATTTAATTATTGTCTTTGCAATAAAAATCCTCTTTTGCTGCCCCCCTTGCAAAAAAATGCCTGCCTGCGCAGGCAGGGAAAGTGCCAAAAATGCCAAAGTAAAAATCTTTCCGGGCTTTATTTCGCCCTGCCTTATAAAGAAAAATCTTTAACGAGAAAATTAATTCACCAATTTAAATATGAACCATATACAAAAGAGCTGGCAAAAATTTTAGCAAAGCTTTTGATAGAACATTTTATAATAACAAATAAAAACACAGAAGATATTTTTGAAAACAGCGTTTTGATTCCGGTTCCTTTAGATAATAAAAAATTAAAAAATCGGGGATACAATCAATCGGAAGAATTGGCAAAAGAGCTGGCAAAAATTATAAAAATACCAGTGGTTTCAAATTATTTGATAAAAACAAAAACAACAAAATCCCAAATGGAGCTGTCTGGCAAAGAAAGAGAAAAAAACCTGCAAGGCGCATTTATGGTTAAAAATCCCGACAATTTAAAAAGGGCCATATCTGACCTTGCCCTGCGCGGGTTTCCACAAAAAATATTTTTAGTTGATGATGTTTATACCACAGGCTCCACAATGGAAGAATGCGCCCGAACGCTCAAACAAGCCGGCGCCAAACAAGTTTGGGGCATCACAGTCGCCCGCGAAGAATAAAAAAGCGGAGAATAGTGGACGATGTTAGAACCTATTTTCGCGACACCACTACTTACTCCTTTATACCAAGTTTATCACTTGAAACCGCAAAAATCAATTAGTAAAATCTACCCCACTCTTCGTTTCACTATTGTTTCAAAAGAAAAACCCCAGAAGCCCGAAGGACGACTGGAGTATATTGTTTACTTCCAAAAGCGTTTATCGTTCTCGCCCTCCTTTGCGTGGAGTGCGTGGAAAAGAGAAACTCTGAGCAAGTTGCCCAAATCTAACAAGTAACAAGTAAATGAGCACATCAGCCAATTCGCCTTCAAGTGCTGGGTATTTGTCTTTCTTCTCTTCGTCGGTTTTTAAGCCGACATACTTGCGGACTGCTTTGGCTAACTCACCCACTTCTTCCACCATCAGCAGAAGGACATCGCGAGGAGTTTCCTTGTCAAACCCTCGCCTCACAACCATCTCGTGGATGTAGTGTTGCAGAGCGGTTAATGAGGAACGCTCGTTGATAGTCTCTAACGGCGACATTTCAAGTAAGTCACCCTTAACCTGTTCGGGCGTTGCCACTGTCCCACAGAAAAATTTGAGAGTGGCGTCGGTCATCGCCTCTTTGCAAAAAACTGGCTTGCCCAGAGCAATCGCCCAACCGAGTTCCATCTTTGACGAGTCCCCTAAATAACCTTCTGGGTTGTAAAGATAGAGAGCGTCAGCTTTCGTGATTGCGTCCAAATGACCCTGTTCCAGTGTCTTCGGGTCTCGTGTCTTGTTCGTTTTCAGGATTGCGAACTCCTCGTCGGGGTTTATTACCTCCGATGCGGCTGGTGAAAGAACCACCACACCGAGCGACTCAAAAGTGAGAACCGTCTCCCTGATTTCGGGGAAAAAACGACGGAAAGAGCCAGAGACCACAACTGTCAGCTTTTTAGCCATAGTACTTACCCCTTTCTTGGTTAGTTTGGAAGGTACACAAACTATGTATTACCTTACCATCAAACAAGATTAAAGTCAATGATGATATTCTTATTATTTGATTACCTTTATTTTATATTATTTAGCCAAAAAATGCAACACAAAATTAATCCTACCCCGCATTTCACTATTGTTTATAAACAAAAAATCCATTGATACTATCTTTGGATTTTTTTATTTACCTTTTATTTTTTTATTTTCTATTTTTTCCAAATGTTTTATTTCTCTTTTAATTTCTTTAATGTGTTTTTCTGATGGTAAATTTTCTGGCACTTCTCCACCGATTTCTTTAATTGTTTGCCTTACTTTACCACCAACCATAAAATGAGTATTTGAGGCGGCGGCTTGACCTCTTATATTATCTTTTTTAACTTTTCATCTGTTTGAGTAATGCGAAAAAGATTTGCCGCCAATTCGGTTGAGCCAGCCCTGTCTAATAATTCTCCTTTTTTAATTCCTTTCCTCTGCTCTACTTCCGACAAAGACGAACCATAAAGTCCACGATAGCCCGCATTATTAAATAAACCAAACTTACTTACACCGGCTTGTTTAGTTGCCTCGAACAACTTTTCATCTGAAATACTAATTTTTCGCATATTTTTACTTATTTTTTAAATTAACTGATATCTTATAGATAATATCAATAATATCATCTTCTAAGGTAAATCTTAAAAGATGATATTTATTTTTTTTTGCTATTTCGTTCTTTTTTTTGTCGTTGACTGAAACTTCTTTTTCTTCGTGGTGAAGTTCATCGAATTCAATTAAAATATTCCCTACCCTACAATCAAAAAAATATGGTCCTAATTGATATTGAAATTCAAATTTTATTTTTTTTAAATTACAGTATTTTTTTAATTGGGATAAAACAAGTGTTTCATTACGCAATAAATGAGATTTATTCAATTTATAACTATTAACCATCTCGCACACAAGATTAAATGCTTTTTCGTCTAATAAATAATCTGTTATTTTTCTCTTAGCCCCGCTACCTATAAAAACTTCTATTTGGGTCTTTCTTATGTATCCTTCTTTCAAATTATTTTTAATCAAATTTAAAGATCTTCGAATTAACCTTTCAAATTTTTCCCAACGACTATACCTTAGTTTTTTATAAATTTCCCTCGCAGAATAATAGACCATACAATCATATTATCACAATAATATTTTAATATCAAATTGGTGGTGAAAATGGTTATCCACATCCTGACCGCTATTTATACAGGCACGAGCCGCCCTCATTATAACTTCTTCTGCTTTTTCCCACTTTTCATAACCTAAAATCGGGAGCAATTCACGAGCTTCCCAATACTCAATTCCATTCTCGTCAATTTTTTTAATATCCTCAAATCCTTTGTTTGGGCTTGATGGCATTAGTTCATCAATCATAAATTTATTTTATATCGTTAAGCAAAAAAATCAAATGGGTTCTAATATCCTAAATTCAGTCAGATTTAGTTATAAAAATTAGAAATTTACAAAAAATAAAACACCATATAAAATAGCGGTGTTTTAAGTCCGAATCTCGTTTGCGGAGGAGGTGGGACTCGAACCCACGAACCCCGTGAGGGGTTCCAGTTTTCAAGACTGGCGCAATAGCCGCTATGCGACTCCTCCAAAAAATTATTTTTATCAATGCGGAGAGGGTGGGATTTGAACCCACGAGCCCCCGAAGGGGCGCAGGTTAGCAACCTGCTCCTTTAAACCACTCAGGCACCTCTCCACGGTTTTTTTATTTTACCCCCTATGATTGATTAAGTCAATTTGATTTTATAAATATTTTATTGTATTGTTAGGTTAGAAAAGCGCCCGTAGCTTAATGGATAAAGCGTCTCCCTGCGGAGGAGAAGATTGCAGGTTCGACTCCTACCGGGCGCACAACAAAAAAACGGTGTAGTTCTTTAAAAAAGGATTCCTGAGAAAGGGGGTGGGCCGAAAAGAGAGCAACTTTTTTTGAAAGGAACAGAGCAATGAAAGAGGCAAAAAAAAGTCTGGTTAACAGGTTTGGGAATTACCCTAAAAATCCAGACCAGAGCAAAGAGGAAAAAGTAAAAAGGATTTTACTAACTGTCGCCGAAAAGAGAAGGGCAAACAAGGCAATAGGGAGCCTTCTCGCCGAATTTAAGGGAAGATACTCCCTTCTGCAACTTCTGCCGTTAATAAAACGACGGTACCCTTTCCTGCTCCCTACTGCTATTGAAAGGGTAGAGAGGCAAAAAAACCGCAACGAACTCAAAATGGAAAAAATTATTGAGTTTGAGGCGTTTAAGGATTCTCTCAAGCAGGAGATATAGCCACCCTATGGCGCTTATGTTTTAAGCCTTAATGGTTTTTAATGTGAGCGCCTGCTTTTTTAAAATTTATTTATAATATAAAATAAATTATGGACATTAGACCTGTTGCGAAATAAGATTCGCAACGAAATTTTCAGATTTTGAAGCGAAAATTTGATAAAATGAGGAGGTTTGCCTATGGCAAGCCGACGAATTTTAGCAAATTTGTAGCCAAAATATGAAAATTGCAGTAGAAATATTATTTCGCAACAGGTCTATTATAAAAAAATGATAAATCTTCAAACGACAATTGACCAAATTTCAAAAATAGGTCCTGCCTACCAAAAGAGATTAAAAAAACTCGGGATTAAAATTATCTATGATCTTTTTTTTCATTTTCCCAGCCGTTATGATGATTTCTCAGATATAATAAAAATATCACAAGCCCGTCAAAAGCTGGGAGAAATTGTTTGCATAGAAGGAAAAATTTTAGAAATAGGGAATACCAATGTTTTTAAAAGATCTATGGTTTTAACAGAAGCGATTGTTGAAGATGATTCTTCTTATATTAAAATTATCTGGTTTAACCAGCCCTATCTTACAAAAAATTTAGCAACAGACGACTTTGTTTGTTTGGCCGGAAAGGTAAGCCTGGGGAAAGAAGGTCTTTTTTTAAATAATCCGGTTTACGAAAGAATAAACGAAAAAACAGAAAAATACAACCTAACCCATACCGGCAGAATAATTCCCGTTTACCCTGAAACAAGGGGGCTTTCTTCAAGGTGGCTAAGGTTTGTTATAAAACCTCTGCTTTTTAATTTAGCCGGCGAAATGCAAGAAATTCTTCCTTTGGAAATAATAAAAAAACACAAATTTATAGGAATAAAACAGGCAATCTGGCAAGTTCATTTTCCTGACTCTTTAGAGGCTGCTGACGCGGCCAAGGCCCGCTTTTCTTTTGAAGAGCTTTTTTTAATACAACTGTCTGTTTTAAAAGAAAAAGCAAAATTGATGCAAAAAACAGCCTTTTCCTGTCCTATGGACGCATCTTTAATGAAGCTATTTACAGAATCTTTGCCCTTTCAACTTACTGATTCGCAAAAAAAATGCAGTTTTCAAATTTTAAAAGATTTGGAAAAATCTGTCCCAATGTCCCGGCTTTTGGAGGGAGATGTTGGTTCGGGCAAAACAGTTGTGGCAACGATGGCGGCTCTAAATACAGCTAGGTGCAATTATCAGGTTGCTTTTATGGCGCCAACAGAAATCTTGGCAAAACAGCACTTTAAAGAAATATCCGGACTGTTAAAAAATTTTAATATAAAAATCGGGCTTTTAACCGGCAAAGACGCCAGAATTATGGACGTCCGACATCCATATATTTTCAAAACCCGCTTAAAAATTTTAGAATCAAGCGCCATCATCCCCTATGGCTTCCACAGGGCAAGATTCTTTCGATTCCTTGCAACGCGCCTCTTCCTCGGGATTGGTAGGCTGTTTT
>JBBTQJ010000023.1:0-317 GCA_038065755.1 Patescibacteria group bacterium | reverse complement strand
CACGTCCCAATAACTAATGTTTCACGACAAAGCTTGTTGGGAGATTTAGAAAACGGACAGCTGGATATTTTAATCGGCACCCATGCTCTAATTCAGAAAAAAGTGGTGTTTAAAAGTCTGGCTTTGGTAATTTTAGACGAACAGCATAGGTTTGGAGTTGAACAGCGAGCTCATCTTATGAAAGAAAAACTGGTCCCCCACCTGCTTTCAATGACCGCTACTCCCATTCCCCGCACCTTGGCTTTAACAATCTATGGCGATTTGGATTTATCTTTAATAAAAGAAATGCCAAAAAACAGAAAAAAAATAAAAACCAT
>JBBTQJ010000022.1:0-19537 GCA_038065755.1 Patescibacteria group bacterium | reverse complement strand
GGGAGTGCTCTACCAGCTGAGCTACATCGGCGCATATATATTTACTTAATGTTAATACTTTTTAAATAATCTTCTGTCCATTTTTTAATTTGCAAAAATAATTTTTTGTCTGAATATCTAATATGAACTAACCCATATTTCATTTTATCTATCTTGTCCGCACTAAAGTCTTCTTTCACATACGGCTTAATAAATTGACTTATAGGTATTTTCGCAAGTTCAGACCAAAACTTCTTCAATAAATCAACATTTTGATTGGCGTAACAATAAAGTTGCACCCTTAATTTATTTTCTTTTATCCCGCAAATTTCTCGTAAAAATTTTAGAAAAACCCCAATCATTTTGGGGTCGCTGTTAGCCAAATCTATGGTTCCCCCTCTAACACTTTTGCTTAAATTTTTATAGCCTTCAGCCCAATATAACATTATCCCGGCTATTTTTAATTTTTTATCGGTAAAACTTAAATTATTTTTTATTGTAAAAGATAATTTTTGCTTATTATATTTTATATCATTGGTTTCGCTGGGTAATCTCCTAATTAATCCGTTTTTTCTCATAAACCTATAAACTCCGCCGGATGACCTATTAAAAATTTTTGCGATTTCTTCTGCGCTTAAACCTTCTTTATAATACAAATATTGTACTTCTTTTGTGTTTAAAATTTTCGGCAGTGGTAATTTTTTATCTCCACCCCAATAACCATAAAATCCTGCTTGATGTCTAGGTCTTGTCGGAATATTATATTTTTCCATCCAATATTTTACGCCTCCTCGAGATAATTTTTCTATTTTAGCAATTTTATCTAATGACAAGCCGCTTTTATATAATTTTTTAAGTTTATCTTTTGTTATCATTGGGTGTGAGTGGAATCGAACCACTTGGGCCCAGTGGACAAAGGTTTTACAGACCTCCCCCGCGCCGTACGGGGCTACACACCCTTACTAAATTATTATAATATAAAAATTATCTTTATTCAATCACCTTGCTGTGTTTTTTTTTCCAGTCGTTTATTTTTTTGTGGTCGCCCGAAAGCAAAACTTTCGGCACTCGCCATTTTTTTCCCTTTTTTGGTTCAAACGTTTCCGGGCGGGTGTATTGGGCGTATTCTATAAACCCGCCTTGTTTTGTAATCCTTTCTTTCAATAATTGCGGTTTTCCTAAAACGCCCGGCATAAGCCTGGAGATTGTTTCTATTGCCACCATAGCCGGAAGCTCTCCGCCCATTAAATCATACTCGCCTATTGATAACTCAATATCAGCAATGTTTTTTGCCACTCTTTCATCTACCCCTTCATACCTGCCGCAAATAAAAATTATTTGGTCTAATTTTGACAACTGGTGCGCTAATTTTTGGTCAAACTTTTTTCCTCTGGGTGTAAACAATATCACCTTTGTTTTGGCATTTTTATCAGGTACAGATTTTCGACGATCGTCGATTTTCTGCACATGTTGTTTTTTTGATTTAACGGCCAAAATTGCTTTATAAATCGGCTCCACTTTTAATACCATTCCCAATCCCCCGCCAAAAGGCCTGTCGTCAACCTGCCTGCGCAGGCGGGTTGTTTTATGATTGTCGTTTGTCCATTTTCTTAAATTGTGGACATTGATTTTTATAAACTTCTTTTTTTGGGCGCGCGCAATCAGGCTCTCTTTCAAATAAGAGTCAAAAATTTTCGGAAAAATTGTAATTATGTCAAATTTTATCATATAGTAAAGCGAAGAAAATAATTTTTGCTTGCCCCGCAGGCAAAATTGCATGGTTTTGCGAAGCAAAAATTTTGCCGAGGACAGAGCGAGCTTGCCCGCTGGGGCAAGCGAGCGTCAAGCAAAAAATTATTTTCCGAGCTTTCTTAAACAAAAACCGCGCTTATTATATCACGGTTTTTGCCTCTTTGTAAATTACAGAGAGATATTTTCGATTTCTTCTGAAGAAACTTCTTTTCTTTCTCTTGGAGCACGACCGCCTTCTGGTTCCTCAATTTTGAGGTTCACTCTGGCGTGATTCTTTAATCCGACAATTCGGACTAAGTTTCTGATTGCCTTGGCAGTTGATCCTTCGCGGCCGATTATCTGGCCCATGTCTTCTGGGTTTACTTTCAAAGAAAGTAAAACTCCCATTTCGTCAACTTTTCTGTCAACTTTGACATCTTTAGGATTATCAACTAACTCTTTGACAATGTACTCAAGAAACTCTTTATCATTTTCTTTTGCCATAGTCATTAATATCGTTTATCAATTTAATCTAATTTCTATTCTCGACCTTTTTCTATATGATTATATTTTACTCTTTTATGCCAGGTTGTCAACTGGAGTTTCGGTTGCAGTCGGTTCTGCCGGCTTGTCAGCTGAATCTGGAGCCGGCGCAGGCGCCGGTTCTGGAGAAACTGGCGCTGGGATTTCTTTTGCTTTTTTAGCCGCTATTTCTACTAGTTTAGATTTTTTTATTCGCGAAACATGAAATTTTTTTCCTTCTATAATTTTTTCATTAATCAGCAGGTTATGAATAGTTGCCGACGGCTGGGCTCCCTTTGAAATCCAATAAAGAACTCTTTCTTTTTTTATGCTTTTCTTTTTTGTCAAGGGATCTACAAAACCCAAAACCTCAACAGCTCTTCCCCCCCTTGAGGACCTTTTTTTATCAATAACAACCACCCTAAAAAATGGCTGATTCTTTTTGCCTTTTCTGGTTAATCTAATGGTTAGCATGTGTTCTAATTTTTAATTTTAAATTATTTATTTCTCCCATTTCTTTGCTTCTAATGCATTTTTGGCCGCCTGCTCTTCTGCTTCTTGTTTTGAAGAGCCCTGCCCCTTGGCTATTAATTCACTGCCAAGATAAACTCCAACTGTAAAAATTTTTTTGTGGTCAGGCCCGTACTCTTCTATAACTTTGTAGTCCGGAGTTATTCCTGTTTTATCTTGCGCTTCTTCCTGAAAATGCGACTTTGCGTCTTTATAAAGCTTGTTTTCTATGATATCTGGCAATTTTTTAATTAAGTGTTTTTCAATAAAACTTTGTGTTTCTTTATAGCCCAAGTCAAGGTAAATGGATCCAATCAACGCCTCTATGGTATTTGCCATAATATATGTTCTTGCCTTGCCAAGCTCTTTTGTTTCTCCTCTTGAAAGCAACAAAAAATCATTGAGCCCCAATTCTTCGGCAACCAAGGCCAGCATTTTAGCGTTTACAAGGGCTGCTCTCCAGTTTGTCAGCTCTCCTTCCGGGTTTTTTGGATAATTTTTATAAAGATTTTCTGAAACAATAAGCTCTAAAACAGCGTCTCCCAAAAACTCCATTCTTTCGTTATGATCTAAATTAAAATCAGGATTTTCGTTTAAATAAGACCTATGGACAAATGCCTGCGTTAAAAAATCTTTATTTTTAAATTTTAGTCCTAGTTTTTTTTCTAATATAGAAAAGTCTTTCATTGTTGTATTTCTTTGTAAACTGTTCCTAAAACGCCGTTTATAAACTTTCCTGATGTGGGGCCGGAAAATGTTTTTGCCAATTCAATTGCTTCGTTTATGGCCACTTTTGGCGGAACTTCTTCTTTATTGCTGTATAAAAGTTCATAAAGGCCTATTCTTAAAACATTTCTGTCAACAATTGGTATTTGGGGCAATGGCCACTCTGGCGCCGCTTTTTCAATAATTTTATCAATTTTATCCAAGTGATTTATCACTCCCAAAACCAATTCCCAGACAAAATCCAATTCTTCAAGCCCGGGGCCGAAATCTTTGATATTTCTTTCAACTATTTTTTTTAAATCGCATTGCTTATTGTAAAAATCCCACTCGTACAAGCTTTGTATTACTATTGATCTTGATAAGTGCCGGCTAGCCATAAATTTTAAATTATTTTTTGCTAAGTTCTTCCATTGTCAATGGTTTTTCCGCTTTTTCCTCTTTTTCGGCTTTTTTTATTTCTTTTTCTTTCGCTTTCTTTTCTTTTTTGGTAAGCTTTTTCAAAACATCAATAACCTGCCTGCCTTTGTAAAAACCGCAATTTTTGCAAACAGTATAGGGCAAAACCGGCTTCTTGCATTTTTGGCACAATGTCAAAGCCGCCTTTGTTATAAACAAATGCATTCTCCTTTGGTTTCTCCTTGATTTTGTTTTGCGCTGTTTTGGAACCGCCATATTTTTTTTATCAATTGATTATCATCATATAACAAACCAAAAAAATTTGCAATACTTAAGATTACAACAAATTATTCAACCGTCTGGGCATCCCAGCAAAACCATCTTGAATTAACATTATCGCTAGAAATTACAAGTTTTATCTCTGCCGACTTATTTTGATACGCGATAGTATCAATACTTGTTGCAACCCATCCTCTTTGATCCAATTGAGTAATTCTTTGTAAAAGGAATTTGTTAACATACACATCCATAAAAACAGGCGCATTATTTCCCGTTACAGCGCCATCTGCGATAGCAGTTGTAAAATCAATGGTCTTTTTAAGGTTGATGTTCTTATAAGTTAAAGTAACCGTTCCATCTTTTCTTGGATGAGTATACATACAAGGAGCCAGACGGCCTCCTGCGGTTATTGCTTCTAATCGAATCCTCTGCCAATCTTCTGTGCCACAGCAATCAATTGGCATTGAGCCGTTAGAGTATTGGGGATGAAACATTATATTACCCTCTTTTATTTCAATTATTGGATTGTTAAGCATCAACCTGCCGTACCCTTCCTGTATTCCTGCTATTTTTTGCTGTTGCAATAATATAAAGATTCCTGCCAAGAAAATAATTATAACAATAGAAATAACACAAATTAAATTTTTATTTCCCCTTTTAACTATAAGTTTTAGGGTATCAAATATGGTACGCAATATTTTCATTTTAGTTACTCCTTTTTTGAAATCGTAGCGCAAAATAAAGGGCACCTCTTTTATGGCTAAATGCTTACATCTAAGCTTTAGAAGGATGTCTACCATACACTGAAATCCTTCTTGATCTATAAAATTATCTCCGTGTTCATCTATTGCAAATTTTATAATACTAGATTTATAAGCTCTAAATCCGGTAGTAAAATCTCTTACGCCTTTAGTTGGAAACAGCAATCTGAAAATTAGCGACGCGACCAGGCTTAACGCCCGCCTCTTAAACGGCACGCCAACCATTTGAGATCCGGGTTGGTAGCGAGAAGCAATTATTATGTCATAGTCGTTTTCCAAGATCATTTTGGCCATCTGTGGTATTAGGGTTGGTTCGTGGGTTCCGTCGGCGTCCATAACTACAATTATGTCGTGCAAATCAGTAATCTTAATTGCTTCACTAAATCCATCGCGAACAGTTGCCCCTAATCCTAGATTCTTTTTATGCTGTCTTAATATCAGGTTAATTCTACCAACGTATTGTTTAGCTATTTCAGCTGTTTTATCAGTACTGCCATCATCAACAACAATTACGGTAAAATCGATACTATCTTTGTTCATTGCTGTCTCTATTCTATTTAACAGATTATCTATATTACTTTCTTCATTATAGGCCGGTAAAACGATGACTATTTTATATTTTGTGTACATCTTTATAATTTATATTTTGACTGGTGATTCAGGAAAGAAGCAATAACTTTGACGATTCTTTCTGCAGTTTTCCCATCCCCGAAGGGATTGCTTCTGAACTTAAATTTCTTCAGTTCTTTCGGATTTTTTAATATGGCGCCTACTCGTTTTACGATTTTTGAGGTGTCGGTTCCAATCAGTTCCGCGCCCTCAGATATTATAGCTTCTGTTCTTTCTGTTTTCTGCCGTAAAATCAAAACCGGTATTTTTAAAGAAAGCGCCTCTTCTTGTATTCCTCCAGAATCAGTAAGAATAATATAAGCCTGTTTCATAATTTTAATAAAATCAAGATAGTCTAGGGGATCTGTTAATACAACATTGGGCAGATTGTCTAAGATTTCATAAGCTGCTAATTTTACATTTGGATTTGGGTGGACCGGACAAATAAAATTTGCATTCCTGTAATCCAGGGCTAATTGACGAATGGCTATTAGCATTTTTTTTAATGGTTTTCCGAAACTTTCTCTTCGATGCAGTGTTATTAAAACTAGTTTCTTATTCAGATCGGTTTTAATAGGTGACAATAACTGGCTGTTCCTGGCACTCCAAAACAAAGTGTCTATTCCCGTATTTCCGGTTATATAAATATTTTTAGGTTTAACATTTTCCAATATCAGATTTTGCTTATTTCCTTGTGTTGGACAAAAATGCAAGTCGGCCATAACGCTTATTAGTCTGCGATTAATTTCTTCAGGAAACGGCTGGTAACGATCATTTGTCCGCAAACCAGCCTCTATGTGTCCAATGGGAATTTGGGAATAAAATGCGCTTAAGGCGCCCAAAAAAGCTGTGGTAGTATCGCCCTGCACTAAAACCAAATCGGGTTTAGTCTCAATAATAATTTTTTCAAAAGAATTTATTATGTCTGAACTTAATTGATATAGATTTTGATTAAATTTCATTAGGTTTAAATCATAATCAAGTTTTATCTGGAAAGCATTGATAAGAGGGGCAATTATTTGCTTGTGTTGGCCGGTGCAAACAAGCACCATTTCTAAATTATCCCGGCATTTAATGGCTCGGATAACCGGGAACAATTTTATGATCTCTGGTCTAGTGCCAAAAATAATTAAAATTTTATATTTCTTGGTCATATTTATTTCATAGCAATCAAAAAAATCCCGATTAGGCAAAGGATTATGCCTGCTACGCGCGAGATATTAAAAGGTTCATTTAGAATAAAATAACTTCCTAAACTCGAGACAATAAAAAGTAAAGATATTGAAACAGGGAAGGCGAAATTAAGTTTAAATTTAGACAGTATTACTAACCAGGACAAAAATCCAAGTACATATAGGGTAAATCCAATTAAAAACTTCGGGTTTAAAATTAAGGCAACAATACTTACCCAGTTTAATTGAGGAGAATTGCTGCTTAATGCTATTTTAAGCAACAACAACCCAGTTCCACCAGCAAAAGCATAAAAAGCAAAAATAAATACGGGATGTAAAAATATCATTGTAAAAATTCAAAAAATTAACATTTTTTAAATAAAAGCAATTATCCCATTATATAAAAAAATGAAGGGATTGTAAATATTTCTCGAAAATAAAAAGGCTTCTTAAACTGAAGAAGCCTTTTTATTTTTTAAGCTTAAACTTAAAATTATAACAGATTACTCAACGGTTTGGGCATCCCAACAAAACCACCTGCTTGCAACATTATCGCTAGATACCACAAGTTTCACATCTGCCAGTTTATTTTCGTATTGGTCTGTCTTAATATCGGTTGCAAACCATCCCTTAGCATCTGTTTGGGTAATTCTTTGCAAAAGAGTATTGTTAACATATACATCCATATAGACAGACGCGTTATTTCCGGTTACAACGGCATCGGCAATAGCGGTTGTAAAGCTAATAGTTTTTTTGAGTTTAATGTTTTTATATGTTAAAGCAACAATTCCGTCAGCTCGAGGATGAGTAAACATACATGGCTTAACTTGCCCGGCAGCAGTTATTGCAAACAAACGGACTACTTGCCAATCTTCCGTACAACAATCAGCGGATATTGAACCGTTAGAATATTGATAAGAGCTTGTTTGTCCACCCTCTGTTATCTCAACTATCGGATTATCAAGTATCAACCTGCCGCTTTTTTCCTGCATTCCTGCCATCTTTTGGTTTTGCATTAAAACAAAACCTCCTGCCAAAAAAACTACTACAACAAGAGAAACAATTAAAATTAAATTTTTATTATCCATATTTTTAATTTTTAGATATTTTTGAGTTTCGACCTTTGGTATTTATTTTACTTCTTTTATTTTACTATTTTTAAAATAAATATAAAAGTGTCAACCTGTGGATAACTAATGGAGCGATTTTTCTTGTTTTTTAAGACATAATAAAGTAAAATTTAATAAATAATAAATAAATAATAACTTATATATTTAGATTATGCCTAAAAAAATATTTTTAACACTTCTTGCTTTTTTTCTTCTTTTATTAAACAGCAATTGCTCGGCCATTAGTCTTGAGGTTTCTCTGCAGGCTTCACCTACGCCACAAGGATATATAGCATATTTTTTTGAAATGGCAATGCTATCGGGGGGAATTTTAGCTGTTATTATTTTAGTATTCAGCGGCATTCAGCTTATCTATTCAGCCGGTAATCCTGAAAAAACAAGCGAGGCGAAAAAAAGAGCCATAAGCGCAGTCTTGGGATTAACTGTCTTGCTTTCTTCTTTTTTAATAATACAAACAATCAATCCAAAATTAAAAAACTTAGACCCTACAGAACAATTAAGAATATTGGGAAAATTTTGGTTTTGGGGAGGGACAGACGGTCCGGTTGTTGGTAAAAAAAGCGGGTGCGGAATAAATCAATGCTTGGGTCTTGATGGAACCTGTTCTTCAGAAAATTGCGGAGGTTTTGATTATGGCGATTGCCCATGGCCAAGCGGATGTCCTGATTCTGATGGAAATTGTTCTGTTGGCAACTGTATAAGCAGTAAAAGCGGATGCGGATCAGACCAATGTCTTGGACTTGATGGCTCATGCTCTGGGGGCAATTGTAATGGGAATATTGTAAAACCGGCTCCGATTCAATTAGAAAATATTGACGAGATCAAAAAAAAATACGGCTTTATCTCTTGGCAAGAGACAGGGGAAGATTTATCTGGAAACACAATATCGCATTGCGACCCCAATAATCCTAATGCTGTTTATGTTGCTTATTTATACAAAGACTATAATTTTAAAAATCTTTTTTCAGTAAAAAGAATAAGATGCGGCGGCTGGGTTGATATATATGAAGCAAATTCATATATGCTTATAAAAGAAACTCCCGGCGTTTATTTTTATGGAAATAATGACTGTTATCCTAAGGGAGACACGCCTCCTGCGGCGATTACCGAAAGCATACCTGAAGGATGGAATGACGAAGTAAGATCAATGCGCATTGTTAATGGTCCAGATTCCAATAAAGGACCCTTTTTTGGTTTAATTTATTTTAATGATTATGATTATAAAACCAATGGAGCTAACCCCATATTTTTGCATATTGGCCCCAGAATATGGAGATGGTCACAGGATTCAGAAATAGTAAGCAATAATTATTCCTATTGTTATAATGTCGGCAGTATAAGAAATGGCTCTTGGGTTATATATCAATGGGTTGGTTTTGAAGAAAACGGCCAAACTTTTGCCAGGGCTGGCGACGGAGTTACTCTCCATAGTAAAACAGGATGGCTCGGCGGATATAACCAAATAAAAGATGTAAATTTTACTCCGCCAAAACGTTGGTTTGACGCATATCTTTCAATGACAACAAAAAACCTAAAACAAACTCCTGTTTTTTATTTGTCAGAATCAAGAGTACCCCCAGAAGAACAAGCGCTCTGTTCTAAATTTAATACAGACTCTTCCTGCCTCAAGTCTTTTGAAATTAAGGGAAACTATCTTGTACTTGTATCTTCTGAACAAGATTTTAGTTCCTCAAATTATGGCGACCTCGCGGGTTTAATTTCAATAGAACGGGCGCATGCCCAAGCTTTTCCTATTTCTCCAAGACTGCAAGAGGCTTATAAAGACAGAGAGGGCTATTCTGTAGAAAAAGGAACCCCTGAATTAACCCTTGACTATATCGGCTGGTTAAAGCAGGCTCAATATATAGAAGTAATACCCTTGGCTGGAAAATCAAATTAGTGTTAAGCTTGAAAAAATGAAAACGAAAGCCATTCAAATCTTGTTTTATAATTCTAAAAAATTCTTATCCAAATATGGCATTTGGCTAATTTTTTTAATTTTTATTTTAGCAACTTCTTATTTTCTTTACGAAAAATCATTTGACAACCAGGAAATAGATTATTTAAGAATCTCCCACTGGAGCATTAAAAAAATTGTTTTTGAAAACTGGGGCGATCAACTGCCTTTTTGGTTTATATTGGCAAAAACCTATATCGGCATTTTTGGCAAATCTGAAATTGCTCTTAAAATATTATCTGTTGGCACTTTCCTTTTGTCGGCTTTTGTTTTATACAAATTATGCGAAATTTACAGCTTAAACAAATATTTAATCACCGCTCTATTTCTTTTTAATCCCCTATTATTAAAAGATACTGCCCTCACTTTTAAACATTGGTCTTTTTTGATTTTAACAAGTTTATTGGTTCTTTATTTTTTTGAAAAATACAAAAATTCTAAAAGAAAAAAATATCTTTTTTTCTTATTTTTAGCAATCTTTGCGGGAATGTATTCAAATTTAATCTTTTTAATTTTTTTCTTATCTTTTGCGGTTTATGCGCTAATAAACCTTTTTTCAAAACAGATATCCTTTAAATTTTTTGTTCTTTTTATAACTACATCAGTTATTTTGGGCTTGCCTCTTTTTTATTATTATGAAAAAGCCAGACATCAATTACTTAATGTTCAGGGAGGAAATATGGACTGGGGCATTTCAGAAAGGGGTTTTGACTTTATCAAATTATCATTGTCTCACATCAACGGCATTAATTATCTAAACAATAATACGCTGTCAATTATTTTAGGCCTCTCAATTGTTTCTCTTTTTATATTTCAAATATTTTTTGAAAGAGATAAAAAATTTATTTACTTAAAAATTTGGTCAATATTAACTGTCTTTTTTATTTTACTTGCCATAATGATTATGGCGGATAAAACTCCTGTTACCGACAGATATTTTGCCTTAGCTGTTCCTTTTTTATATTTGGCAATTTTTCCAAAATATCCAAAATTTAAAAAAAAATATTATTCTTTAGCTATTATTTTAATTTCCTTTTTAATTCTTTTATTAAGCGTGTTTTCTTCCTGGCAAATGATTGAAAAAACCTATTTTGACAATTGGAAAGGCGCGGCTTCTTTTTTACAGCCAAAAATAAAAGAAAATACCCAAATTTTAATACTCTATAAATTTCAAGTGGGAAATTTCTTAATGGAATATTATTTAAAAAAACCTGCAACGCGCCTGCCGGAATTAAACGATATTTCTGTTTTGTATTCAGACGATATTTGGATAATCCGGCGACATGGCAACTATGATGCAATTTATAAGGCAACTGATAAGTATGATATAAAAGAATATAATAATTTTAAGCCGATAAAAATTTTTCACCTTACCAGAAAAAACCCAAGAGAAAATAATAGCTTAATTTTTAACAACCCCTTGATAGAAATCGAAAAAAATGACACAATTCAAAAAATTCTATTTTCAAACGGAGCTTCCAGCGCATGGAGCTCTGCAGAAGATTGGCAGCAGATTAGAATAAGCGCTATAAAATCCGGCGGAGCGGAAAAAATATGCTTATTTGCTCACCCAAGAAATGAAGAAAAAATAAATATAGTTTATAAAAATATCGAATTAGAAGAAACGATTAAAATTTTCACAGGTATTGCCGATGGCATGACGGGTGGAAATTTAAACCCTGTTTATATGGATGTTTATATTAACGATATTTTTCTAAAAAAAGTTGTTCAACCCGATAAATGGAGCTGGTTAACAACAAAAATTGATACTAATTTATATAAAGACAAGCCGGCTGATATAAAATTTACAATATATACCGATAACGACAAAAAAAGGCATTTTTGCTTTGACGCTGAAATTACAAATGAAAATGATTATTTTTATCAAAATATTAAAAGAGCTATAGCTTCTGTTGATAATAAGTTGTGTGAAATATACAAAGAAAACCCAATTTTTTCGCATAACGAAAAAAAACCGCCGTTTGCCGAAGCCGCAATTTTTGAACGCTGGGACTGCGAAGAAAAATTAGTTTCAAAAAATAAAATATGGAACACTGTCGGAAAATCATATGCTGTTTCTGGCAATGAATTCAAAGAAGCTATTTGGTTTCATCCAGAAACAGACAAAATAAAAACATTAGAATATAAAAATATAAATTTAGAAGTAAAAAAAATTACTGGTTTTTACGGATTAAATGATTTAGCTATTTCAAATAAGATTGATAAAGCAACATTAACTTTCACAATTTCAGCAAATGGAGAAAAAATATACGAAGATAAATTTAATCCCGTTAAAGGCTGGAAAAATTTTGAAATACCTTTTAACAAAAATTTAAATAATGTTATTTTTAGCATAACAACCACTGACGACCGTTGGAATCACTTTTTCTTTAACGCCTTTTTTATCAAAAAATAATTAAAAAAATGATAAACAAGATTCTAAAAAATAATAATTTTAAAATTTCCTTAATTTTAGCAATTTTAGCTTTTTCAATTTTTTTTATACATAATATTTATAATCCTTACCTTAATGAAAAGCTGGACGATGAAGATAGCATACCATGGATTATGGAGGGCATAACAAGAGCCACTCTAGGAAAATTTTTTGATATTCAATATTTTTCTCATAGAAATGTTAATATTAATTATAGCCCTTTCCAATTAATGTTTTGGTATTATGCATGGGTTAATTTTGGAGAAGAGCCATATTTGTGGCATTTTCTTTGTAATTTTATACATTTGATCAATACTATTATTGTTTTTTTTCTTGCTAATAAATTTATTAAAAATAAATTATTTTCTTTTTTAGCAGCTTTAAGTTTTGCGGTTTTCTTTTTGAATTTTAACACATTGAAATGGGTGGCTTCCGGAATTACATGGGGATTAACTGCTTTTTTTATGTTAACTACATTTCTTTCAATAATAGAATACTTTAAAACAAAAAAGATTTTTTTCTATATTTTATCGTTATTATTATTTTTTTCCGGAACATTTGTAAAAGAAATAACAGTTTTTTCGGTTCCAATATTGTTTGCCTATTATCTTATTCTTCAAAGAAAAAAAGAGTTAAAGTTTATAAAAACTGACCTTTTTATTATTCCATATATTATATTATCTTTGCCTATAATTTTAATTACTATTATCAGACCAAGAATGATTCCTTTAGCGGCGGCAGGCTCTGGGTTTGATTTAAGTATAGGCGCATTTTATCGCCTCATTGATTACATTAATTTTCTTATTACAATTATTCCTGTATCTTTTAATATTGAATTATTAACCTCCGCATTCTCTTTATCGTTGTTTTTTGTTCTTATTTATTTTGGATTAAAAAATAAAAATTTATTATTTCTTACGGTTTGGTTGTTATTGTTAGTTTCTACCCCTATTTTTCTTAATTTTAATTATGTTTATAATTCATCTCGATATTTATATTTGCCATCAATGGTTTGGTTTATATTGTTATATTATATAGTTTCAAATATAAAAAAAATGAAAGCGAGAATAATAGCTTCTTTCTTTTTAGTTAACTATACTATTGTTTTTAATTTATTTTTAATACTAACGGGAAAATGAAAAATAAATTGAAAATTTTTTTGCCAATATTTATAATTATTTATTGTCTGATTATTGTTATTCTATATAAGTATAGTTTTTATTTAAGAAAACCAATTGGTTTTGATTGGGCCCAAATAAAACAATATTTTATTACTTCTGGAAATTATAAAAATGAGCCTGTTGTTCTTTATCCCAATTGGTTAAAACCTTATGCTGTTATTAATATCAATACGGGTCGAGGATTGCCTTTAAATTTAAATATTGCCAAAAAAAATAACAATTTTAATACCTATTGGCTGATTTCTATGAATAAAAATTATATTCCAAAAAATTATCAAATAGTTGCGACTAAGGAGTTTAAAAATTTATTCGTATTTAAATTAGAAAAAATCACATCGCCTTAATCTTAAATTAATTATATGAGCATTTCTATCGTAGTGCCTGTTTACAATGAAGAAGACTGCTTAAAAGAATGTTTTTTGCAGATAACTGAAACTTTTAAAAACTCAGACTATGAGCTGATTTTTGTTAACGACGGCAGCACAGATAACTCCCATCAAATAATTCTTGAACTTATAGAAAAAAACCAAAAAATAAAATATGCATTTTACGAAAAGAATAAAGGTTATTCAGGCGCCATAAGAGAAGGTTTTAAAATGTCAGAAAATGACTTTGTTTCCTTTCTTGACGCCGATCTCCAATACCCGCCCCAAGACCTTTTTAAAATGTATGGTTACGCAAAAGAAAACAATCTTGATTTCGTTATGGGGTCGCCTATTAAAAAAATAAAATATAACAGCCCGCTTAGAAAAATAATGTCTTTTATTTATAACGCCTATATTTCTCTATTGTTTGATATAAAAGTAAAAGACCACAATTCTTTAAAATTAATGAGAAGAAAATATTTGGAAAAAATAAACTTTAGATACGGATACGGAATGATTGAAATTGAAACATTGCTGGGTTTTAAAATGCAAGGAGTTCCAGTTATAACTTATCCGATAAATGTGCAAAAAAGAATTGCCGGTAAATCAAAGTGCTCGCTAAAAATAACTTACCGCACCGTAATAGATTGCTTAAAACTTAGATTTTCTAAAAATAAACTGATTAAAAATGGCTAATCAAATTAATAAAACTGATGTTTTAAAAACTTCACTGATTTTATTGGTTTTAATATCTTCTATTATTTTTTTATACAGTCCTCATTTTAAAACTAAACTTGGCGGATATGATGTTATGGAATTATACAGGGAGGCACAGAATAGAAATACATTTAAAAAAATCATCGACTACAAATATTTTTCTCAAGGAGGCGGCCCAACTTCTGCCTACTTTAATCCTGTTATACTGCTTGTTTGGAGGCAAATGGCAACCAATTATGATAAAAACCATTTTTTTTATCATTTGCTTTGCACTTTGATTCATATAATAAATACCATGATTGTCTTTTTTTTATTAAAAGCATTCATTAAAAATAATCTTTTCTCGTTTTTAGCAACTTTAAGTTTCACAATTTATTATTTAAACTTCCTAACTGTGGGGTGGATAGCCTCTGGAATTAATCAGGGACTGACTATTTTTTTAGTATTATCTGCATTATTGTCAGTAATAAAATATTTTCAAACAAAAAATACTTTCTTTTATTTTTTATCGTTATTAAGTTTTTTTCTCGGAACATTTACAAAAGAAATAGCTATATTCACAATTCCTATTTTGCTGGCTTATTATATTATAATTCAAAGAGAGAAAATTTTTAAATTTATAAAACCCGACCTAATTTTATTGCCATATTTAATATTGTCTCTGCCAATAATTTTAATCACCTTTGCTAGAATGAATGGTTCTGCGGTAATAACCAGCTTTGGCGGTATAAACTTTGGGGCGCATATGTTATACCGCTTCCTTGATTATGTTAATTATATGATTACTATAATTCCTGCCTCTCATATCGCTAAAATAACATTGGCGATGTTTATTTTATTTTTATTGCCTTTCTTAATTTATTATGGACTGAGAGATAAAAAATTATTATTTCTTACAATATGGCTGGCTTTATCAATTGCAATATTCATCTTTTCTAATTTTCGCGATATTTATGATTTGGGAAGATATTTATATCTGCCGTCAATTGCCTGGTTTGCAATGCTGTATTATATTGCCTCAAATATAAAAAATTTAAAAACAAAAATAATAAGCTCGTTTTTTTTGATTAACTACACAATAGTTTTAAATTTATTTTTAATATTAACAAGAAAATGAAAGACAGATTAAAAAAAATAATTCCTATTTTTATCATCGTCTACTGTCTGATTATTGTTCCGATTATTTTATATAAATATAATATTTATCTTGAAAAACCTAATTATTCCACATGGGACCAGGTAAAACAATATTTAATTAATTCTAAAAAATATAATGATGAACCAATTATTTTTAATCCCAGCTGGTTAAAAAATTATGCCACTGATTACGGCAGATTCCGAGAATTCAATATTGCCAAGTCAACTGATAATTTAGATAATTACTGGTTAATTTTAATGGATACTAAAAATATCCCTGAAAACTACCAAATTATCGTAATGGAAAAAATTAAAAATTTATTTATATTTAAACTAAAAAAAATAAAATGATTGCCCTAACAATAGATTGTGAAGAATGGGATTGCCCCTTGCTTGAGGGTAAAACAGTTAAAGAAAACGGCGAGACTTCTTTCAGTAAAAAAGGAAATGAGGTTATTTTAGATTTATTTGATAAATATAATATAAAAGCCACATTTTTTGTAACCGGATATTTTGCAGAAAGGGAGCCAGAGCAAGTCAAACTTATTCAAAAAATGGGCCACGAAATTGCCTGCCATGGCTACAACCATTTCTACAGGGGCAATAAAAATTTGGATATAAAACAAGATATAATTAAGGCGAAAGAAATCTTAGAAAAAATAACACAAAAAAATATTCGGGGTTTTCGCTCCCCGCAAATGCAGTATTCAGAAAAATTGATTGAGATATTAGATAGTTTAAATTTTAAATACGACAGTTCTCTACACCCTTGTTATCTGCCCGGATATTATAACAACTTAAATAAGCCAACTAAAATTTTTAAACCTCTAAAAAACAGCAACATTATAGAAATACCCGCTTCTGTCAGCTTTTTTCGTCTACCAATAAGCTGGGTGTTTATCAGATTGTTTGGCATAAACAGAGTAATCTCTGCTTGCAAAGGTTCTTTAAAAAAGGGAGCGATTCCGATTATCTATTTTCATCCCTGGGAATTTGTTAAAATGGAAAGCAAATTCGTGCCTTTTTATTATAATTTTCGCACCGGAAAACCATTTATAGAAGATATTGAAAAATTTATTCAAAAATTTAAAAAAGAATCTTTTATAGTTTTGGAAAGTTTACTTAATTAAAATTACTAAAAAATCAAAACAGCTGAATTTATTTCAGCTGTTTTGTATTATAAAAACAAAAATTTATTATTACTAATTTACCATTTTCCGCCTTTAATTTGGTAATTCCCCCAGTTGTCGGGAGAAACACCTCCTTTTTCTAAATTAGTTCCCAAAATATAATGTTGCCCGTTATCTGACCAATAAATATATCCTTGATCAGTAACTGGCGCGTCACCCAAATAATTTTCATCGCCGCCTTCACTGTTTGCCGGGTCCAAGGGAAGCGAATCTAAATAACCATTTCCCACTAAAGCGTCGTAAAAAGCTGTTGACCAAGGTTCTTCACCGCCGCTCCAATAATTTGTGTTATGACTATAATTGCTGTCCCAAATGCTAAAAAAAGTTCCCTGAGGATATAATTTTGCTTGTTTGTAATATGATTCTAAAGCAGACTGAACCTGTTTTAATTCTTGTATTCTTTCTGTATCTCTTGCTCCTTTTTCTGTTCCCATTTTTATTATAATCACCAGCGAAAGTCCGATGGCAAAAAGAATAAGTAAAATTATCAACGACCAAATTATTTTATCTTTAAAATTAATCATAGTACTTATGTTTTTATTATTCTATTTCGTTGACTATGCCGATGTAGCTGTTGAGGCCGTGGCAGTTGGAGTCGGTTCTTACGTATAAGTTTTTAGAATTCCAATAAATTCCTCCGTTGGCCATTGCGGGATTCTTAAGATAAGAGGGATTATTGTCTTTTGAATAAGTGTTTTGCATAAGCCATCTTGTCGCTGAAATGGCGGCGTTTTTGTATTTTTCGCAATCTCCTGTTTTCTCTTCTAAACAAAATTGATAAATTTCTGTCATTACTTCAGATATCCACCCAACGCCGCTTGTAGAATAAGCTCCGTTCCACATACCCTGGTTCAAAAGATTTTTTGAATTTGTTTTTTGGTTTTTTGCAATTTTTTCAGCTAATTCAAAAACAATATCTTTGTATCGTTTATTTGGGTTGGCGTTTTTGTAAAATTCTGTCAAAGACATTACCACCCAGGAGTTTGATATTGGATTTTCTGTTCTCACTTCGTCAACAATATAACCCCTCTTTTCTTCATATAGTTCTGCTAAGCGCTTAGCAATTTTTTCAGCTGAATTGTAATATTTTTTTTCGCCTGTTTTTTTATAAAGCCTTGATAAGGCGGTTAAAACCTGGCCGTCGTATAAAAATGACTCTTTTGTCGCGAAAACCCATTTCTGTTTTGATTCGTCGTATCTTGCATATTGTTTCATTCCCCCGTCTTCTTCTTGCATGGTTATCAGCCAATCCCCTGCTAATTTAGAAGCTTCTAAATATCTCTGGTCTGTGTTTGACTCATATAATTTTAACAAAGTAAGAATGTTTAAAGCAGATGTTCCCACAACATATTTTTTTTCTTTTTCTTTTTTCTCTAAATCATAAGAATAAGAAAAAGCGCCGTATCTTTTGTCTTTTTTGTCTTGGTTTTGCATTGAAAGAAGAAAGTCTGCCCACTTGCCAATGTTGTCTTGTATCCTCTGGTCTTTGTCAAACTCGTAAATTTTTAAAAAAGTGTAAACAATTGAGGCCGAATAAACAGTGTGAACTTGTTTTCCAAAATCGTCTTTTAAAACGTCGTACATTTTATAAAAACCGCCGGTTTCTTTGTTTTCTGCTCTTAATAAAAATTCTTTCCCCTCGTTTATTTTCCAAACAACCATTTCTCTGTTTATTTCAGGGATAATAAATGTACTTGTGTTTTCTGTTTTTGGTTCTTCGTTTTGTGAAACCGCGCCGTATTTAAAATAATAAAAAATCATAGCCCCCGCTCCGGCCATGGCAACCGCAACCAAAAAAATAACCAATGAAACCAGAGATAATATTTTTTTATTTTCTATAATTTTTTTTGTTATTATATTCATATTAGATAATATAGCATAATTTTAAAAAAAAACAAATTTAAAATGGAGATATTTCTTTCCATAATTGAAACCCTGCTTTTTTCACCGAAACGTCTTCTGTTATATCACAGCAGGCAAAATCATCGCAAACCTGCAGGCTTGCATAATATGTATTAGGGTCTGCATAGCTGTGATAAACGCTTCCTATTGTGTTTGAAGTTGAGAGGTCTCCAAAATTCCACGTATAGCACTTGCCGTCTATGCAATTAGAAGGAATTAATTGGTCGCAGTAAAAAGAGTTGAGGTTGTTGTCAAAACAAACAGACGAGTCGTAAAAATAAATTTGCTGATTTGGCCTGGCGATCTCCGGAATAGGAACAAAACTTGGAATTGGGGCCGGGTGACTATATGGATAAGTGTATGTTTTTGAATTTCCATCTAAATCATCGCTTCCGTCTATATCGTCATAATATATCCAGCCGGAAGAAAGGCCGGTTGTTTTTTCATATACTTCTACCCTCCAATAATAAGGAGTTTCATAATAAATATGATCGCAACCAGGGCAATTAATGGGCTGACTTGGCGGTTTTATTTTTACCAAAATTGGTTGCTGGTTATTTGTTCCTGGCGGGTTGTCAAGATTATCAAACGTTCTCTGAATTTCCGGAGAAGTAAAGTTTTGGTCATTGTCTATTTGTAATATAAATTTTATTTCATTGTCGTCAAAGCCAGATAATCCGTCGTCGTCTTGATAAATCCAATTAAAATAAGCTATGCCAGCCGATGGAATATAAGCGCAATATAATCCGGCAGAAACTTCTAAGTTCTCTGCATATGGAGGATTTTCTTCTTCCTCTTCTTCCTCTTCTTCCTCTTCTTCCTCTTCTTCCTCTTCTTCC
>JBBTQJ010000021.1:0-11666 GCA_038065755.1 Patescibacteria group bacterium | reverse complement strand
TCTAGTTAAAATGCCAAGAACAAAAAAAGTTACAAAAACAGAAAAAAAAATTATGGTCGGGGCGGGTTGGAAGTCTGGCTGGTCAACGGATTATGTTTCTGTTTTGTCGGCTAAAACTAACAATATTAAAACAATTATAAATCTTACAAACATCGACTATGTGTACGATAAAAATCCAAAAGAATTTTCAGATGCTAAATCAATAAAAGAAATAAGTTGGCCAGATTTTAGAAAAATCGTCGGAGATAAATGGTCTCCGGGGTTATCTATGCCCTTTGATCCAAGGGCATCAAAACTGGCGGAGAAATTGAAATTAAAAGTAGTTATAATCAACGGAAAAAATTTAGAAAGGCTGAAAAATTTTTTAAACAATAAGCCGTTTATAGGAACCACCATAATTTGAAAATTTTAGCTGTCACGATTTTCTACGATCGTAGGAAATTAGGCAGGCTAAAATTTATTTTAAATGAGAAAAGAAATAAAAGAAATAATTAAAAAAGCAATCAATGGCCTTCAAAAAGACCTGTCTGCTGAAGCGGGAGATTTGAATTTTTCAGTTGAAATTCCTGGCGAAAAAAGCCATGGCGACTATTCAACCAATGTTGCGCTGGTTTTATCTAAAAAAATAGGCAAAAGTCCGGTTGAAATTGCAAATTTAATAAAAGAAAAAATTGGAAACAATGGTCTATTTTTTAAAATAGAAGTTGCGGGGTCGGGATTTATAAATTTTTTTGTTGCAGATAAAGTTTTTATTGATAATTTAAAAAACATAAACAAAAATTATGGCAAAGGAAAAGAGTTGAGAAATAAAAGGATTATTTTAGATTATACGGACCCGAATATTTTAAAAGAATTCCATATTGGGCATTTAATGAACAATGCCATTGGAGAGTCGTTGTCTCGTATTTTTGAATTTCAGGGAGCTAAAGTAAAAAGGGCTTGCTATCAATCAGATGTTGGAATTTCAGTAGCAAAGGCAGTGTGGGGAATTTTAAATTTACCGAGTCATCCAATGTTTCCAAAAAACAGCGACTCTCTTGAATCTAAAATGAAGTTTTTAAGCATGGCCTATGCCTATGGTTCTAAAATGCACGAAGAAAACGAAAATGCAAAAAAAGAAATTGTTGAATTAAATAAAAAGATTTTTAAACGATCTGATAAAGAGATTAATAAAATTTATGACAAGGGAAAAAAGTGGAGCTTAGAGCATTTTGACGAGATTTATAAAAAACTTGGCACAAAATTTGACTATTTTATTTTTGAGAGCCATGTTTCTGATTTAGGAAAAAAGATTGTAGAAAAAGGTTTAAAGAAAGGAATTTTTGAAAAAGGAGACAAGGGAGCAATTGTTTTTAAGGGTGAAAAATATGGGCTTCATACAAGGGTTTTTATTAATTCAGAAGGTTTGCCAACCTACGAGGCAAAAGATTTGGGACTGGCTGAAATAAAGTATAAAAAATATAAATATGACCAGTCTTTTATTGTGACAGGAAACGAAGTAAATGAATATTTTAAAGTAATGCTTTGCGCAATGGAAAAAATAAATCCCAGTTTGGCGAAAAAAACAAAACATATCGGGCACGGAATACTGAGACTGCCCGAAGGAAAAATGTCGTCAAGGACGGGAAGGGTTATAACAGCAGAATCATTAATAGAAAGAATTAAAGAATTAATAAAAGAGAAGATTAAAAACAGAGACTTGTCGGATATAGAGAAAAACAAAATTGCAGAAAGCGTGGCGATCGGAGCTATAAGATATTCGATTTTAAAACAATCAATTGGTTCTGATATTGTTTATGATTTTGAAAAATCTGTTTCTTTTGAGGGCGACTCCGGGCCCCATCTTCAATATTCTTATGCAAGAGCAATGTCGGTTTTAAAAAAAGCAAAAAATGAAAAAATAAATCCTTCTTTTAAAAAAATACCGGAAAAGATCAGTTTAATTGAAAAAATGATGTATCATTTTCCAGAGGTGATAGAAAAAGCAAGCAGGGAATATCAGCCCAACAGCATAACATTATATCTTACAGAATTAGCTGGCGCGTTTAACAGTTATTACGCGAAAAATAAAATTGTTAATAAAAAAGACGAATTTTCTCCTTATAAATTAGCGCTTACAAACGCTTTTGTTGCCGTTATGAAAAACGGAATGTGGCTGCTTGGAATTGAACCATTAGAGAAAATGTAATTTTTACACAGCTAACTAACTTGACAATGGTTTCAAAAAAGATAAAATAATAATGTAATACAAATTATTACACAAATTACATTATAATTAACAAGATAATTTTATGCGCTCAATTGTTAATATTTCACTATCAAAAGAACTTGTTTCTGATTTAAACAAAGCGGTGAGAAAAGGAAAATATTCAAGCAAAAGCGAATTTTTAAGAGAACTCATTCGGGAAAGATTAGAAGAAGAGGATTTATTGAGGAGAATAAGAATAAGTCAAAAAGAAATAGAACAGGGCAAAGGAAAAATTCTTAAGTCATTAAAGGATTTAAGGTAATTTTATTATGTAAATCATTTACTCCCTGCGATTTGTAAAAGATTATAAAAGAATAAATGAGTATTTAAAGATAAAAGCGGAAATAAAGGAAAATATTTTTCGCAAGAATTTTTTTGATAACCGTTTGAAAACCCACAAACTAAGCGGAAAATTTCAAAATTTGTGGTCATTTTCTGTTGATTATGATTGTAGAATAATTTTTGAATTTAAAAGCAGAAAAGTCGTCATATTCCACGCCATCGGCGGCCATTCTATTTATAAATAATTTTTAAAAAATGAACGAAATAAATCGCCAAGAGTCGCAAGAGCCGGAATCGCAACTAACGCCGGAGAATTTAGAAAAAAAAGATTCAGAGATAGAAAGAGCGAAAAAATCATTTGCAACGGTTTTTGAGCAACACAAAGACGGTCGCGAAAGAGCAGAGGTTGTCATTAAAAGATTAGGTGGGATTTTAGATTTAGATGCTTTTGACGGCGTAAAAATTAAACAATCTATAGAAGCGTGTTCACAAATAGATGACGAGAAGCAATTTGTTGACGGCGTAATATCGGCGTTGGAGCCGATTCTCACTTTTAGAAAAAATAATCCGCAAGCTTTTGAACAAATGGCAAGAGAGGTTGTTATGAACCAGGAAGGAATGAAGCCGTTAAATGAAATAATGTATTATGGAGGTCATGATAATTATGTGCATATTCATTTGGCTCATGCAAGGGATATAGGAATTGGTAAATTAAGAAGCTTGGTACTTGATGGATTACAAAAATTAGCTGAAGTGGTTAAAAATAACGAAAAAATTGAGGATATTGAGGCAACATCTTGGATAGTTGCAAAAAATCCTAAATTAATTGAAAAACTTGGCTTTGAAGTCCAAGGAGAGATAAATGAAGAATTTAGAAGACAGTATTTTAGCGAAGATGAAAGAGATATTGCTATGGCAACCATCAAAAGGGAAGAATTTTTGAAACGATATTTAAAAGAAGAAAAATAATAAATATATATGTTTAATTTTCCGGAAAATGAGAAAAAAATATTGAAATTTTGGCAGGAAAACAAAATTTTTGAAAAACTAAAGGACAAAAATCAGGGGAAGGCCAGATGGTCTTTTTTGGATGGACCAATTACAGCTAACAATCCTATGGGGGTTCATCATGCCTGGGGCAGAAGTTATAAGGATTTATTACAAAGATATAAAGCGATGAAGGGCTTTGACCTAAGATATCAAAACGGCTTTGATTGCCAGGGGTTATGGGTGGAGGTAGAGGTAGAAAAAGAACTGGGTTTTAAAAATAAAAAAGATATTGAAAAATATGGAATTGATAAATTTGTTGATAAATGCAAAGAAAGAGTGAAAAAGTATTCAGAGATTCAAACCCAACAATCAATTCGCCTCGGCCAATGGATGGATTGGAAAAATTCTTATTATACAATGTCTGATGAAAACAATTACGCTATTTGGCATTTTTTAAAAAAGTGCCACGAACAGGAATTGTTATATAAGGGCAAGGATTCTGTTCCCTGGTGCCCGAGATGCGGAACAGCAATTTCACAGCACGAAATTTTAACAGAAGAGTATAAATTAATTATTCATAGGGCTGTTTATTTTAAACTTCCCATCTTAGACAAAAGCTGGGAAAAAACCAGTTTTTTGGTTTGGACAACTACTCCATGGACAATTCCGGCCAATGTGGCCCTGGTTATAAATCCCGACTTTGATTACGGCGTATTTGAGGCTAACGGAGAAAAGTTGGTTTTATTAAAAAGCCTGGCTAAAAAAATATTAGAAAAAGAATTTAAGCTTAAAAAAACAATAAAAGGGAAAGATTTAAAGGGATTAAAATATGAAGGTCCTTTTGACGGATTGGAAAGGGTTAAAAATATTAAAAATGAAAAACCGGAAACATTTCATAAGGTTGTTTTAGATAAAGATTTAGTAACCGAAACCGAAGGAACGGGAATGGTTCATACCGCCCCGGGAGCCGGCGAGGAAGATTTTAAAATTGCAAAAAGAGAGAATTTGGCGGTTATTGACATAATTGATGAAGGCGCTTTTTATTTAGACAAAATGAACGAATTTTCAGGAAAAAACGCAAAAGAAAATCCGGAAATTATTTTTGAATATCTAAAAAACCATAAAGGAGGAAAATTTTTCTATAAATTAGAAGATTATGAGCACAGATACCCTACGTGCTGGAGATGCAAACAGGAATTAGTTTGGAGGGTGGTTGACGAATGGTATATTTCTATGGAAAAAATACGCAAGCCCTTAATTGACATAGTTAAAAAAATTAATTGGATACCGGGATTTGGCAAAGACAGAGAATTGGATTGGTTAAAAAATATGCAAGACTGGCTGATTTCTAAAAAAAGATACTGGGGCCTGGCTTTGCCGATTTTTGAATGTGAAAAATGCAATAATTTTGAAGTTATTGGTTCAAAAGAAGAATTGGAAAAAAGAGCCATTGAGGGATGGGAAGAATTTACCGGTCATTCTCCGCACAGGCCATGGATAGATAATATAAAAATAAAATGTCAAAAATGCGGGCAAAATGCCCATAGGATAAAAGATGTTGGAAATCCCTGGTTAGATGCAGGCATAGTGTCTTTTTCAACTACCGGATATTTTTCAGACAAAGAACGGTGGAAAAAATGGTTTCCAGCCGAGCTGGTTTGCGAATCATTTCCCGGCCAGTTCAAAAATTGGTTTTATTCTTTGCTGGTGATGTCGGCTGTTTTAGAAAAAATAGCTCCAATGAAAACGATATTCGGATATGCTTCGGTTCGCGACGAAAAAGGAGAAGAAATGCACAAATCTAAAGGAAACGCCATTTGGTTTGACGAAGCAATTGATATTATAGGAGCTGACCCGATGCGCTGGATGTATGCCAAGCAAAATCCTGCAGAAAATATGAATTTTGGCTATAATACAGCAGAAGAAACAAAGAGAAAATTATTGGTGCTTTACAATATTTATTCTTTTTTTAACACATATGCAAAAAACGATAGAAAAATCAGCGAAAAATTAAAAAAAAATCAAAACAATATTTTAGACAAATGGATATTGTCAAAAATCAACCACTTAATCGGAATAGCAGAATTTAATTTTGATAAATATAGTATTGCAAAATCGGTTTTAGCAATAGAAGATTTTTTTATCAACGATTTGTCTCTCTGGTATATAAGAAGGTCAAGAAAAAGATTTCACAAAAATAACAAAGACAAAGAAGAGGCAATAAACACCCTTTATTTCGTTCTTTTAAGCCTTACAAAATTAATCGCTCCCGTGATGCCATTTTTTGCAGAAGAAATGTATTTTAATTTGAAAACAGAAGATATGCCAGAGTCAATACATTTGTGTAGCTGGCCAGAACTAAAAGAAGACAGCCAAACAGATTTAGAATTAGAAGAAGAAATGGACGAAACAAGGTCTCTTGTAAATTTAATTCTGGCTGAAAGGTCGCAAAAAAATATAAAAGTGCGCCAGCCCATAGCTTCGGTTAAAGTGAAGAATAAAAATTTAAAAATAAAAAATAAGGAAGAATTTTTAGAATTGATAAAAGAAGAAACAAATATTAAAAAAATTATTTTTGACAGTAAAATAAAAAAAGATTTAGAGCTTGACACGAAAATTACAGAAGAATTAAAAGAAGAAGGATTTATCAGGGAAATTACCCGCCACATACAAGATATGAGAAAAAAAACAGGGTTAAATCCGGCAGACGAAATTTTGGTTTTCTTTGCTTGTGAAAAAAATATAAGCGAAATTTTAGAAAAAAACAAAAAAATAATTCAAAAAGAAATTAAAATAAAAGATTTTTATTTTAGCCAAAAAATAAATATGGACAATGTTCTGCAAAAAGAAATTATAGCCGACAACAAAAAAATATTATTAGCAATTAAAAAAATATAATATGTCTTTATTTGAAAAAAAACCGGAAATACCAAAGAGACAGCTTAAAGAGTTTTTTAAAAAAACCGATATTAAAATAGGCCAGGGCCGGCAGCTTTCAGAAAGAGAAAAGGGAAAGCTGGCAATTAAATATTTTCCCCGCAAATACAGCTCTTCTATATCAAAAGGAGAATATTCCAGATCTTTAAACGAGCTGAAAAAACAAAAAGGCCAAGAACAGGATTTTACAAAAAAAACAAAAATGGGAAGAGAAATAAAGTTTCTGGAAGAAGCGGAAAAAAGAGAATTTCCCTTTAAATAATATTATTATTTGCCACAAATGACGCTTCGCCATAAAACTGAATGTTTTGTAATCAAAAAAGACGACAGGTTTGAATCAGACAGGATTTTTACTATTTTTGCAAAAGACCTTGGAAGATTAGAAATAAGAGCCCGGGCAATAAGAAAAATTATTTCAAAATTAAGGGGAGGAATTGAAGTCTTTTCTTTGTCAGACATAGAATTTATACAGGGCAAGAATTATAAAACCCTTACAGACGCAATTTCAATAGAAAAATTCAAAAATATAAAAAACGATTCAAAAAAATTAGAAATTATTAACAAAATTGCCGATGTTTTAAATAATTTTATAAATGGCCAAGAAAAAGATAGCCACATTTGGGACCTGCTGAAAGAAACCTTTGAAAAATTAAACGATTGTTCGTCATCTGCTGTTTATTGTTTAATTTATTATTATTTTTTATGGAATTTTTTTTCTGTTTTAGGCTATTCGCCGGAAGTTTATAAATGCGCGATTTGCCAAGAAAAATTAAACCCCTGCGATGTTTATTTTTCTTATAAAGAGGGAGGAGTTGTCTGCCAAAAATGCTCTGGACAAGACAACGCATCCCAAAAAATAAATTCAGACATTGTTAAATTAGTAAGAATAATTTTAAAAAAAGATTGGCATATTTTGTCTAAATTAAGAATTGAAAAGCAGTCTTTGGAATTATTAAAAAAAATTTCTGACGATTATTATTCATATTTTTTATCTAGTCATTATTATAAATAAAAAACAACATTATGAATAAAGGCATTGTTTTCTTTTTATTGATTATAATTATCATAGGAGGATTTTTCGGATTTTGGTTTTACAGGGAACGGATTTTTTCAAAAGAAGTTTTAAAAATAGATATTTTGAGCAAAGATGTGGCTAAAACAGGAGATGAAATTGAATATACCGTCAAATATAAAAATAACGGGAACTTTGTTTTAGAACAGCCAAGGCTTGTGTTTGAGTTTCCGGAAAATTCTTTGACAGAAGATGATAAAACAAGAATTGCAAAAGATTTAAAAGACATATATCCCGGCGACGAAGAATTTGTAAAATTTAAAGGCCGTCTTTTGGGAAAGGAAAATGATTTAAAGGTGGCAAAGGCATCTATTTCTTATATACCTAAAAATATTACAGCCCGCTATGAGGCAGACACCTCGTTTACCACAAAAATAGAAACAACCCCCATAACCCTGGACTTTGATCTGCCGTCTAAAGTGGAAAAAGGCAAAGAGATAAAATATTTAGTTAATTATTTTTCCAATATAGATTTTCCCCTTGAAAATTTAAGCCTTAAAATAGAAGCGGTGAACGGCTTTGAATTTGAAGAATCAACTCCTCCTTCTTTAGACAAGTCAGAGTGGAAGCTTCAAACATTGAATAAGGCTGAGGGAGGGAGGATTAGCGTTAAGGGAAGAGTTACGGCAAGCACAGGCGGCCGTTTGACCTTTAAATCAAAAATCGGCATATGGCTTGACGGAGAATTTATTGTTATAAAAGAGGCGCAAAAAGAAGTAGAGGTTATTGAGCCCTTGCTTTTTATATCGCAATTAGTTAACGGCTCTTCTAATTATATTGCAAGCCCCGGCGAAAGTCTGCATTTTGAAGTTTTTTTCAGGAATATCGGCTCTACTCCTTTTGATAATTTATTTATAATAACCAAGATTGACGGGTCTGCCTTAGATTTATCCACTATTAAAGCCCCGGAAGGGCAGGTTCAGTCAAACAGCAATTTAATTGTTTGGGACTGGAAACAAGTTCCGGCCTTAATCCGTCTAAATGCGCAACAAGAAGAAAAAGTAGAATTTTATGTAAAAACCAAAGATAAATGGACTCCCTCTGACTCAGAAAAAAATAATTTATTAATAAAGAATAATATCAATATATCTCAAATTATTCAGGAATTTGCCACAAAAATTAATTCAAAATTGGAAATTTTGCAAAAAGGATATTATCAAAACTCTTCAATTATAAACTCCGGGCCGGTTCCGCCGGCATCCGGCCAAATTACCACTTATACCATAACATGGGATATTAAAAATTATTTTAACGATGTTAAAAATGCAAAAGTGAAAGCAGTTTTGCCCCAAAACGCCAGTTTGACAGGAAAAATTTTGCCTGAAAGCGAGTCTTCAAAATTTTCTTTTGACAATAACAGCCGGGAGATTATCTGGTCAGCCGGCGATGTTTTGGCCGGCGCTGGAGTATCGGGAGTTTCTCCTTCTATATCTTTTCAGGTTTCTTTAACCCCGTCAATTTATCAAAGAGGAATATCTGCCCCTATTATAGGAGAGGTAAATATTACGGGGGAAGACCAGTTTACGGGAGCAGTTATTGAGGGAAATGGCTCTGCTGTAAATACAAGCCTGCCTGACGATTTTAGCAACGGCGGAACAGTGCAATAAAATAATTATATCGTCATTGCGAGTCGCAACGAAGCAATCTTAACTTTCGAGAACAGATTGCTTCGTCGCTTCGCTCCTCGCAATGACAAAACTATGAAGAAAGAAGAAAATAATGCAGACCTGCCTGCGCAGGCAGGATTAATGAATAAAATCATATCTTTATGCAAGAGAAGGGGTTTTGTATTCCCGGGTTCTGAAATTTACGGGGGCTTGCAGGGTTTTTATGATTTTGGCCCGCTCGGAGTGGAAATGAAAAATAATCTTAAAAAATTATGGTGGGATTGGATGACAAAAGAGCATAATAATATTGTCGGCATTGACGGCGCGATTATAACTAATCCTAAAGTATGGGAAGCCAGCGGCCATATGAAAAGTTTTGTTGACCCGCTTGTTGAATGCAAAAAATGCCACCATCGTTTTAAGGCAGACGATATAAAAGGAGATAAATGTCCGGATTGCGGAGGCCCGCTTACTGAACCAAAGTTTTTTAATACTTTAATGCCAACCCAGCTTGGTATTATTGAAGGTGAAAAAACTAATACTTATCTGCGAGGCGAGGCGTGTCAGACGATTTATCTTAATTATAAAAATGTGTTGGACACTACGCGCATAAAAATTCCTTTTGGAATTTGTCAGATAGGAAAAGCGTTTAGAAATGAAGTAACTCCGGGGAATTTTCTTTTTAGGCAGAGAGAATTTGAACAGTGGGATTTGCAATGGTTTTGCCGTCCTGACGAAATGGAGAAGTGGTTTGAATACTGGAAAAAAGAGAGAATGAATTGGTATAAGAGTATTTTCACCCATCCGGAAAATCTTGGATTTTATAAACACGAAAAATTGGCGCATTATGCAAAAAAAGCTTTTGATATTGAATACACAGCGTCTTCAGTTGGAAAAGAAATGGAAGGTATTCATTGGCGTGGCGATTGGGATTTATCAAGGCATTCAGAATATTCCGGCCAGGATTTAAGCTATACTGATCATGAAACGGATGAAAAATTCATTCCAAATATTATTGAAACTTCTGGCGGCGTTGATAGGGCGTTTCTCTTTTTATTAATTGACGCCTACACGGAAGAAAAAGACAGAGTTGTTTTAAAATTAAAACCAAGCTTGGCGCCGTACAAAGTCGCGGTGTTTCCTCTTTTAAAAAACAAGCCGGAGTTGGTTAAAAAAGCAAGAGAAGTATACAATATGCTGAAAAAAGATTTTGTTGTTGCTTTTGACGACAGAGGAAACATTGGAAAAAGATATTATTCCCAAGACGAAATCGGCACGCCAAAGGCAGTGACGATTGATTTCGAAACTTTAGAAAACGATACAGTTACTATTCGCGATCGTGACACAACAAAACAAGACAGGATATTAATAAAAGACTTGACAAATCATATTAAAACACTATATTAAAATTAGTTCTTACAAATTAAAAAACTGAAAACCGGAATATTTTAAAGGAGGTGTTATTTGAGAATCTTGCTGTTTTCTGATACTCATTTTTCTTTGGCAAGCGAGCCAGAGGATAAGGTATGGTGGCCATTTTTAGTTTCAAAAATGCCAACTAAGATAAGTAAAGCATACTTAGCTACGTGGGATAAAAGAGCGAGTAGCGCTTATAAAAATATGTTGCGCGACGCTAAAAATTTAGGTCCTTATGATTTAATTATTTCTCTTGGAGACAATATACACGGAACTAACGAACGAGGGATGGTAAACAAAAAAGCAAGATTTACTTGGAATATTTTTTGCCAGCACCTTGAGAATAGTTTTTCTTTGGTGCCAAAAAAGTTCGTTTGGGGCGGACACGACGTGGGTTTTTTTAATCGTTTTGTGAAAATTCTTTCTCAATTTAAACTTGGGTGGTTGCTTGGAGCGCAGAATAAGAGCGGTATGACGAAAGAAGCATTTAAGTTGGCCAGGGAAACGATGGGGCCCCCATGGCAGAGTTTTATATTAGAAAGATTTACTTTTTTGTTGTTAAATTCAGAGGTTATCCGCGCTTCTTTTGACGCGCCAGATTTAGAAACTAAAGATTTTGCCACAAGGATGATAGACGAACAATTTCAATTTATCTCTGATAATTTAAAACCAGCAGATAAGGCAATTATTGTGATTCACGATCCGAATGTAATCAGACACTTAAGAAATGTTATTGGCTCTAATGCTAAAAAAGTTGCGCTTACTTTGGCGGGCCACTTTCATCTTCCATTGATAGGTAAAATTTTTGGTTTGCAGCCATTTTTACGAAAGTTAAATTTTAAAGTCGTTCCTTCGCCCCTGGGGCTTGAATTGCCATTTGGTTGCATTAAGAGCAGATACAGGTTTTGCACCCTGGAAATATCAGGCGGCATATTTAATTTTAATTATCACAAATAAACTCACTGATATGATTTATATTAGTAAGTTTTTCTTTATTTTTTGAACATTTTGGTTTATAATAAAAAAAGTTCTTTTTCAGGAAAAAAAATTTTAAAAAAGAAATCTTTATAATCGCAAATAAACTTATAAAATAAAAAAGTGCGGCATTTTAAAA
>JBBTQJ010000020.1:0-44517 GCA_038065755.1 Patescibacteria group bacterium | reverse complement strand
AGCTGGTAGAGCACTCCCATGGTAAGGGAAAGGTCACCAGTTCAAATCTGGTCATCGGCTCACGTTTCAAAATTAAAAATTAAAAAATTAAAAATTGTTTTAAAATTGAAAATTTAAAATTAAAAATTCAATTTTAAACTTTGTTTAAAATTGTTATGGCAACAAAAAAACCGTTTTTAAAAATGCAGTGCACGGCTTGCAAAATGACGAATTATTTTACTAAAAAAACCAAAAAAACCGCGGAAAAAAAATTAGAACTGAGCAAATTTTGCAAATCCTGCAAAAAACACACTCTGCATAAGGAAAGTCGCAAATAATAGCGTTTTTAACCAGAAGTTAATAGAGGTTATTTATGATAAATAACCTCTATTTGTTTTTATTTCTCGTTTATAAATATGAAAATTAACGCTTCATTTCATTGAAATTTTAACAAACACCATTTAAAATAATAGCGTTATGATTTTAAACTTTATAATTACCTTGAGTTACGAAATGCCTTCCGAATTATTTTATTTTGGTTTTGAAGCGAAAATTTGATAGAACGAGGAGGCATATCCGCAGGATACGCCGACGAGTTATAGCAAATTTGCAGCTAAAACTAAAATATAAAGAATTGAAGGTCATTTCGTAATTCAAGGTAATTAGATGAATTTAAGAAAAGAATTATTATCAAAAGTTGTTCTGATAACCATATTTTATATCATTACTATATGGTTTTTTTACCTTGGCGCATCGGAAAGATATAATTCAACAAACCTTTTCTCAAGTATCCGCCTTTTTATACTGCTACTATTCACTCCGATTTTATTTAAATATGTTCTTTATCTTTTTGTGGCTCCTTTTTATCCCGTACAAAAATTTTTTAAATTGACAAAATACGGCCGTTTATATTATCCTTCCGTATCGGTTCTTATATCAGCTCACAACGAAGAAGTGGGTATTGCGCTAACGATAAGTTCGGTTATTAGAACGAATTACCCCCGCCTTGAAATCATTATAGTTAACGATGGCTCAACCGATTCAACCGATAAAATCGTTAATGCTTTTATAAGGAATTATCTTAAAAAAAATGGCAATGTGCCAATAAAGTACAAAAAAATCGCTAACAATGGAAAATCTTATGCCCTAAACAGGGGCTTATCTATGGCGCGAAACGAAATTATTGTTACAATTGATGCCGACAGCGTTATGGACAAACGGTTTATCGGGAATATAGTAACGCACTTTATTAATCCTAAAGTTGCCGGAGTGGCAGGTAATGTGATTATAGGAAACAAAAGAAGAACACTTGGGCTGCTACAACAACTTGAATATCTTTATGGATTTTATTTTAAAAGGGCGGATTCAATTTTAAGCGCGGTTTACATTGTGGGTGGCGCTGCGGCAGCGTATAGAAAAAGAGTTATTGTTGGCTCGGGCGGATTTGACGAAAACATAATAACCGAAGATATTGAACTTTCAACTCGTTTGCAATATTTGGGGTATTCGGTAAAATACGCCGATAATGCAGTAGTTTACACCGAGGGTCCGTCGGATATGAAGAGTTTGATAAAGCAACGTTTGAGGTGGAAATACGGCAGGTTGATGACATTTTATAAATACCGCAGACTGTTTTTTAGTTTAGACAAGAAACATAATGCTTATTTAAGCTTTCTCATTCTGCCAATAGCCCTTTTTAATGAATTATTGCTTCTAATGGAGTATCCGCTTTTGACAGTGTTTTATTTCTATACATTTTATACCAATGATTTTTTCCCACTGCTGTTTTTTATAGGGTTCTTGACGATAGTAATCGTTTTTCAGATTTCTTCCGATTCAAGTAAAAAATATCACAAAAATCTTCTTCCGTTGGCGCCCATAGCATGGTTGCTTTTTTATGTTATGGACTTTGTTGAGTTTCAGGCAATTGTAAAAAGTATTTATTACATAACAACAAAAAAAAGAATGGGATGGCAGAGGTGGATTAGAAAGGGGGTTTTTAAAGACGGCATGGGCGCCGACAAGTAGGCCCCTCGCACGGAAGTGTTTTTTAGAAAAACGCATAGCCCGGGAAACAAGGAAAGTTTCTTGGGCTTTTTATTTTAAAATGATTGAAAAGCGGCGTTTATTGTGATATAAAAAACATATGTAGGATATAGGATACAGGATAGAATGGGGGCGTGGTGAAGTGGTATCATAAAGATCTCCAAAATCTTTGTCCCTGGTTCGAGTCCAGGCGCCCCTGCCAGCTTGAGCGCGTTCTTTAGACCGAGACGCCTCAACTAAAAAGTAAAACTAAAAATCGTCACGCTTGCGGGACGATTTTTAGTTTAATTACTCAAGTTTATTTGACTAAATCAAATATATGCATTAGATTAAAAACAGCACGGCGGGAAGCGGTTTTCCGCCCTTGACAAATGAATATGGGTAGAAAATTGAAGGGAACGGAGAATGGAAACGTCAGAGAGAATTCAGCAGTATTTTAAAGAGTTTAAGGTGGCTTTCGAGCCTTATTTTAACCGGTATCTTGAAGAGAAACTCGGGGAATTTACAGAAATAGACACCATGGGTCAACTTTTAACTGAAAAAATGATTGATTTTTCAGTTGGGGGCGGAAAGCGAATCCGTGCGGTTCTCGTGGCACTTGGATATCAGGCTGGCGGTGGAGAGAAATCAGAGGATATTTTTTCAGCGGCAGTTGCAATTGAGTTACTGCACAATTTTTTGTTAATTCACGACGATATCATTGATTTGTCTGATATCAGAAGAGCTCGGCCTACCATGCATAAAATGTTTGAAGCTTGGTCTGGTCAAGTTTTTGAAAACAGCGCCCAAAGTCAGCACTTTTGCCACTCTATGGCAATATTGGTTGGCGATTTGAGTTGCGTGATGGCTACTGAAGCACTAACTTTGGCCAATCTGCCAGCAGAGAGGATAGTACAGGCATTTCAAAAGATGTATAAGATAGGCAGAGATACGGTAATCGGCCAAGGGCTTGATGTTGTTTTGCCCCTTGAGCAGGAAGTCTCTGAAGAATCAGTAATGCAGATTTACCTTTTAAAAACCGCCAAGTACACAATTGAGGGTCCACTTCATGTTGGGTTAATCTTGGCAGGAGCTGACCAAAATTTATTAGAAAAGATAAGTAGGTATGCTATCCCAGTGGGCATTGCTTTTCAAATTCAAGATGATATCCTCGGCGTTTTTGGGACCGAGGAAGAATTGGGCAAGTCTGTTACCTCTGATATCAAAGAAGGAAAACAGACATTGCTTACTGTGGCAGCTTACAGATTAGGTACTGCAATTCAGCGTGAACGGCTAAAGTTTTTGCTTGGCAATCCTCAAGTTAGTCCGGCTGATATTGAAGAGGTTAGAGAAATTATGAGGCTGAGCAGCGCCCTCGATTACGCTCGTTCGCGTGCTAAATCTTTAGTAGAGGACGGGAAAGTAGAACTCAAAAAGCTGCCTATTGGCGCAGATACAAAGCAGGTTCTTGAAGAATTGGCAGACTATATCGTGGAACGGACTTTTTAGAAGGAGAAAAAAATGAATTTCCACGTAGCAGTCATTCCAGACGGGAATCGCCGTTGGGCTAAAATGCATGGGCTCCCTGTTATAGCAGGGCATAAAAAAGGCGGCGAAGTGTTGGGGCAGCTCGTTGAGAAAATAATTGAGCTAAAGATTGATTGTTTCACTTTCTGGGGCGCTTCAATGACTAATTTGACAAAGCGTCCTTCAGAAGAAATCAACTTTCTTGACAAATTATTTGCCGATCAATTCCGCGCTCTTGCAAAGAGTCAGATCATTCATCAGCATCAGATTCGGGTTCGCGTTTTAGGGTTTTGGTCTTCGTTCTTGAGCGAAGAGGCCCAACAAAACATAAAGGAAGCGGTTAAAACAACAGCTATGCACAAGCGTGGCATGCTTAATTTCCTTATTGCTTATGATGGGATAGAAGAAATGCTTCAGGTATTTCAGATGGTTGCCGATGAAGCTAAAAAGGATAGCTCTTTCATCGTTAGCAGAGAGATGATTAAAAGACAGCTTTTAACTAAAGATTTGCCTCCTGTAGATCTTCTAATTCGCACAGGAGGGGAGCCGCATCTTTCAGCTGGGTTTATGATGTGGGATATTGCGGATGCCCAGATGGTTTTTCTGAAAAAGCTTTGGCCAGAGTTTACGCCCGAGGATCTTGAAGAGGCTGTGGCAGATTTTCAGGGACGTGAGCGCCGTTTTGGAGCCTAACTATAAAAAGGAGGTAGGAGGTGAGGAATGACTGTTCAACGCGTTCGTGGTGTGGCATTGATTGTCCAGAATCCGGAAGGGAAGATTCTTGTTTTACAAGAGCACGAATCAAAGCCGCATTTTGGCAAATACTCTGGGATGTTTTCTATTCCAATGGAAACATCCAAGCCCAATGAGTCAAATTATTCCACCGTTGTGCGTTTGATTGGCGAAGAACTTCCCGGGCTCGACCTTCCTATTGACGGTGTGCTTAAAGCATACATTGGGGATTATCGGATTGTTTCTGGCGTCTGGGTTAAACTTTTTCTTATTAAGGCAAACAATGCCTATCTTCCGGATTCAGAAAATTCAAAAAATAAAGAGGTGGGTAATTATCAATGGATGAACCCTGAAAAAGCGCTTAATCTTTGGCTACGACAGGGTGCCCGAGAAATGATTAATGATTTTATGAGTAATAAAAAAGGGGTGCTATGCAGATATTGCTGCGCCCCTGAACAGAACAAATAAAACATAGTGGGTAACTTTATGCTAGTTACCCGCTTTTTTATATGTTTGCAGGGCTTATTTTTAAAGGATTATGCGAGTTCCAACAGGCTTATTCATTAGGGCTTTGATTAAGTTACCTGATTTTAAGCCATTAAATATAATTACTTTTTTTTCTTTGAGGTCGAGCAATGTTTGGAGTTTTCCTGCCATGCCTCCGGTTACATCATATTGGTTTTTTTGTTTACTCATTTTTTTGAGCATACGTTTTAGATTTTTTCTGTAAAGAAGGGAAAATGGCTGTATGTTGTTTGGCGGTGGAAATTCTTCAAATACGCCATCGACGTCTGTTGCAAAAACTATTTCAGATATAGAAAAAGTTTCAGTTAGTAAAACAGCTAATTTGTCGGCTGAAACAACAATAGTTTTATTTTTTTTAGTTAAGCCCATATCGCCGCCCAGTAGAGGAATAAAACCAGCACTTAACACTTGTTTTAGCTGTTGAGCATTAGAAATACTCAGTTTATTTTTGTTTTGATTTAAAATTGCGCTTGTTTGGATAGGCAAAATTGGTAATTTAGCGGATCGAAAAATATCTGTTAGCAAATTGGCCATATGGCGCATTGAGCGGATAATTTCAGAAAAAGCTAAAAGTTGGGTGCCGGCCAAAGGCATTTCAAGTAATTTATGCTTATAAACCAAAGGGTGGCCGAAAGACCCAGCGCCATGGAGAAGAATAAGTTTATTTTTAGGAAAGCGACCAGTGAATAATTTTAACTCTTTGGCTAATTGTTTAACAACCGTTTTTTTGATTTGCGGCCGGCCGCTATTTTTTTTGGTAATTATGCTGCCGCCAAGTTTCAAAATTATAATTTTATTTTTATAATGTTTTTTCATTTAATCATACTATCATAAAAAGATTTGTTTTTTCAACCCTTTTTGTTTTGGGTAAAATTTCGTATTAAAATAATTTCCAATTTTGGCTGAATTTGGTATACTGAACCAAGACCGAGATGCCTCGCTATGGGACCGGCAGAAAACCCTTAATTTGTTCCTGAAATCAGCGTTCCAGACCGAGGTTGTCTGCTTTTATTATAACAGACGAGCTTTTTAAGATATGAAAAATATAAATATTATAATAAAAAAATCAAATATCATAAAACTGGCTGTTATTTTTTGTTTTTTATTATTTGCGGTTTTTTGTTTTTTGGTTTGGCAAGAAATTTATGCGCCCAAGAACGTTGGGTCTCGCGAAACAATTACATATGTTGCGGAAAAAGGAATGGGAGACGAAGATATTGCATGGGAATTGGAAAAGCAGGGAATAATTAAAAACAGATATTTTTTTGAGGCTTATGTTGTCTTTTCTTTTCAGCACTCAAGGTTGCAGGCAGGCAAATATATTTTAGGCCCTGGTATGTCTGTTTATCAAATTGTCAAAAAATTTGTCAAAGGAGACATAATAAAAGACAAGATCACCATTATTGAGGGGTGGGATATAAAAGACGTAGCCGAATATTTTGAAGAAAAAAACATATGCAGCAAAAATGAATTTATAGGTCTTGCCAGCCAAGATTATAGCCAGGAGTTTGATTTTTTGTCTGAATTGCCAGAAACAGCAAGTTTGGAGGGCTATCTTTTTCCTGACACATATGAAATATCAGAAGGGGAGTCGCCAGAAGATATAATAAAAAACATCCTTGTTAATTTTGAAAAAAAGATTACAAGGGAATTAAAAGAAGCAATTGCCTTGAAAAATAAATCTGTTTTTGAAATAATCACAATGGCCTCTATGATTGAAAAAGAAGTAAAAACAATTAACGATAAAAAGATTGTTTCAGGAATATTGTGGAAGAGATTAGAAGATGGCATGCCCTTGCAGGTGGACGCTACTATAAATTATATTACAGGAAAAAATCATAAAAGCGCCCTGCTTGCAGACCTTAAAATAAATTCTCCTTATAATACATATAAATATCAAGGATTGCCCTTGGGACCCATTTCAAACCCGGGAATAGATTCAATTTTGGCCGCTATTTATCCCACAGAATCAAAATACTGGTATTATTTGTCTGCTGACAGCGGCAAAACAATTTTCAGCAAAACCTTAAAAGAGCACAACGCGGCAATAGCAAAATATTTAAGATAGTTTTATTGCCTGCCTGCGCAGGCAGGTGCGACAAAATCATTGACATATTTTGACAATTAGATTAAGATATATTATATAGAATTAATTAAGCCGCAGACAGCAGGTGTCCCGAGTGTAGTCAAGGGAATAAATCCTGCCGAGGTTAAAAATTAAAATAATTTTTAATTTGTCTGCGTAAGCAGATTTTTTATTATATGGCATTAACAAAAGAACAAAAGCAAAATCAAATTAATAGCTTAAAAGAAAATATTTCAAAACAAAAATCATTGGTTTTTGTTGATTTTTCCAAAGTAAGCTCAAAAGATATGTTTGGTTTAAGAAAGAATTTGAAAGAAGCCGGTTGCTCTTTAAAAATCGCCAAGAAAACATTGGTAAGAATTGCCTTTGGCCAGTCAAACATTTCTTTTTGGCAGAAAATAAAAGAAAATATTCCCGGTCAGCTGGCATTGGTTTTCGGCATAGACGACGAAATTGCTCCGGCTAGAATTTCAAACAAATTTGCTAAAGAGCAGGAAAATTTTAAAATTTTAGGCGGATTATTTGAAAATAAATTTATAGAAAAAGACAGGGTTTTGGCTTTGGCCAGCATACCGCCAAGACCTGAATTATTAAGCAGATTGGTCGGCTCACTTTCGGGCCCTATAGCAAGCTTTGTGAGGGTGTTAGATAAAATAAGAGAAAATAAAGAAAAACAATAAAATTACAATTAAACGCTCGGCAATCAAATTTTTTCTCCGGCTATCAGGCACTTCGTGTCCTGAGGCCTTCAAAAAATTTATTGCCTCGCTTATAAAAAAATATGGCAGAAGAAAAAAAAGTTGAAGTGTCAGCTAAATTTGAAAAATTAGTTGGAGAAATAGAAAAAATGCCAATTGTAGAATTGGCGGAACTGGTAAAAGTTTTAGAAGATAAATTTGGCGTTTCGGCTTCGGTTCCGGTAGCTGTGGCAGGTTCAGCTGGAGCGGCCACCCTTGTAGAAGAAAAAACTTCTTTTAATGTTGAATTAAAAGAAGTAGGGGCTCAAAAAATTGAAGTTATTAAAGCGGTAAGAGATGTTACGGCAAAAGGATTAAAAGAATCAAAAGATTTAGTTGACGCGGCGGCAGCTGGAACAGCCCAACTTGTTAAAGAAAGCGTTAAAAAAGAAGAAGCCGAAGAGATAAAGAAAAAATTTGAAACCGCCGGCGCCAAAGTTGAGATAAAATAAGAATTATTTAAAACAGTCCCGCCAAGGCGGGACTGTTTTATTGTGCGACAATATTATTATTGAAATATTGGAGAAATAAGATATACTCTAAAAATAGGGATTGCGTTATTGTTTTTGAATAAATTTAAAAATTATGCGTGAGACAAAGGTTAATTTAAAACATCTTTTAGAAGACATCAAGGATAGCTACACCATTACAATAGAAGAGATTATTTTATTGGAATTAATCGCCAACGCGCTAGATTCTAAAGCTAGCCGTATTTCTTTTTATGTTGATTGTTTGAACAATACTTTAACTGCGGCAGATAACGGCAAGGGGATGAAAAGGGGTGAGCTGACAAATTATCACAACATTGCCGCTACTACAAAAATAAAGGGCAGGGGAATTGGGTTTGCCGGAATCGGCGCCAAGCTTTCTTTGTTAATAGCTGAAAAAGTGCAAACAGAAACAAGGGGTAGCTACGGCTCGAGATGCGCCGCGGAATGGCATTTAAAAAACGAAACATCGGCCCCCTGGAAATTTATTCCGTTTTCAGGGAAAAACCTGCCCGAAAAAGGAACCGCCGTAAGTATTTTTTTTAAAAATTCAAATTCTCCGCTGTTGTCAGAAAAGTTTATTGCAGAAACAACATATAATCATTTTTATCCCCTTTTTCACCAAGAGCCGTTTAGTTCGATTTTAAAACACGTTTATAAAAAAGGAGTGGAATTTTTTATAAACGGCAAAAAAATTTCTTTTGAATATAATTTACCTGCTGCGTCTAAAACATTTCAAATACGTTTAAACAGACGATTAGCAGGAACCGGTTTTTTGGCTAAATACGACGGCGCAGCCACTGCGCCCTTTCAGGGGTTGGGCGTTTCAACTTACGGAAAGGTCATTAAATCAGGGTGGGAGTGGCTTGGCATCTGGCCAAAAGAACACGGACAGATTTATGGAATGGCGGAAATACCTGAATTGTCAGAAATTTTAACAACCAATAAAATGGATTTTTTAAAAGACGCTGCAAGTTTGAAAAAATATTATTTGCACAGAAAATCTATTCAAGAAGCAGTAATTCCCATTTTAAAAGAGTTTGGAGAAAATTTAGAACTGGAATCTTCTCAAAAACAATACAAATTATTGTCTAAGGAAATTGAAAAAACCTTAAGAAGCGTTTTAAAAAACTTTCCGGAATTAACTCCGTTATTAGGCTTAAAAACCAGCAGACAAAAAGAGTCGGTTTTTTCTGAATCAACAGAGGCACAGCTAGTAAGCATAGTTAAAGACAATCTGCCGCCAGAAAACAAAACAATGGATAATAATAATGGCGGTCAGGAAGGCGTTAAAAAAGAAAAAGAAAAACAGGAAGTAAAAAAGAATATTTCTCCAGAAAAGAAAGGCAATAAATTACCCTCTTTAATTATTGGTTTTGAAAATAGAAGCGTAAAAGATCCGGTTGCTAGAATGTTAGAAAATAAAATTTGGATAAATAATTTTCATCCAGCTTATATAAAAGCTAAACAGGAAAATTTAGAAGAGTATCACATAATTCTTTCCGTTGCCTTAACCTTATCGTCTTTTTTAGAAGACAAGCATTTGCCGCAAAAATTCATCAATGATTTTTTATCCGTCTGGGGAGCTGGCGGAAAAACCCTTAAAAAAACAGCTGCTTTGTTTAAAATTTAAAATTCAATAATTTGAATCCGTTGCATAAAAAGTTAAAATTAAATAAGCCGTTGTTTTATTGTTTTACCCGTATTTTATTGTGCGACAAATATTGACATTTTTCTAATTTTTTGTTAATTTTTATTTGGTTCTTTTCAAATCTTTTTGGGAGGCAAAAGAGATGGCGAGGCAAACAGCGCTTGTAAAAATTTCCGGTGATTTATGCGAAAGAGATGATGTCCTTGAGTGGATAAGAAGAATTTCAGCAGAATATTTTACCGTAATCCTTGTGGGCGGGGGCAAACAGATAAATGAAGCCTTTGAAAAAGCAGGCTTTAAAGTTGGCAAACACGGGCCATTGGGCAGAGAGACAGAGAGTTTTAAAGAATCTCAGTTAGCCAGGGATATATTGGAGGAAAATCAGGAAAAAGTTCAGGATCTGCTGGCATCAAGAGGAGTTATAGCTACAGTGGTGATTCCGGTTTTAGACATTGGGTCTGTTCTTTGCCACGTTAATGGAGATATTTTTGCGCTTACCGCTTATCTTGGTTTTGATAAAATTTTTGTTTTGACCTACCAAAGCCGGGTCAAAGAAAAAAAGCGCGAGTTTAAAAAATATCCTAAAATTGAAATTAAGGGCTTCCCTGACGAATAGCCAACCAACGATTAATTATAAATCACATTCTCCACAATGGGGGGGTGTGATTTTTTTCTTGTGCTTTTTACTTAAAAAATGGTAAAATAGATAAATATATAAAACAAGCGGACGAGTAGCTCAATGGTCAGAGCACTGCATTCACATTGCAGGGGTTACAGGTTCGAATCCTGTCCCGTCCACAAATTTAATTATGTCTATTTCTTTCAGAAAATTACACTGGACAGAGCACTCAAAAATAAAAATGAAGCAATACGGACTTTCAAAACAAAAATTATTAAACATACTTTACAAGCCCGAAAGAAAAGAAAAAGGGATAGCGCCGGGAACCACAGCTGTAATGAGAACAAATAAAGTGTTTTTTAAAGAAAAAAAAATAACATTGGCTCGCGCTTGGCAAAAGCCCAAAAGAGCGCCTGGCGAAATATGGATAATGTATAAAGACGCCAAAGATCTAAGAAAAATAATCAGCGCCTGGCGATATCCCGGCATATCAAAACCCGGTGAAGAAATTCCAATCCCCGAAGACATAAGGCAGGAAATTATAAGCGGCAAAATTTTTGAATAGTTTATGTGTATTTTATTACGCGACATTTTAGTGCTACCGACCCATCGGTGGTACTATTATGCGACGAATATAAAAATTTAAAATAAAAATAAAATATATTATGGACCCCAAGGAAAATAATTATGCATTTATAGACAGTCAGAATTTAAATTTGGGCGTAAAAAGCCAGGGGTGGAAATTAAATTTTCGCCGCTTTAGAGTATTTTTGAAAGATAAGTATAAAATTGAAAAAGCGTTTTTATTTATCGGATATGTTTTTTATAATCAATCTATATATACCGAATTGCAAAAAGCAGGATTTATCTGTGTGTTTAAGCCGACAATGGAGATAAAAGAAAATGGTAAAATAAAAATAAAAGGAAATGTTGATGCGGAGCTGGTATTGCATACAATGATTGAATATAATAATTATGACAAGGCAATTATCGTTTCTGGCGACGGTGATTTTTATTGTTTAGTTGAGCATTTAATTAATAACGATAAATTATTAAAAATAATTGTTCCAAATAAAAAGTATTCTTCGTTATTAAAAAAGTTCAGCAATTTTATTGTTAATATTCAGTTATTCAAGAATAAATTAGAGAAATAAAAAAAAAGAGAGGCATTCCCTCGGGACAAAACCCTTTGGTAATCCTCTCATCGTGATATTATTATTATAGCAAATCATAATTTGTTGTCAATACCCAGTATTTATTATGCGACAAATAATAAAAGAGTTAGATTAAGAGACGGGTTAGGTTTGACATAAGCTATCACAAATAAAAATAAATATGTTTTCAGAAAAATTTTTTAATTCTAAAGAAAACCCCAAAGGAGAAAGTCCCGAAAAAGAAGAAAAACCAGTGATTATTATCAAAAAGTCCAGCAATGCGCCGCAAGAAGTTAAAGAAATCCCTTCTTTTGACAGTGAGCTGTGGGGAAGAGCCTATTCGCCCGATGACATTTATTTGCCAGATTCCGACGAGGCGATTTCCTTTGCCGTTGCCAGCCACGAGGTCGGTCATCTTATTGAAGAGGGGAAAAATTACGACGCTGATTTGGATAATTTTCAAGCCGTTCGTTCAGAAGAACAAAGGGCTTGGGATAGGGGCTGGGAATATCTGCAAAAACATCTTGGCGAATATTATGAAGACAACCCAGAAACGTCTTTAAAAATTAAGCAATCTTTTGATAAGATAAGAGATCTTTATATGCAAGCAACTGATTTAAGTAAGGAAATGTATTTGGAGCCGGGCGCCTTAGACAATTTAACAAAAGAAGAAAAAGATATATTATTAAAAGAAAGGCGAAAAAAGTTTTTTTCTGAAAAGGGCGAAGAATTCAAAAAGATTACCGAAGAAATAAAAAAAGAAAAAATTGGGATAAAACCGGATTGGGATAAATTTACAGATATTGTTAAAAAAACAGTAGAAGACGTGTTTGAAGATAACGAAAGGTGAGGTTGCGGTCGTTAAACAATACTAATACACAGGCACGCAAACAACACCTGCATCTACGCATCAATGCGTAGATGCGTAGATGTAAAATAAAATATGGTGAATAAAATTTTGGGGTATGTTTTATTAATAGCGGGGTTGATAATAATTGGCTGGACACTATTTCAGTCGTATAATATTTTTATTGGTAAAATTTCTGCGCCCTTGGTTTTTAAAACACAGCCAGTTTCAGAAATACCGGGAAGCAACAAGAATTTGAATTTACAAGAGCAATTGCAAAAACAAATGGAAGAAGCCGTAAAACAACAGATAGGCCAGATAATTCCGGCCAGCGCCATAATTGATCTTTTGAATTTGATAAGCTGGTCAATTTTGGCGGGAATTTTGATTTTGGGGGGAGGGCAGATAGCAGGACTGGGGATTAAGATGATTAAATAATCACGATTTATGCATGTTTCGTCATTGCGAGCCCGCAGGTGAAGCAATCTCAAAAATATTAAAAAGATTGTTTCGTCGCTGTGGCTCCTCGCAATGACAAAATGGTGAAGTTGTAAATTATTTAACTATGGAAGCGTCAGAAAAGCAAAATATAATACTTTCTTGGATGGTGTGGCATTTTTATGAAATGCCGGATTTTTTGATACAAGTTTGGAAAAATTATATTTTATTCGGATTAAATTATTTTTCAGTCCACATACTTTTTAAAACGCTTTTTTCTCCATGGAGAAGATATAACTGGAAATATCCCAATATATTTGAAGTAGGGGAGTTTTTTAACGCCTTGGTTTCCAATATTTTTTCAAGGATTATAGGTTTTTTATTAAGAATTGCCTTGATTATAACAGGAATTTTGGGACAAATTATTATTTTTTTAGCAGGAGCTGTCATAATTTTATTATGGCTTTTAATTCCCTTTATTATAATAGGCGGATTATTATTTATTTTTATATGAATTTTAACATTAAAACCACAGCAGTTTATTATGCGGTAAAAACAGGGAAGAATCCATTTTTTGAGTTTTCCGGCTTTTTGTATAATTTGTTTTTATATTTATTCGCCCTTTCTTTGTTTTTAATTCCGTTGGTTTATTGGGGGCTTATTTTAAGCTCTTTGGCCGTAAAAATAGAGGCTGTTTTTTTGATCTTGTTTCTATTTTTTTGGGAACTATCTTTGTTTTTAAAATTAAAAATTAAAAATCCGGAAATTAAAATACAGCTGTCTGACGTGGTTTCAGATTTAGAAAAATACAATTTGGCGGATTTTTTAAGCATAGAGTCGGCCGAAATTGTTGAAGAAGCTGTAAAATTTTGTAAAAAGAGAAAAATTTCAGAAATTAATTCAACGGCTCTTTTTTATGGAGCATTAAAAACAAGCAAAAATATACAGCTTCTTTCTTTAAGGCTGGGCCTGGATGTTGCAAAAATTCAGGCAGATTCGAAAAATTATTTAGAGAAACAGCAAAGGCAGAAAAAATTTACAGAATTATTTTCTCCTGATTTTGAAGAGTTGATAAAAGAGGCGCTGGCCATTTCCAACGAAATAAAGCACAAAACAATCGGAGAAAAAGAAATTTTCATTGCCCTTGCCAGGAAAAATGAATTTTTTAAAAAAGTTTTAATTGAATATGATCTAAAAGACAAAGATGTGGAAAATATATCATTGTGGCTGGATTCTGCAGAAAATATTTTACAATTAAGTAAAAAGTTTTGGACGCAGGAAAATTTGTCAAAGCAGGGGTCTTTGGGAAAAGATTGGGCTTCAGGATACACTATTAATTTAGACCAATTTTCCACAGACTGGAGAAACATAGTTAAAAAATGGATATTTAGAGAAGTTGTGGGGCACCAAAAAGAAATAGAAGAAACAGAAATGATTTTATCAAGATCTAATCTGTCTAATGTTTTATTAATAGGCGAACCGGGAACCGGAAGAAAAAGCATTATAGAGGCAATTGCTCAAAAATGTTATTTTGGCAAATCTTTGCCCGAACTAAACGACAAAAGGGTGGTGGAATTAAATATGACTTCTTTGCTTTCAAGAATTCAGGATTCAGAAAAACTGGAACTGACCTTAGACCAGATATTTCAAGATGTGGTTGCGGCCGGCAATGTTATTTTAGTGATTGAAGATTTGCATAACTTTGTGGGGCAAGATATTCAAAAGCCGGGAATGATTGATATCTCCGGCATATTGTCAAAATATCTGCCAATACCAAGTTTTCAGTTTATAGGCATTACTTCTTACGACGGCCTTCATAGAAATATAGAAAAAAATTCTTCTTTTGCCGATTTGTTCAGAAAAATAGAAGTATCAGAAGTAACAGAAGAAGAAACAATCAGGATTTTACAAAATTCAGCCCTAGAATTTGAGCAAAAGTATAAAATTTTAATTTTGTATCCCAGTATACGGGAAATAGTAAATTTAACATCCCGTTATTTTCCAAGCACTCCTTTTCCTAAAAAAGCCATAGATATTTTAGACGAGGCGGTGGTATATATTCAGACCATAAAAGAAAAAACTGTTTTGCCCCACCATATTGCCAAAATTATTTCCGACAGAACCGAAATACCAATAGGAAAAATGGAATTTAAAGAAAAAGAAGTTCTGCTTAATTTGGAAAATTTAATTCATCAGAGAATTATAAACCAGGAAGAGGCGGTAAAAGAAATATCTATTGCCATGAGAAGGGCAAGGGCTGGTATTAGCCATAAAAAAAGGCCAATGGGAACTTTTTTATTTTTAGGACCCACAGGAGTGGGTAAAACAGAAACTTCAAAAGCTTTATCTCAAATTTATTTTGGCAACCAATTTACAAAAGATTCTAAAAAATTTAAAAAAGCCGGCTCTGTTGAAGCAGAAGAAAAAATGATCAGAATTGATATGTCGGAATTTCAGGCTATTTCAGATATTCCGCGGTTGATTGGCTCTATGAGCCCGGTAGAAATGCAAGGGCTTTTAACAACACCGGTAAGAGAGACGCCTTTTTCTTTAATTTTATTTGACGAGGTTGAAAAAGCCCACTCTAATATTTTAAATTTATTTTTGCAAATTTTAGACGAAGGCCACATTACCGACGGACAGGGCAGAAAAGTTGTTTTTACAAACACAATAATCATCTGCACCTCTAACGCCGGAGCAGATTATATTTTTAAAGAAGTGCAGGCGGGAAGAAAAATAAATAAGGACGAACTTTTAAATTCTCTTTTTGACAAAGGAATTTTTAGGCCGGAATTTATAAACCGTTTTGACGCCACTATAACCTTTAACCCCCTGACCAAAGAAAATCTTTTAGACATAGCCGGATTAATGTTAAAAACCCTTCAAAAAAATCTAAAAGAAAAAGAAATTGATCTTGAAATTACAGAGCCCTTAAAGCAAAAAATCGTTGAGCTTTCTTACAAGCCGGCCTTTGGCGCCAGAGAAATGAGAAGGGTAATTCAGGACAAAGTAGAAAATAATATTGCAGAGGCCCTAATTTCAGAAACAATAAAAAAAGGCGACAAAATTGAAATTAACCCCGAAACTTTTGAAGTAACAAAAACCAACCTTTAAAATATTTGTAAAAAAGGTCGAAGATAAATATAGATTATTTAAAAAACAATAAAAATGGAAAATAAGACAAATAAAATAATCGGTTTAATTCTTATTTTAACAAGCGTTTTTTCAGTGGCTATTTTTTTTAATGTCATAGATAAGAATTATTTAAAAGGCAGTTTTCCAACATCTTCCGACGAATCAATAATTCCCAATCCAGAACCTTTTTCAGATTCTGGTAATTTTTTCTATTGTGTTTTGGTTGCTCTTGGATCATGTTTTTCCGAATGTGACAGAGAAGACGAGGGAGGATTTATTGAAGAAGTAGTGCGCACAGCTTGTATACAAAGTTGCTATTATATGTTTCCCGTCAACACCGTAACCTGTCTTTTTTAAAATTTATAGCAATAAGAATTATAGCAATAACAAAACCCCGCTAATTTTTTAATTAGCGGGGTTTTTTCGTATAAATTAACACAAAAATTTTCCCGCAGAGTTGACATTATTGTTTAAAAAAGTAAAATAAAAATATAAAATAAATAAAATAATATGAAAGAGGTAAAATTATTTAATCAAGCAAATCTTCTGGCCAGCTTGTTGTTGAATTTGCTTTTATTGGGATATAAGCCCGGGAGGTTTTTGATAAATAAAAAATAAAAGAACAGAAATTTTAAAAAATAAAAAATCAAAAATCCTCCCAAAAGAGGATTTTTGATTTTAATAGCACCTTAACAATTTTTCAGATTTTTTGGCAAAACGCCAAGAAGGGAGAACGCTATGTGCAATAGTCGCGGAGAAAAATTTGTTGTTCCTTTAAAGCCAGATGCCAAGCTTGGCTGGTGGATTGGCGAAATTATTAGCGGCCGGTATTTGCAAAAAATGAACGGCCAGGAAATTTTTGTATATCGTATAAACATATTATGGATTGAAAATCCAGAATACAGCTGCAACTCTGTGCAGACATCAGGCCCGTTTAGAGAATTTGAAAACGAAGCAGAAGCTATGAATCATTTGGCTTTGAAAAAGAGAGCTGTTTTGTCAAAATAATCAAAAATAAGGATTGCTTTATTGTAATTTAAGCTCCACATTGTGGAGCTTTTTTACGTAAAACTATTATTATCCGATATTTTAAGAACAAAATTTGACAAAAAAACTACGATCGTAGTAGTTTTGGCAGATTTTATATTATTACTTTTTATTTATAGTTATTTATAGTGTTATATCCTTTGGGCGAATAGCAAACACATAAGGGCATGTTTTTTTCGCAAAAGTTTTATTATGCGACAAATACATCTACGCGTTGATGCGTGGATGTGTTTTATTATGTGATGAAATTATAATATGTGGGGTGTGGATAAAGAGTGGAAAAATATGCTCATTTACGAACAAAATGGGATATATATAAAAAGTGTTGACTGAGTGCCATAAAAAAGGTTATAAATGAGATGTAGTGGGTAGTTGTGGATAAATGTGGGATAATTCAAGTTTGCTGTGGATAACTTTTAAATCTTAAAAACATGCTTATTGGCCAATACGAACATACAATTGACAATAAAAAACGATTGGCTTTGCCAGCTAAATTTAGGGGAGAATTGGGAGATAAGGTGATAATAACAAAAGGCATTGATAGTTGTTTGGTTGTTTATACACAAAAAGAATGGCAGATAATGTCTGAAAAATTGGGGAATCTCCCCATATCGCAAAGCGAGGCCAGATCTCTTCCCAGGGTTATTTTGGCAAGCGCCATGGAGGTTGCTTTAGATAAATTGGGCAGGATACTTATTCCTGATTATTTAAAAAATTATGCCGGTTTAAAAAAGAGCGTGGTTGTGTGCGGATTGTCAAACAGATTAGAAATTTGGGATGCGGAAAAATGGGAAGAATACAGAAAGAAAGCAGAAAAGGGAATAGAGGAGATTGTTTCAAAATTAGGGCCCTTGGGTATATAGCTACGCTCGGCAATCAAATTTTTCTCGGCGAGGGATACTCTCTTTCAGGGGAGCCAGCCCTTGCGCTCGAAAAATTTATTGCCTCGCTTAGAATGGATTAAAAATAATTGAAACTATAATGCACGTTCCGGTTCTTACAAAAGAGGTTATAAAATATTTAGACCCAAAGCCCAACGAAAATTTTATTGACTGCACCATAGGGCAGGGCGGGCATACAAAATTTATTTTAGAAAAAACAGGGCCATATGGAAAAGTTTTAGGAATTGATTTAGATCCCAGTCAAATAGAAAATACAAAATTACAGTTGGCGGATTTCAAAGAAAGAATAATTTTAACAAACGATTCTTATTCTAATTTAAAAAATATAATTGAAGAGAAAAAGTTTGAGCCGGTGAACGGAATTTTATTGGATTTGGGATTTTCGTCAGAACAGCTGGAAAACTCAGGCAAGGGATTTACATTTTTAAAAAACGAGCCACTTGATATGAGATACGGCACAGAAAACCAAAAACCAAAAACCAAAAACCAAAAATATTTAACAGCGGAGGAAATTGTGAACGAGTGTAGGCAAGATGATTTAGAAAGAATTTTTAAAGAATACGGAGAAGAAAGGTTTAGCAGGCAAATTGCAAATAAAATCATAGAAGAGAGAAAAATTAAAAAAATTGAAAGCACCCTTCATCTGGTTAAAATCATTAAAAAAGCGGTTCCCTTAAAATTTCAGCGTGGAAGAATTCACTGCGCAACAAGAATATTTCAGGCCTTGAGAATTGAAGTTAACGACGAGTTGAATAATCTGATTAAAGTTTTGCCTCAAATTATTTCGGTTTTGGCTCCCGGAGGAAGAACAGTAATAATTTCATTTCATTCTTTAGAAGACAGAATTGTTAAAAACTTTTTTAAAGAAGAAGAAAAAAATAAAGCATTAAAAATATTAACTAAAAAGCCGATAACGGCTGATTTTGAGGAAATAAAAATAAACCCAAGGTCAAGGTCGGCAAAATTAAGAGCCGCAATAAAACCGATATGACAACAGCAATGTTAAAATATTTTCATATAAACAACAAGGCGCAGAGCAAAACAAAAATATTAAAATTTCCTTCTCTTTGCTTTGTTAGTTTCATTATGATAGTGTTTTCATTATTTTTTTACATATACAGCATTAACGAGTTGACAAGGGGAGCTTACTTGATTAAAAATTATGAAAAACAGCAAAACAATCTTTTGCAGAAAAATAAAAATTTGGAAGTAGATTTTGCCAAGAGCGGATTTATGGGCAATTTGGAAACTAAAACCAAAGAATTAAGCTTTGAAAAAACCAAAAAAATAAAATATATACAAATACAAACATTAGACGACCCTCTTGCAGCCGCAAAATAATAAACAACAAGTTTAATAAATGAAAAACTGGCGTATAAATATAATTTTATTTTTAGTTTTTATTATGGGAGCAGCTATTATTAGCCGCTTGTTTTTTTTGCAGATAATAAATCATAAATATTATCAGGCGCAGGCATTGGGCCAAAGAGCTGGGTTTCAGGATGTAGAAGGGGAAAGAGGAGAGGTTTTTTTAAATAACAGCCAGGAAAATATGGGAAACGAAGGAAAAGGAGAAATAAAAAGCATTGCCATAAACAAAAACAACTGGAATATTTTAGCCACCGTAAAAGAAATTGAAAATAAAAAATCTTTTGCAGAAATTTTATCAAAAAATATAAACGAGCCATACGACTTGATACTTTCTAAAATAGAAGGGGAAAATGACTACGTTGTTATAAAGAAAAATTTGCCATCAGAAGAATTAGATAAAATAAAATTGTTAAATTTAAGGGGGCTTTATTGGAGCTCGGACCAAAACAGATATTATCCCCAAGAAGAACTAGCTTCTCATATAATAGGATTTTTAGGCGGAGACGGAATTGGCCAATACGGGCTTGAGGGATATTACGAAGATATTTTAAAAGGTAAAACCGGCATTAAAGAAGAAAAAAGAGGACTGGACTTGATTTTCTCCGGCCAGGAAGAAAATTTTTTAGACGGCGCTGATATTTATCTAACCATTGATTATAATATTCAGTTTGAAGCGGAATTGTTATTAAAAAAAGCCAAAGAAGAATTAGATATAAAAACAGGACAGATAATAGTAATAAAACCGGATTCAGGAAGAGTTTTGGCTATGGCAAATTTTCCTTCGTTTAATCCTAATAATTATTCAAAAGAAGTTTATTTTTCTATTTTTCAAAACTCGGTTGTTCAAAAACTTTTTGAGCCGGGCTCTATTTTAAAACCCTTTACCATGGCCGCCGCTTTAAACGAAGGAAAAATAACACCCAATACAACATTCACAGACGAAGGGTTTGTTAAGATTGGACTTAAAACTATTTATAACTTTGACAGAAAAAAATACGGCGAGAGGACAATGATGGAAGTTTTAGAAAAATCAATCAATACGGGGGCGGTGTTTGTTTCCCAGCAGGTACCGCGCAAAATATATTTAAATTATATTGATAATTTTGGCTTTACCAAAAAAACAGGCATTGACCTGCAAGGAGAAGTTTATTCGCGCAACGAAAATTTAAAAAGCGGAACCGATGTGGAATTTGCCACGGCCAGCTTTGGGCAGGGAATTGAATTAACACCCATTCAAATTGTAAGCGGATTTTGCGCTTTTGCCAACGGAGGCAAGCTGGTAAAACCGTATATAGCAGAAAAAATTGTTCAAGGAAAAAAAGAAACAAACACAAAACCCCAAATTCAAAATCAGGTTATTTCACAGCAAACCGCTTCTCAGATTACGGCAATGCTGATTTCGGTTGTTGAAAAAGGGTTTGGATCAGAGGCCAAAGTTCCCGGCTACTATATTGCCGGAAAAACAGGCACAGCCGAAGTTCCTTTTGAAGACAAAAGAGGATATTATCTAGATAAAACTATTCAGAGTTTTATAGGGTTTGGCCCGGCCTTAAATCCCCAGTTTTTAATATTGGTAAAATTAGACGACCCAAAAGTTCCCAAGTCCAGTCTTTCTGCCGCCCCTATTTTTAAAGACCTGGCGCAATATATAATTAATTATTGGAAAATCCCCCCAGACCATAAATAGAATTGAAAGTGGCCCCAACCGGATTTGAACCGGTGTTACCAGATTGAGAATCTGATGTCCTAGACCAGACTAGACGATAGGGCCAAGCCATATTTTGCTATCGCAAAACTGGAATTTTTAATTTTTAATTTACAACTTTCAATTGCGTGATTTTAAAATTATAACATAAAAAAATATAAAATAAAAGATTAAACATTTTTTAATTATCTCCATGTTTAAAATTGTAAATTTTGCGACGCGGATGTAAAATATAATAATGTTTGGAAAAAATATATTTCAAGATTATGTTTTGCCCGTAGCAACCCTATCTGGGGCTATTGTTGGGGTGGGTTTTTTTTCTTTGCCGTATATCGCTTTGCAGGTTGGCATATGGCAGATGATTTTTTATTTTTTTGTATTGGGGTCATTGGTGATTTCGGTTCATTTGATATTTGGAGAAATAGCGCTTTTAACCCCAGACTTTAAAAGGTTTCCTGGATTTGTTAAGTTTCACTTGGGAAAATGGCTGGGATATTTATATTTGCTTTCTATGATTTTGGGCTCTTTTGGGGTGCTTTTGGTTTATTTGATTATTGGCAGTGATTTTTTAACAAACATATTCGGGGGCAGTCAATTATTTTACGCCCTTATTTTTTGGGCGCTGGTGACAGCCATTATTTATTTTGGAATAAAAATAGTTTCCAAAATTGAATTCGGGGTGATGATCTTTCTTTTTTTAGTTTTATTTTTAATTTTTATAAACGGATTTTCCCAGATAAAATTAGAAAATATTTTCATTTCTAATTTTGAATTAAAAATTTCAAATTTATTATTGCCCTATGGGCCCATTATTTTTTCTTTGTGGGGAATGGGCATTATTCCAGAAATAGAAGAAATGCTTGGGAAAAAAAGAAAAAATTTAAAAAAAATAATCGCCATTTCTTTGGCAACGGTGTCGGTCGTTTACCTTTTTTTTATTTTTTTAATATTGGGCATTACGGGGACAAACACAACAGAAACCGCCCTGACGGGATTAAAAAATTATTTGGGGCCCGTATTTTTTTCTTTCAGCCTGTTTTTGGGAGTGATAACGACTTTTACGGCTTTTATTATGCTGGGCTTTACTTTAAAAAAAGTTTTTATGTACGATTTGGGCGTTAGAAAAACTCAAGCATGGCTTATCACCTGTTTTGCGCCCCTTGTTTTGTTTTTGATAGGCCTTAATTCTTTTATTACTCTGATATCTTTTGTCGGCGGGGTTTTGCTTTCAATAGACGGAATTTTAATTTTGCTGATGTATAAAAAACTCGGCGGAAATAAAATGATTATTTATCCTTTGGCGTTGATATTTTTGCTGGGGATTGCATATCAAATTAATGTATTTTTTATAAATTTATGGTTTTAAATATTATTATTTTTATAGTTTCCTGCCTTGCTCTTTCGTGGCTGAGCTCTCATTTGGTTAAGACCCTGGCGGATATAGCAAAATTTTTGCGCTGGCGGGAGTTTGTGACCGCTTTTTTCGTAATGGCGTTTGCCACTTCTTTGCCTAATCTTTTTGTTGATATTAACGCCGCTATAAACGGCATGCCCCAGCTTGCTTTTGGAGATATTATTGGCGGGAACTTGATTGATTTAACTATAATTATGGCCCTGGCCGTGCTGTTTTCAAAAAAACATTTGCAAGCTGAAAGCAATATGGTGCAAACAAGCGCTATTTTTACCTCGGCAATTGTGATTTTGCCTTTGCTCTTGATTTTTGACGGCAATATCAACAGAATAGACGGAGTAATTTTGCTTTTGAGTTTTGTTTTTTATTCATATTGGCTTTTTTCAAAAAGAGACAGGTTTAAAAAAATTTATAAAGAAAGAAAAAAAGAAAAACCAAAAAAATTATTACTGCTTTTATTTTTAAAAGATTTAATAAAAATAACTGTTATTTTAATTTTTCTTTTATTGGCCTCGTGGGCGATTATTGACAGCGCTAAATTATTTTCTGTTAAACTGGGAATTCCTCTTTCGTTAGTTGGCATTTTAATTGTTGGCCTGGGAAATTGTTTTCCGGAAGCTTATTTTTCAATTATTTCAGCCAGAAAGGGCGAGGGGTGGATGGTGCTGGGCGACATAATGGGCTCTGTGATTATTTGCGCCACTTTGGTTTTAGGAATTGTGGCCATAATTTCCCCTTTTGAAATTGAAGATTTTTCTCCGTTTTTAATTGCCAGGGCTTATGCCATAATTGCCTCGCTGGTTTTTCTTCTTGCCATTAAAACAGGGGAAAAAATAACCAAAAAAGAGGCATTGATTTTATTATTTATTTATATTGCTTTTTTGGTAACCGAAATATTCAAACCCTATTTTTTCTAAAAACCTTATGTCAATTCAACGACCACAATTAGTAAATGATGAAATCTATCATACTGTTATTCGAGCCGTAGGCGACACGTTGGTTTTTAGCGAAGAAAAAGATTTTTATCGTGGAATTTTTTCAATTTACGAGTTTAATAATACTAAACCTACAGAAATATGGTTGCGTCGTCTTCAGCGCAAAAAAGAAAAATTATTAGAAACATTGGGACGTCATACGTCCCAATATCTAGACAAAAGGGATAGAATGGTAGAGGTTTTAAGTTTTTCTTTTATGCCCAATCATCTGCACCTATTATTACGACAATTGAAAGATGATGGAATTACTAATTTTATGAAAAAAGTCAGCGGTGGTTACGCAAAATATTTTAATGATAAATATGATCGTAAAGGACATCTTTTTAGCAGATTTCAGGTAGTTCATATTAAAACCGAGGAACAACTAAAAAATGTTTTTGCATATATTCACACTAATTTAATATCATTGATTGAGCCTGGCTGGAAAGAGAAAGGTATTAAAAATCCAGAAAAAGTAGTTGAGTTTTTAGAGAATAACAAACGGCACAGCTACCCCGATTATCTCGGTAAAAAGAATTTTTTTTATGTTACACAAAGAGAATTTCTTTTAGAAGCGATGGGTGGGGTTAGGGGCTGTAAAAATATAGTTGATAATTGGGTTGTTTATAAGAAAGAAATAAAAAATTTTGGCGACATTGTTTTAGATTAGAATAGTTATTGGGACGTCATACGTCCCAATTTCTTTTTGTAAATTAAAAAGATATTGACAATTAGGGTTTGTTTTTATAGCATTAAACTTGAATTTGAAACAGCTCTTTGAAAGAAGATCCTTATGGGAGCCCTAAAAGGCAAACCGGAACCTTCTAAATAATTTTTTTTAGATGTAAGCAAAAATTGTATTTTTGTAAAAGTGTTGTCAACTATCGCCGGAAATTCCGGCTATTGCTGTTATGGAATAACAAGAGACGAACTTAGAGACAAAAGCGCTTTGCACTGGGAAGATATTGCAAAAGTATTAAAAGAATTAGCAGAAAATAATTTGCTTACTGCCAAGGAAAAACAAGTTGGCACAGCTGGCATCAGCGATATTTTTTTACGAATTAGTTCCATGTCAAGTGGAGTTAACGATTAAGGTGCTTTCGCAGGAGGCCTCCGAACAAGAAGGTTGACCCTAAAAGGATTATATAAATTGTATTTAGGCTTTGTCTGTGACAGAGCCTTTTTTTGTAAAAAATTTATTTTTGATGTAAAATAAAAACAATGGATTTAATAATAATATTTTTAATTATTTTAATCACAATAACAACGGGGTTGGCTGCGGTATTTTTTTTGCTTTTAAGAAAAAAACCGAATGCAGATAGCAAGGACAATAATTCTTTATTAATGCTTTCTCAGCAGATAAATCATATTTCCCAAGTTTTAGATTCTAAGTTATCTGAATCAAACAAAAGCCTGCAGCAGCAGTTCTCGCAGTCTGCTAATATTATAAGAAATGTGACGGAAAAATTAACCCGTTTAGATGAAACCAATAAGCAGGTCATAGGATTTGCCGACCAGCTGAGAAGCCTGCAGGATATTTTAAAAAATCCAAAACAAAGAGGAATTTTAGGCGAATATTATTTGGAAACAGTTTTAAAAAATGTTCTGCCCCCGGGCTCTTATCAGATGCAGTATTCTTTTGACGACGGTTTGATTGTAGACGCAGTGGTTTTTATTGATAAAAGAATAATTCCCATTGATTCAAAATTCAGCTTGGAAAATTATAACAGAATGGTAGAAACAAGAGACACAAATGAAAAAAAACGGCTGGAAACAGCATTTATTAATGATTTAAAATTAAGAATTGACGAAACTTCAAAATATGTGAAACCAGAAGAAAAAACAATGGATTTTGCTTTTATGTTTATACCCTCTGAGGCAGTTTATTATGATTTATTAATAAATAAGGTAGGGGTTATCGCAGAAGATACCAATAATTTGATTTATTACGCTTCAAAGAAAAAAGTTGTTGTTGTTTCACCTACTTCTTTTTTAGCTTATTTGCAGACGGTTTTGCAAGGATTAAAAAATCAAAAAATTTCAGAACAAGCGCAGCAAATTATAAAAGAGGTGGAACGCCTTGGAAAGCATTTGTTCACGTATTCAGAATATATGAAAAGATTAGGACAGCATTTAGACGCCACGGTTGGCAGTTATAATAAAGCCGGCAAAGAGTTGGAAAAAATAGACAAGGATGTGGTAAAACTTACATCGGGGGAGACGAAGATTGAAATAGATGAAGTGGAGCGTCCTATGCTTGACGAATAGAATATATTTTGCTAAAATTCAAATACCATGTTAGCTGTTATAAAAACCGGCGGAAAACAATACATTGTCAAACCGGGAGACAAATTAAAAATTGAAAAAATAGAAAAAAAAGAAGGGGAAGAAATTGTCTTCTCTGATGTTTTGTTGATAGAAAAAAACAAAAAAATTGATATAGGAAATCCGACAGTGAAAGAAGCCAATGTTTCGGCAAAAGTGCTAAAGCATGCAAAAGGTGACAAGATAATTGTTTTTAAATATAAGCCGAAAAAAAGATACAGCAGAAAAATCGGCCACAGACAGCCGTACACAGAAATTGAAATCACAGGAATTAAAAACTAAAATATATTTATATTATGCGACAAACTATTGATATTTTTAAAATAAAGAATAGAATAATAGACCTGTTGCGAAATAATATTTCTACTGCAATTTTCATATTTTGGCTACAAATTTGCTAAAATTCGTCGGCTTGCCATAGGCAAACCTCCTCATTTTATCAAATTTTCGCTTCAAAATCTGAAAATTTCGTTGCGAATCTTATTTCGCAACAGGTCTAATAATTAATATGTTCTTTCAGGTGTTCGTTGACAATAGAAAAGGAGGGAATTATGTGCATAAAATTTGAAGAATGGCCGCATGTTATTTATGCCCAACAATTCAGCCGACTGTGGCTTGAACAAGAATTTTTTCCCTTAACTGACGAAATGGAAAAAGTTTTTGACAAAGGCGGAAATAATTTGTTAAGTGGCAAAAGAATGGTATCGTTTTTTTATGAGCCAAGCACTCGCACAAGATCATCTTTTGAATTTGCTATGGATTATTTAGGCGGAAAGGTTGTATTTTCAACTGAAAACGCCAGAGAGTTTTCTTCGGCAAAAAAAGGAGAGACATTAAGAGACACAATTAAAGTTTTGAATCGTTATAAACCCGATGTTATTGTTTTAAGATACGATCAGGAAATTGGAGCTGAAATAGCAGCTAATGTTTCGCAGGTTCCCATTTTAAATGCGGGAGACCGGCATCCCGGACAGCATCCAACGCAGGCATTGTTAGATTTAAGAACCATATTGAAATTGTTGTCGGAGATAGATAATAAAGATTTTGTTATGGTCGGCGACTTATTCAATGGCAGGACGGTAAGGTCGCTTTCGTATCTTTTGGGAAAATTTGACGGCGTAAAAATTTATTTTGTTTCGCCGGAATCTGCGAGGATGAGGGAAGATGTAAAAGATTATCTCAGGCGCCACAATGTCTGGTTTACAGAATTATCCGATTTGAGAGATGTCGCTCCTTTTGCAGATGTTATTTATCAAACCAGAACGCAAAAAGAATGTGGAACATCTTTTGATAGAAACGATCACAGTTTAGGATATTTTATTGTTGACAGAACAATTCTTGATTTAATGGGAAGCAACGCGATTATTATGCACCCCCTGCCAAAGGTAGACGAAATAACCCCAGAGGTTGATGACGACCCGAGGGCAGTATATCTTACGCACCAAATTGACAGCGGATTGTTTACAAGAATGGCATTACTAAAAATGATTATCAGCCCGGACAGTTAAATACATTAAAGAAGTGGCGTTTCGTTAATTTATGCTAACGCAGACCCAAAAATTGGGTCTTTTTTTTATTTAAAAATTAAGATAAAGTAAAATAGAATATGAAAAAAGAAATCGAGTGGCTTTTAAAAGAAAAATACCTCGCAAAATTCACTGACGCTCATCGCGGGGTAAATTATCTTACAAAAAAAATTAAAAAAGATTTAGAACGCTTAAAAAAAGGAGAGCCGATAGACTATGTAATAGGATTTACCGAGTTTTTGGGATGTAAAATTGATTTGTCAAAAAGACCATTGATTCCCAGGCAAGAAACCGAATTTTGGACCGAAAAAGCCATTGAAATCATAAAAAACATGAAGAAAGATACGGTGGACGATGTAAAATTAAGCAACAAAATAAAAGTTTTGGATATTTTTGCAGGTTCAGGGTGTATTGGAATTGCAATTTTTAAAAAAATAAAAAACTGCCAAGTTTATTTTGCAGACAATGATAAAAATTGTTTAGAGCAGATAAAGATAAATTTAAAAATAAACAAAATTAAACCGGAAAGATATAAAATAATTCAATCGGATATTTTTAAAAATATAAAAAATAAATACGATTTAATTTTTGTCAACCCGCCGTATATTGCCAAAAAAAGAAAAAATAAAATTCAAAAATCGGTTTTGAAATATGAGCCAAAATCAGCCCTATTTGGGGGAGAGGACGGGCTTTTTTATATAAGAAAATTTTTGAAAAATGCAAAAAGTCATCTTAATAAAAACGGAATAATTTTTATGGAATTTGACCCGTTCCAGAAAAAAGAAATTGTGAAAATGTTAAAAAAATTCGGATACAATAATTTTAAATTTCACAAAGACCAATACAATAAATGGCGCTGGATAATTGTTAAAAAATAAGTTGTTTTTTTAATGATTATTTGGTAAAATCTATCAATAATTAATAACGAATAAAATGTTTAAGATTAAAAAAGGGTGGTTTTTTATAGTAGCAATTATTTTAATAATCGCCATATATTTTGTTTCTAATTTAATTTTCAAGAAAAATACAAACGGCTATATTACAGAAAAAATAAACACAGGGCTTGTGTCTCAGACGGTTTCGGAAACCGGCAGCGTAAGGGCAACAGACAATATAGAGCTTGGTTTTAAGAATTCCGGAAGAATTGAAACAATAAACGTTGTAGTTGGCCAAGACGTAAAAAAAGGAGATCTTTTGGCAAAGCTGAATACAAGCCAATTAAGCATACAGTTGCAGGAATCAATGGCTGCCCTGGATGTTATTAACAAGCAGTATGATAAATTATTAAATGGCGCTACCATAGAAGATATTAAAATCGTTGAAGATTCAAAAAATGCGGCAGAAGACGATTTAAACAGCGCTTATGCTTCGGCTATTAATACTCTAAGCGACGGATATACTAAAATATATAACGCTTATACGACGGTCAACTCAATCCAAAGCAGTTATTTTTCTTTAACCGACCAGCAGGGAATTAAAGTAATAGACAACAAAAATATTATTCAAAATAAACTCGCAGACGCTAAGAGTTATTTAGATAAGGCAAAAAATAGCTCTAAAAAAGAAGATATTGACCTTGCTGTTTCCGGCATGCTTTCAATTTTTAATAATGTTTATGACGCTTTAAAAATTGCGCGAGATATGTGCGACGAAGGAACATACTACTCCAAGGTTTCTTCAACAGACAAAACATCTTTAGACACTCAAAAAACAAACATCAATACCGCCATAACTAATGCCACAACTTCTCAGCAAAATATTTCTTCGTATAAAATAGCTCTTCAAAAAGCAGAAAGCAACTTAATTTTAAAAACGGCAAAACCAAGGCAGGAAGATGTTGATTTATATCAGGCCCAGATAAGACAAGCAGAAGCAAATGTCAGTTTATTGCAAAGCCAAATTGAAGATACGCGCTTAAGAAGCCCCATAGACGGGAAAGTCACTAAAATCAATAGTAAAAGAGGAGAGGTGGTTTCGGTTAACGAATCTGCGATTAATTTGCTTTCCTCTAATCCTTTTCAAATAAAATCAGATATATATGAACAGGACATAGTGAATATTAAAGTAAACGACCCCGTAGAGATTTCTCTGATTGCTTTTCCAAGGGAAGTTTTTTCAGGAAAGGTTATTTCTGTTGATCCGGCAGAAAAAATAATTGACAATATTGTCTATTATGAAATAACAATAGATTTTGACGGCAATAAAGATAAAGTAAAATCCGGAATGACAGCTGACATTGTTATTAAAACAAACGAAAAAGAAAATGTTTTGAGGGTTTCTAAAAGCGCGGTAGAGAGCATAAATAACATAGAATTGGCGCAGATTAAAAAAGCAGATAAAATTGAAAACAAGGAAATTAAAACAGGACTTGAGGGAGATGATTATTTTGAGGTTATTTCCGGGCTTAAGATCGGCGACGAAGTTATTATTGGAAAGAAATAATATATGGCAGAGGCCTTAATAAAGTTAGAAAATGTCTGCAAAAACTATAAGCTTGGCAAATTAGAGCTTCAAGTTTTAAAGGGGATAAACCTGGAAATACTTCCAGGTTCTTTTGTGACCATAATGGGGCCTTCGGGTTCGGGCAAATCAACATTAATGTATCTTTTGGGTCTCTTAGACACGCCGTCTTTGGGAAAAATATATTTGGAAAATAAAGATGTGTCTAAATTTTCTGAAGATAAGCTGGCCCAGATAAGAGGAAAGAAAATTGGTTTTATTTTTCAACAATTTGATCTTTTTCAAAATTTTTCTGCCTTAGAAAACGTAATGTTGCCTATGATTTTTCAGGGCGTGCCGGAATCAAGAAGAAAAGAAAGAGCAAAGAAATTATTAGATTCGGTAAATTTAGAACACAGAATAAAACACAAGCCCACAGAGCTTTCTGGCGGAGAACAGCAAAGAATTGCAATAGCCAGATCTTTAGTAAACGACCCGGAAATACTAATTGCCGACGAGCCGACCGGAAACTTGGATTCTTCCACCGGAAAAACAGTTATGGAAATTTTAACAAAACTGCACAAAGAGCAGGGTAAAACAATTGTAGTGGTGACCCACGACCCAAACATTGCTCATTACAGTCAAAATATAATTCATATACAAGACGGAGAAATCGTTGCCAACCACTTTAAAGATAAAGAGGTGCTGTGGGAGAAGTAAAATTCACTAAATAAATGTTCAAAATAAATTTTAACAATTTAAACCCCGTTAGAAAATAATAGCGGGTAATTGAAAACATAATTATATGCCCATTTTTAATATAAGCGAGTTTTCTAACGGGGTAAAAGAATATTTTAAAATAGCTTTTAAAAACCTTGTTACCAGAAAGGTTCGATCTTGGCTTACTACGGTTGGCATTGTTATTGGCGTTTTTCTAATTGTTTCTTTGCTTTCTTTAAGCCAAGGGTTGAAGAACGCTGTTTTGCAGCAACTCGGTAAAATGGGTAAGGATTTAATTACAATATTGCCTGGCGACTCAAGCAATATAATTGCATCTTTTGCCGGAGAAAAACTTTCAGAAGACGACATAAAAATAATAAAAAAAACTGAGGGCGTGGCAGTTGTGGTTCCGATAAACCATACTTCAATTACAGCTAGGTATAAAAATGAAAAAAAGACAGTTATGATATATGGAAACGACTGGAGAAATGCTATGGATATTTATAAAAATGATATGGGCTGGTCTATAAATTATGGCAGATGGCCTATACCGGGTAAAAATGAAGCGGTTATTGGAAGCATAGTGGCTAATGAAATGTTTTCTGGAATAAAAATAGGGTCAGAATTGGTGATGAAGGGTAGGAAGTTTGAAGTAGTTGGCATTTTGAATTCTGTAGGAGAAAAACAAGATGATTCAATGGTTGGAGTTGATTTAAATATTTTTAAGTCGCTTACTGGAGAAAGGGAAGGGGCAAGAATGGCTTTTGTAAAAATAAAAGACGGTTATTTAGCGGACAATGTTGTTGATAATCTAAAAAAAGAGCTTGAGTATAACAGAAAAAGAAGAATAGGAGAAGGAGAAAGCGATTCTTCTTATACTATTTTAACCGCAGAAAAAATAACAGATATTGTGGGAAATGTTATGGGGGTGATACAGGCTGTAATAATAGGGTTTGCTTCTATTGCCATAATTGTCGGCGGAGTTGGCATTATGAATACTATGTACACCTCGGTTTCAGAAAGAACCAAAGAAATAGGAATTATGAAAGCCATTGGAGCCAAAAATAAAACCATAGTAACTATATTTTTAATTGAATCGGGAATTTTTGGGATGTTGGGCGGAATAGGCGGAACATTGCTTGGCATGCTTCTTGCTAAAGGAATTGAAATCTATTTTCAAATACATCCGCTTTTTTACTTAAAAGCAGACGTGGGCCCAGGCCTTATATTGTTTAGCTTAACATTTTCTTTTTTAATAGGTTGTATTTCCGGATTTTTTCCAGCCAGAGCCGCCGCCAAACTAAAACCAGTTGACGCTTTGAGATATGAATAGAGTGTGGTAAAATAAATAAATAGTCAGACTTATTAAATTAAAAGTTAAAAGTCAAAAATTAAAAGTATTAAATTTTAAACTTAATATTATATTTTTAACTTTTGATTTTAGACTTTTAACTCTTTTAATATGTTTAAAAACAAAATAAACAAATCATCTGGAGTGGCGGCGTCAAGAACGCTTTTAATAATAGCAATAATAATTTTGGTGGCGGTGGCAATTTCTTATGCTATAATAAGAATAGCTGAAAACCCGCCAAAATCCACCCGTCCGCCAGACGATATAGTTCCTCAGCCCATTTACGAACAAACAATAGAAGGCATTAGGATTATATTTCAGGAAGCAAAAGATTTCGGCAGTGTTTTAAAGGGGTCTCAAAGTAAAAATCCTCAATGGCAGGAAGATATAAAAACCACAGAAAAATTTATTAAAGTAACCGTAGCGGCGCAAAACAAAGAAAAAGAAAACACCAGGAGCGGCAACTGGGATATTGAAAACATAGTGGATTCCGAAGGAAGAAATTATGTTCCAATGAACGGGGTTGACCAATGGCTGCCAGAAAAAAATTTATGCGGAAATCTGCTAAAGCCGGATTTTGCTCCTATTCCCTGCGCAAAAATTTACGAGGTTTCAAGAATTTCCGCTGGATTAAAAATAAGAGTTACAAGCTTTGGCAAAAGTGCGTTAATAGATTTAATTGTAACCAACTAAATATGAACGAAAAAAAAACAGAAAAAACTAAAAAAGAGATTTTTTTGGGAGAACAGGGGGTGGAGTTTTTAAAAGAAGAAACAGAAACTGCAAAAAAAAGAGAGAGCGCCGCAGAAAAGGAAAAAATCATTACAGATCATCTGAAAAGGGAAATAGAAGAAATGGAGCTGGACGAAAATTTAAAAGAAGAGGCAAAAAAGAAAGCGAAAAAAATTGAGTTTTTGGGAGAAAAAGAAAAAATAGAGCGCCTGTTGGAGATTGCGGGAGAAAAGGGGATAATTTTTGCAGTAGGGGTTGCCAAAGATATGAAAGACCCTTTTTTATTAGATGTTTTTCACGATGTTTTAGCGCAAGAGGGGTACTACAAAAAATTTATGAAATAAATTTTTCGAATTTGAAATTAAAATGATTATTGTTGTTTATATTTTAGTTCTGCTCTTTTTTCTGACCCTGTTGGGTTTTGCTGTAATGATAAATATTGAAGCGCGGCAGAAAAGCGCTGTTTTTGGAGGGCTGGAAATGCCTGTTTTTTTGGTAATGATGCCAAAAAACGATTTTAAAAAAGACGATTTGATGCAAAAGCAGGAAAAAGAAATGATTTCTCAAATGGAACAAGTTCTTGCCAATTTTTTATATTTAAAAAAACCAAAACTGTTTCAGCCTATTCCTTGCGCAGCCCTTGAAATTGCCTCTCAACTTGGAAGCTCGGATATTTCTTTTTATGTTGCGGTTCCCAGATATTTAGAAACAGTTTTTGAAAAATATGTGCAGGGAATTTACCCAAGGGCAATAGTGGATAAAATTCCCCAAGATTACACTATTTTTGAACCGCAAGGGGCAACAGCAGGCGCTTATTTAAAACTAAAAGAAAACAGCCTGTTTCCTATCAGCACTTACCAGAATCTGGAAAAAGATCCGCTTTCTGCCATAACCAACAATCTAAGCAAAATAAAATCTGATGAAGGAGCGGCTATTCAGCTGATAATCAGGCCATTGGCTGAAAATTTTAGGGCAAAAGGAGAAAAAGCTTTAAAAAAAATAAGAGAAGGAAAGCCAACAAGAACAGCGGTATCTGAGGCTTCGCAGTCGGCATTAATGGAAATTTTTTCAGAAATATTTAAAAGCCATCAGGATCCGAAAAAAAAGGACATTGAAGACGCAAAAAAGAAAGAAACGCATATAGACCAAAAAGACTATGACGCTATACAAAATAAAATTCAAAAACAGGCATTTCAGGCAAATATACGTTTAGTTGCTTCTGCAAAAACCCAAGAAAGGGCGGAAGAAATTTTAAATCACCTAGCGGGTTCTTTTAGCCAGTTTTCTTTGTCGGCCATAAACAGCTTTGAGCCGATAAATGTTTACAGCAGAGAGCTAAGAAAACTTGTTTATGATTTTAGTTTTAGGAATTTTAATCCAAAGCAAAAAAATATTTTAAACTTAGAGGAAATTGCCAGTATTTATCATTTTCCAACCCAGTTCATAGAAACTCCATATATTAAATCGGTTAAATCGGGAGTTGTTGCTCCGCCTTCAGATTTGCCGGAATTGGGCGTTAATTTAATTGGCAAGGCCGTGTTTCGCGACGAGGAAAAGAAAATTTATTTTGCCACCAGAGACGACAGAAGAAGGCATTTTTATATTATCGGGCAGACAGGCACTGGAAAAACGGGCCTATTAAAAGAAATGATAAGGCAGGATATTGAAAGCGGTGAAGGGGTAGCGGTGGTAGATCCCCACGGAGAGTTAGTTGAATATACCTTGTCTTGCATTACCAAAGAAAGGATGGAAGATGTTGTTTTGTTTGAACCCTTTGACCAGGAGAGGCCAATGGGTTTGAATATGTTAGAGCACGATAGTCCTGAACAAAAAGATTTTGCGGTTCAGGAAATGATAGCCATATTTTACAAACTTTTCCCCCCCGAAATTATCGGCCCTATGTTTGAGCATTATATGAGAAACGCTATGCTGGCATTAATGGCAGACAAAGATAACTCCGGCACATTGGTGGAAATACCAAAAATGTTTACCGATAGCGCCTTTTTGCAGCAAAAAATAGCAAAAGTTTCAGACCCGATTGTAAGAAATTTTTGGCTTAAAGAATGGCAGCAGACAACGGGTTCTACAAAATCTGATATGCTGGGTTATGTTGTTTCAAAGGTAGGAAGATTTATTGAAAACGAAATGATGAGAAATATTATCGGGCAGTCCCGCTCTTCTTTTGATTTGTCAAAAATTATGGACGAAAGGAAAATTTTTCTGGCCAATTTGTCAAAGGGCCTAACCGGAGAAGTGAACAGCTCTTTGCTTGGCTTGATTTTGGTTTCAAAAATACAAATGGCCGCTATGAAAAGAGCAAGAATTGCAGAAGAAGAGAGAAAAGATTTTTATTTATATATTGACGAATTCCAAAATTTTACCACAGACTCAATCGCCACAATTCTTTCTGAGGCCAGAAAATATAAGTTAAATTTAATAATGGCCCACCAGTATATTCCCCAATTAACCGACCAAATCAAGAACGCTGTTTTTGGAAATGTGGGAACAATGGCCAGCTTTCGCATAGGGGCGGAAGACGCAGAATTTTTGGAAAAACAATTTGAGCCGGAGTTTTCCAGATTTGACTTGGTTAATTTGGATAACCGCAGTTTGATAATAAAAATGATGTTAAATAACAAAACTTCCACTCCTTTCAAAATAGAAACAGTAAATACGCGGCAGGGCAGGCCGGAAATCGTGGAGTCTTTAAAAAAAATATCAAAATTAAAATACGGAAAACCCAAAGAAGAAGTTGAAAAAGAAATCAGCCAACGTTCTTTCGCGGAAACACAGCCAACGCAAACTCCACCATTAAAATAAACAAAAAAACCTCCGCCTTGAAGTGGAGGTTTTTTTGTTGTAGTTAAAATTATACCCGTCTTACATATTCGCAGGTTTCGGTGTTTATTTCAATAATGTCGCCTTCTTCGACAAATAGGGGAACCTGAATGGCCACGCCAGATTCTAATATTGCTTCTTTTGTTCCGCCTTGCGCCCGGTCGCCCTTGACCCCGGGGGCAGACTCTTTGACTTTTAGTTGAACCTTTATAGGCAGGCTAAAATTTATAATTTTTTCTTCAAAAACAATTCCCGTTACAAACTCATTTGGCTTTAAATATTTTGCCTGGACGCCAATTTGCGATTCTGTAAAAGAAAATCTTTTTGAAGGGTCGTTTTTTTCACAAAAAAAGTACTGGCCTTTGTTTTGGTACAAAAATTTAATCTCTTTTTTTTCCAGGCTGGCTTCTTCAAAAATATCTCCCTGCTGAAAGTTTCTTTCCTGCGCCCGGCCGTCAATCAGGTTTCTTATTTTGCTTTGTATTACAGGCCTTCTTTGGGCCATTTTCATTGCCTGGGCCTCTAAAACCTCCCAGGGCTGTCCCTCAAAAATAAACTGCACTCCTTTTTTTAAATCAGTATGCGTCAACATAGTTTAAATAATTTTAGTCAGAAAATGTAATTTTTTCAGACACGCCCCGCCTTGGCGGGGCTCTGTCCTCGCCCCGCTGGGGCGGGGCTGTGGGGGTCTTTCAAAATTACATTTTCTGACTAATCAAAAGTTATTTATTCAATTACTCGCCACTCTATGGTTTCTTTTTTGTCGGCAAATTCCAGCCACTCGCCGTATTTGGAAATGACAAACCATTTTTTCTTTGATTCTGACCAAACCATAGGGTCGCCTTTGTAAAATGGTTTTTTCACAATTTCTTTAGGTTTTAAACGGTCTAATTCCAGCCATTTTTTAAAAACTGTTTCAATGGCGTAGTCTAGTTTTCTTGTATTTGCCCATTCAGCCACCTTGTTTAAGGCCTCTATTGCTTTTTCAATTGAACCGGCCAGCTCCAAAAGCTGTTTTGCGGGTTTGGTGAATCTGGAATATATTATCTTTCTCTTTTTAGCATTTTCTTTCAGTTCTTGCAAGGATAATCCCTTGGATTTAAAGTATTGGGTTATTATCTGTTTTATGGCCGTCTCTTGTTTTAATTCTTCATAATATTTAATTTTGCCCCCGCCATGGCTGGCGGATTTTATATACTCTTCAATTTTTTTTGCGTTTTTATCTCCGATTATTTTTGGAACCTTTAATCCCTCAACCCCTTTTTCTTTATAAATTTCAAAAACATCGGTTTTCAAATTTTCTAAATATGAGGCCGCTTTTTTATATGGAAAAATATGAAAAGCGCTATCGCCCTTGATTTCCAAAAGCTTGGCAATCTCATTAAAAATTTTCGCTATTTCTTTATTCATTTTTTTGTTCGTGGTTTGATTTTAACTCTTTTTATGTTAAAATTCAATTATTATGAACAAAAGACATCGGATTTTTATTGCTATAAATTTACCCGAAGATGTTAAAAAAAAGTTGGCTTCTTACCAAAAAAAATGGCAGGAGCTTCCGGCAAAATGGGTGAGCCAGGAGAATATTCATATTACTCTGGAGTTTTTGGGTTATTTAACAGACGAGGAATTGGGCGAAGTTTGCATGGTTGTAAAAGAAGTAGCCAAGAGATACGGCTCTTTTTCAATAAATCTAAATAAAATTGCATACGGCGGGGTCAGGCCGGGGTCTGACCCTCGTCTGACCCCGAAAACCCCGAAAATGATTTGGGCAATAGGCCAAGATGTTAAAGAGCTGGCCGATTTGAAAAATGATTTGCAAGAGTCATTATTAGAGTCGGTCCGTTTTACGCCAGAAAACAGAAAGTTTGTTCCACATGCCACTTTGGCCAGAATTTTAGAATGGGAATGGAAAAAAATTGAGCCCGAAGAAAGGCCGGAAGTTGATGAAAATATAGATTTATTGTTTTCTGTTGAATCTGTTGAAATAATGGAGTCAGAATTAAAACGCGGAGGGCCAGTTTATACAATTTTAGAATCGCATATTTTAAAAGATTAAAATAACTATAATATATTTATGAAGATATATTTTATTGGCATTGGGGGGATTGGGGTGTCGGCTTTGGCTCAGTATTATTTTTCAAAAGGCCACGAAGTTTCGGGGTCTGATTTGGCTGCTTCAGAAACTACAGATTTTTTGAAAAACCTGCCCCTACGGGCGGACAAAAGAATAAAAATAAATATCGGGCAAAAAGCAGAAAATATTAAGCCAGATATTGATTTAGTTGTTTACAGTCCGGCAGTAAAATCTGATAATTTAGAATATAAAAAAGCAAAAAAATTGGGCATTAAAATGCAAAGCTATCCCCAAGCGCTTGGCGAGCTGACAAAACAATATTTTACCGTTGCTGTTGCGGGAGCTCACGGCAAAAGCACCACAACCGCAATAATTGCTCTGGTTTTGATTAAGGCCGGGCTTGACCCTACTGTTATTGTAGGCACAAAAGTCAAAGAGTTCGGGGGCGGTAATTTTAGGAATGGAAAGGGCAGGTTTTTAGTAATTGAGGCATGCGAATATGACTCTTCTTTTTTGCATTATTCGCCTAATATAATTGTGATTACAAATATAGACAAAGAACACTTGGATTATTTTAAATCGTTTGCCAATGTCAAAAAAGCATTTAAAAATTTTATTATGCGGCTGCCGGCAGACGGATTTTTAGTTTTTAACGGCGACGATAAAAATTTAAGCGTCATTGCGAGGAGCGCAGCGATAAAGCAATCCCCGCGGTTGAGATTGTTTCGCTTCGCCCGCAACGACAATGAAACAAAAAAAATAAAAAAGATTATAAAAGTTCCCGGACAGCATAATGTTTCTAATGCTTTAGCCACTTTGCAGGCATCAAGGATATTAAAAATTCCAGATAAAACAATTTTTAAAGCGCTTTCAGAATTTAAAGGAACATGGAGAAGGTTTGAAGAGAAAAAAGCCAAAGTTAACGGCAAAAAAATAATAGTTATTTCCGATTATGCCCATCATCCCAATGAAATTTCGGCAACGTTGAAAGCCGCAAGAGAAAAGTATTTAAACAAGAAAATTTTGTGCGTTTTTCAACCGCACCAGCGCCAGAGAACACATTATTTATTTTTGGATTTTGTTAAAGTTTTTCGCTTGGCGCCGGTTGACAACATTATAATCACTGATATTTATGACGTTGCCGGCCGGGAAGAAAAAGGAATAAGCAGGAAAATAAATTCGCAAAAACTTGTTGAAAAAATTCATCGGAAGAGCATTTTTTATTGTGCGACAAATGAAATTGAAAGTTTTGTTAAAAAAAACATAAAAGAAATAGATGTTTTAATAATAATGGGCGCCGGCGATATTTATAAATTAGCAGACAGGTTTTAAGGTTTTAGTTTTATATAAAAAAAAGCCGACAAAGCGCCGGCATAAAATATGAAGAAAGGAATTTCACTGTACTTTAAATTTCGGAGCTGGGATCTGAAGGGTTTTTTAAAACACGACGGTGGTTTCCGCCGGCAAATGACATTTGCATCTCCATTTTACCGGCTGCATTAAATATTTTTTGGTGACTATTGCATAAGTGTATGTTTTCTGGAAGTCTTTTTTTACACCGTCCGCCATCTTTACGGTTGCCTAAGCATTGATTTGGAAGTTCAACCTCTTTTTCCTGTTTTTGTTTTTTTTTAACATTTAATCTTGACGATCCCATCTTAGATTCCTTTCAAAAAAAGTTGGGAAAGAGCAATTTATTCCAAACAAATCATACGCAGATTTATTTAGAATAATTTTAATTATACCCGTTTTGCGTTTTATGTCAATCTTGGATAGTTATTTTATTTTTTTATAAAACAGGTATAATGATAAGTATATAGATATAATAAAAAATATGATAAACACAGACGCAAAAAAAATAGAGGAGATATTAAATAGGGGAGTAGACGAAATTATAGATAAAAATCACCTAGAGAAAGAATTGAAGTCAGGAAGGCAATTAAGAGTTAAATTTGGTATTGATCCTACATCTCCAGATTTGCACATTGGTCATTCTATACCTCTTAAAAAATTAAGGCAATTTCAGGATATTGGCCACAAAGTTATTTTACTTATAGGCGATTTTACCGCTACAATTGGCGATCCTTCCGGAAGGGCGGCTCAAAGACAACTGCTTACGGAAAAACAGGTAAAACAAAACATGAAAGATTACATAAGGCAAGCGAGTAAGATTTTAGAAATAAAAAAAGCAGAAATAAGATATAATAACGAATGGTATAAAAAGAAGGGCGTAGCGTTTTTAATGGAGTTATTCTCAAAATTTACATTTGCCAGAGTTATAGAAAGAGACGACTTTAAAGAACGAATCAAAAATGACATAGATGTAAGCATGTTAGAGCTTATTTATCCTCTATTGCAAGGATACGATTCAGTTGAGTTAAAATCGGATGTAGAAATAGGCGGAAGAGATCAAAAGTTTAATCTACTTATGGGAAGAAAAGTTCAAAAAAAATACAATATACAAGAGCAGGATATTATTACGCTTCCTCTTCTCGAGGGCACCGATGGGGTTAAAAAAATGAGCAAGAGCTACGGAAATTATATTGGACTAAACGAATCCTCGTTTCAAATGTATAGTAAGGTTATGTCTTTGCCAGATGAATTAATGTGGAAATATTTTAATTTACTAACAGATATGTCTTTAGAAGAAATAGAAAAAATAAAAGAAGAAAAACAAAAATTTTTAACTTCTCCCCGAGATATAAAAAGCATATTGGCAAGAGAGGTTGTAAAAATTTATCACGGAGAAAAAGAAGCGCTGAAAGCAGAAGAAGAATTCAATAAAATTTTCAGAGATAAGCAAACACCCTCGGAAATTGAAATTTTTGAAACAGATAAAAAAATCTATTCTATTTTAGGTTTATTGTGCGACACAAAGTTGGCGCCGTCAAAAAACGAAGCAAAAAGGTTGATTAATGCTGGCAGTACGGCCGTAATCACCGACGGGAAAGAAGAGATAATTACTGATTGGAAAAAAGAAATATATATTAAAGACAAAGAGATAATTAGGGTCGGAAAAAGAAGATTTATAAAAATTAAAATAAAAAATTCATAATTTTATGTACAGGTTTTTAATAAACGAAACAGCAAAACATATCGGAGAAAAAGTGAAAGTGGCAGGGTGGGTAAACAGCAGAAGGGCCCATGGTAAAATTTTATTCATTGACCTTAGAGACAGAAGCGGAATTTTGCAGACGGTTTTTACCCCTTCAAACAAAGAAACCTATGAATTGGCCGGCCAATTAAGGCCCGAGTGGGTGGTGGAAATTATCGGCCAAATTGTCAAAAGGCCCGAGCAAATGGTAAATCCAAAAATGGAAACAGGCCAGGTTGAGCTTTCTGTGGAATCTTTAAATGTTTTATCAAAAGCAGAAACCTTGCCCCTGTCTATTGAAGGAGACGGTTACGATATTGGAGAAGAGGTCAGAATGAAATACAGATATTTGGATTTAAGGCGGGAAAGAATGAAAAACAATCTTATTGCGCGACATAAAGTTATAAAATTTATCAGGGATTTTTTGGACAAAGAAGGTTTTATTGAAATTGAAACGCCAATTTTAACAAAACCAACGCCAGAAGGAGCAAGAGATTATTTAGTTCCTTCAAGATTAAATCACGGTAAGTTTTATGCGCTTCCGCAATCTCCTCAGCAATATAAACAACTTTTGCAAGTTGCAGGATTTGAAAAATATTTTCAAATAGCCAGGTGTTTCAGAGACGAAGACCCCAGGGGAGACAGACAGCCAGAATTTACCCAATTAGACCTTGAAATGAGCTTTGTAGATCAGGAAGATATTTTAGATTTAATAGAAAGATTATACACAGCAATCGTAAAAATAATAGCTCCAGAAAAGAAAATCCAGCAAGTTCCTTTTCCGCGCATTCCTTATTCCGAGGTGATAAAAAAGTACAATAGCGATAAGCCAGACTTGAGAAAAAATAAAAACGATCCAAACGAATTGGCGTTTGCATTTGTTGTTGACTTTCCGCTCTTTGTGCAACAGACTAAAGAAGATTTTTTCTATGGAGCGGGCGAAAAATTAGCGCCTTCGCATCATATGTTTACAGCCCCCAAAAAAGAAGATGTTTCATTGCTTGATTCAGATCCATTGAAAGCCAAGTCATATCAGCACGATTTTATTTTAAACGGTTACGAAATTGGAGGCGGGAGCATCAGAATTCACGATCCAAAAATACAAAATAAAATTTTTAATTTGATTGGATTCACCAGTGAACAAAAAAACCAATTTTCCCACATGCTGGAGGCTTTTAAATATGGCGCGCCGCCCCACGGCGGAATTGCCCCAGGTATAGACAGATTTTTAATGATTTTAAACAACGAGCCGTCAATTCGCGAAGTTATTGCGTTTCCAAAAACAGGAGACGCTACAGATTTAATGATGCAAGCCCCCTCGGAGGTTGATATAAAACAATTAAAAGAATTGCAGATTAAGACGGTTTCTATTACAAATACAAAAGCGAAAAAATTAGATAAAGCAAAAAAGCCCGCAAAAAGGCCAGCTAAAAAATGATCAGCGCAAAGTCAATAAAACCTATAATATACGGACTTGTTATTTTAGTAACTTTTATAAAATTAGCGCAACTTAAAATTTCTGAAAAACGTAAAAAAAATAAAAAATGAATTATAAAAATTTGTTCAAAAATTTTTTCTTTTTTTGCATATGCGTTTTAATTTTAGGGTGGGGGATGCAGTGGTTTTTTGACGGCTTGATAGATTTTTCCGAATGGAAAATAAGCCGGCAAAAAAAAGATATTTTTTTGGGAAACATTTCCGGCAACGCGGCATCTGTTCAGCAAAAAGTTTTTGAAGAAAGCCAGTTGCCGTTAAGAAACTGGCAGATAGAGGATCTGAAAATTGATTCAGAATCAGCTATATCGGTTGAAACCGACCTTAAAAATCCAGATAAAATTCTTTTTAAAAAAGACGAACAAAAAAAACTGACTATAGCCAGCCTTGCAAAACTGATGACAGCCATTGTTTCTTTGGAAAATTATGACTTGTCTGAAGAAATAGCAATCAGCGAGGAAACAACAATGAAAACCGACGAACAGGGGCCGTTGATTGCAGTTAAAAATATGTCTGTGGAAAATCTTTTATATTTAATGCTTATTGAATCAAGTAATCATGCATCATATAGTTTGTCAGAAGCAATGGAAGACGGAAAGTTTGTGGACCTGATGAATAAAAAAGCAATGGCCATAGGGCTTAAAAACACTTATTTTATTGATTCAACGGGATTAGATAAAGAAAATTATTCCACAGCCGAAGATTTAATCATTTTAACAAAATATTTTTTAAATAATTATCCCGTAATTGCAGAAATCAGCAGAACAAAGGAATTTGATTTATATAACGAAGACAATAGTTTGTATAAAAAACTTATAAACACCAATAAGCTTTTATTAGACGTAGATATTCCAGAAGCGGTGGCAGGAAAAACCGGCTTTACCGAAGACGCCAAAGAATGCCTTCTTTTGGCTGTTAAAAATTCAAAAAAGGGCAGTTATCTGATAAATGTAATTTTGGGGTCAAACGACAGATTTTTAGAAATGAAAAAAATGATTGAGTGGGTGGAAACAGCGTATAAGTGGCAATAAAAAATGACTTTTTTTACTTTTAATATTATTAAAGTTTTAGGATTGGCGGCTATGGCTTCTGTTGCAGCTGTTTTTTGGTGCCCTTTGCTGATTAATTTTTTATATAAACATAAACTTTGGAAAAAGGAGGCAAGAACAAAAACAATAAGCGGAGAAGAGGCCACTGTTTTTAACAGTTTGCACAAAGAAAGAGAAACAAGGGCGCCGCGCATGGGAGGATTATTAATATGGATTACGACAACTGCAATGATATTTTTATTTTTTTTGCTTTCTTTGATATTTCCTAATTCTAGAATATCGCAACTTAATTTTTTATCAAGAAGTCAAACCTGGCTGCCTTTTTTTACTTTGATATCTGCTTCGGTATTAGGGCTTGTAGACGATATCTTGGTTGTTTCTAATTCGTCTGGCAGGCTTTTTTTTGGAAAAACTTTAGTGGGCAAATATATTGGCGGCGGACTTTCTCTTAAAAAAAGACTTTTAATCATTACCCTTATTGGGCTGATAGGCAGTATTTGGTTTTATCAGAAATTAGGATGGGATGTAATAACTATTCCTTTACTTGGACCGGTTTCTTTGGGATTTTTTTATATTCCCCTTTTTATTGTTGTGATGATTGCCTGCTGGTCGGGGGGTATAATAGACGGATTAGACGGCTTAGCCGGTGGGACGTTTGCCTCAATTTTTGGAGCTTTTACAATTATCGCTTTTTCTCAGGGAAAGGTTGACTTGGCGGCTTTTTGCGCGGTTATTGTGGGGACATTATTTGCTTTTTTATGGTTTAATATTCCGCCAGCCCGTTTTTATATGGGCGAAACCGGAATTTTAGGACTTACAACGGTAATGTCTGTTGTTGCTTTTTTAACTGATTCGGTTTTTGTTCTGCCTATTATTGCCGGCCTTTTGGTAATTGAAACCGGCTCTATAATTTTACAGCTTTTATCTAAAAAATTTAGAAAAAAGAAAATTTTTCTTTCCTCTCCTATTCATCATCACCTCGAAGCCATTGGCTGGCCCCAGTATAAAATAACAATGCGTTTTTGGATTATCGGCATTGTGCTGGCCATCATAGGAACAGCCATCCGCCTGCTTAATTAATTATTCGTTGAGCGTATTGTGTGGCAAATACACCCGCGCACTAGCGCACGGGTGTATTTTATTATGCGATAAAAATTGCGGCGCAAGTTGACGCAGTAAATTATTTATGTTATTTTGATAAGTACAAGCGGACTTGAGATCTAATGTTTTTTTTAAAAAACTACCCCCTCGGTGTCCGATTGCTTCTTTAAGGATAAGACTAAACTTCAGCTGTTTTAAAAAACTAGTGTCGAGGTGTCTTATTCTTCTTTGCTCTTTTCGTATATGGGCGAGACTGTCTAGGGCTTGTTTAAAAAAAACTATAAAAAAAAGTGTCTCGCCCCTTTTTTGGAGCCCCGCTTAGACGGGATTCCAAAGAGGGAACTTAGATATGAATGTGATTTAAAATCACTTAAACAAAGTTGTTCCCTCGTTGTTCTTTTCAAATTAGTGTTTCGCTGAA
>JBBTQJ010000019.1:0-31244 GCA_038065755.1 Patescibacteria group bacterium | reverse complement strand
TTTTTGCCCAGACTTCTAACGGGGTGAACGCAATTTTTATTTTATGGATTCGCCAGCTAAAAAGATTTATAAGGAAAAAGGCCAGTATTGTGGGGGCCCTGGGCCAGCCGATTATTTTTCTTTTGGCTATTGGTTTTGGCTTCAGTCCCATATACGCTAAAGCAGGCGGGGGAGATTACATTCAATTTTTGGCTCCGGGAATTATTGTAATGACGGTTTTGTTCACATCTATTTTTACGGGGCTGGAAATTATTTGGGATAAGCAATTCGGCTTTTTGAAAGAAACATTTGTGGCCCCCATCTCCCGGCTTGAAATTCTTTTGGGTAAAACATTGGGCGGAGCAACCGTGGCCATAATCCAGGGAGCGCTTGTTCTTTTAATTACCCTTGTGGCCGGTTTTAGGCCAAATATAGCCGGTTTGCCATTGGCTTTTGTTTTTTTATTTTTGGTGGCTATTTTATCTTCGGCGCTGGGGGCCGCTATTGCCGCCCGTCTTGATGATATGCAGGGCTTTCCCCTTATTTTTAACTTTGTTGTTCAGCCTTTATTTTTTCTTTCTGGCGCCATATTTCCCATAAAAGACCTGCCTCCGGTTTTAGATTTTATAACAAAAATAAATCCTTTTTCTTATGGCGTTGACGGATTGCGCTATGCTTTTACCGGAACAAGCGTTTTTCATCCAGCTTTGAGCATTGCCGTTCTTTGCGGAGTTGCGATTTTTATTCTTGGCGTTGGAGTGTATCAATTTTTAAAAGTGCAGTTGTAATTTTTATTGTGCGACAGAAACCCTTGACACGGGTTTTGGGTTTTGGTAACATTAAAAATGAATAAACTAACTGTCCGGAAAATTGTCCCTTTTTTGAAAAAATAAGGATAATTTTCTGGACAGTTGGCAGATTTCTTTGCAGGCTTTTCTGTTTTGAAGGTTCAAAAACCCCGCTTGTCTGCCAACTGTCCTTTAGCACTTTTACATTTTATCTCATTTCGCCGTTCTTAACGGCCATTATTAGTTGCGTATTGCAACTAATTACATTTCATTTTGGGTCACGCTTCTGCGCGACCCTTTTTATTTTTAAACACAATAAAAAACACTTTTATTTTTTAAAAGTGTTTTTTTTGCCGGTGGGTGTGGAAGGAATCGGACCTTCAACCTCTGTCTTATCAGGACAGCGTTCTGCCACTGAACTACACACCCATTATAATATAAATATTAGCAGAGAATATAAAATAAGTAAATATTGCAGAAAAAAGAGCTTACTTGCCATAAATTTAAAAGAGAGTAAAATTAATATAATAGGGCTGATAATCAATAAACAAAAATATGTTTTTAAAAACAGACAAAAAAATTTTAATAATGCTGGTTGTTATTATTCTGGTTTCTTTATTGGCTGGCGTTTTTATTTTTAAATATTTAAAAGAAACAAGGGAAAAAATTCAGGAATATTCAAAAGAAGAAGCTACGGGCGACCAGGAAGAGTTAGATGAAAATTTTTTGCAGCCCCAGGAAGAAGAACAGCCTTCTTTTGAGGTGGAAATTTCAAACCCGGAAGCAGGGGCTAAACCCGGATTTTTTATATGCCAGGATAAATGCGGAGACGGGGTTTGCCAAATATCTGGCCAGGAATGCCAAGAAGAGATGAATTGCGCCTGCTTGGAAACAAAAGAAGAATGCCCGGCTGATTGCAAATAAAAAATATAAATTAATGTCCGCCAGTTGGCGGAAAAAATTATGAATAAAATTTTACAGGCGTCAGGGAGGTTTCTATTTTTAATGCTGTTGCTTGTTTTTACAGTTGCTTTTTTCTTATATAAGCAGTATTGGCTGGCGTTTTTTACTCTGGCTTTAATTCTTATATTTCCGCGTTGGAGGCAGGTTAAAAAAATAATTGTCGGCAAAGACAAAATTGAAGTGCAAATTCCAGAAGATATAATAAAAAAAGAGCAAAAATAAATTATGGCAAACTTTATAATCAAAAGAGACGGCAAAAAAGAGCCATTTTATATAGGAAAAATTAAAAGGGGCATCGTTGAAGCCGCCCTAAAAACAGATATGCAAGAAAAAAACGCTGAAAATCTTGCAGAGCAGATTTCACAGGAAATATCTTATTCAATAAGGAATGCCAATGAAGTTCTGGCCGCAGAACTTACGGCAAGGGTCGTTTCGGCTTTAGACGCAGTGGCTCCCCAGGTGGCAAAAATATGGAAAAAATATCAGGAAATTTTTTAAAATAAAATAATATAAAAAACAATGCAAAAATATATTTCTAAAAATGCGCAAAAGGGGAAATATAACACAGGGAGAGATATGAGAGATAAAAACATTAACAGATTTTGGGGCAACGCCAAAAGATTAGAGCATATCAACGTAAGGAATAAAAATAAAGGCAAAAAGGGATAAGGCATGCAAACAAAAGACAGCAAAAAAATAATTTTATTATTAGCGGTATTTTTTTTATTCGGATTAGTCCAAAGCATATCGGCTCACCAGCTGAGGATTATTTATTTTACAAAAGGAGATGTTAAAATAAAGAATCCGGAAATTTCGCAGGCCTTTTATGATAAAATGAAAGGCGAGCCCAGGAACTATTTTATAAATTCTGACAAAGATTTTAATTTATACATAAATGCGCTGGTTCCGGCTTCTGTCAATTCAAAAGAAAGATATTCTGTCAATATATTTTTGTTGAACAACGGACAGGAAGAGCTTGTAGCTTTTTTAGACGGTTTTTCAACAGAATGGCAGGATTTTTACGAGCCTTTTGGCAGAGATTATTATTTGAAAGGCCCTGAATTTGAAAATAAAGTTAAGGCGGGAAATTATAAAATTACGGTATTTTCAGAAAAAAATTGGGGAGAATATGTTTTGGCGGCGGGCAAAGAAGAAAAATTCGGATTTTTAGAGACAATTAATGCTTATTGGCAAATTCCTTTGTTAAAATTTGATTTTTTTAAAACACCCGTCTGGCAATTTTTTCTTACGCCCTTTGGCATAGCCCTGCTCATTGTATTTTTTGTTTTAGTCATAATTTTTTCAAGCGATTATTCTATTATATATTTGATCAAGCAGGGGATAAGAAGCAAAAAAGCAAGGACAATATTTTTGACTTCGTCGGGAATGCAGGGGCTTAAGGAAGATGTAAAAAAAATGCTCCACAAGCCCGTTTACGATATTTTGGTGGGCTTTATTTTTACAGCGGCAAAAAGAGAACAAGACATTTCTTTTGTGGAAAGAGATTTGGAAATAATGAAAGAAATCGGGTTTAATGTTGAAAAAATTGACATTGAAGGAAAAAATGAGCAGCAGCTTAGAAAAATATTAGGAAACAAAGATATTGTTTTTGTTGAAGGGGGAAATACTTTTTATTTATTGAAATGTATGAGAGAAAGCGGTTTTGAAAAAGTGATTAAAGAATTGATAAAAAAGGGAACGGTTTATTTTGGAGTTTCGGCCGGAAGCATAGTGGCTGGCCAGACAATAGAAATAGCCGGTTGGAAAAATATAGACAAAAACGCAGTGGGACTTAAAAATTTAAAAGGATTACAGCTAGTTCCCTTTAATGTTTTTGTGCATTATCGGCCGGAACACTCAGAATTGATAAAAGAAGAGCTTAAAAAATCAAAATACCCCTTGCGCGTTTTAACAGACGAACAGGCGTTGTTTTTTCAGGGCGATAACACCATATTGTTTGGCCCAAAGCCGGAAATTTTATTTGAAAAAGAAAAGTCAAAAGTGAAATTTGAAATTAGAACCATTGCAATTTTCGCAATTATTTTATTGATACTTTATTTGATTTTATTATTTTTAAATTATGATTTATTGTTGCCAAAAAAACCAATTTAAAAAAATATGATTTTAAAACTTGCCATTTATTTTATAGTGGGCGTAGTGCAGGATTTTTTCTTTACCTTAAATTCAAGATATGTTGCCGAAAAGAAGGTTTGGCCGGCTGTTGCTTTTTCGTTTTTAACCATTTTAATGAGCATGGTTGTTTTGTATAATATTTTAAACGAAATAAATTCTGAACAAAGCATTTTGGCTATATTTATTTATTCTTTGGGAATTGCCCTAGGCACCTACCTTGCCATGAAATTTCAAGGCTTTAAAAAGGGCTAGGTCGGACCTAGCCCTTTTTGATGCTTGTTTTTTTTCTGGTTTTTTGGTATAAATATTGCAGTGTGTCTGCAAAATGTTTTGCAGAAGCAGCTCGTTGACATTTTTTTGAGGAGGCTTGTTATGAGTCCGCGTGATTTAAAACCGTCTGAAAGAATTATTTTGCCCATAGATATAAGCAATGTTAATGAAGCAATAAAACTTGTGGAGAAATTGTCTCCGTATGTCGGAGTTTTTAAAATTGGCTTTGAAGCCATTTATTCTACAATGGCTGATTTGTTTTTAGAAAACGATATCGGCGCTTCATTTTTGCTCAATAGAGTTCGTTTTATGGCCAGAAAGATTACTGCCCAAAAAACATTTTTAGATGTAAAATTAGCCGACATTCCCAATACGGTTGAAAAAGCTGTTAAAGCAATTGCCAGATTAAAGCCAAGAATGTTTAATATTCATACTTCGGCCGGAGCAAAAGTAATTTCCGCGGCCTCAGCCAATAAGGGCGAATCGCTGTTATTTGGAGTAACAGTTTTAACTTCTATCGGCGAAGACGAATGTTTTTCAATTTTTGGCGACAGTCCAGAAGTTAAAGTTTTGGAGTTTGCCAAAATGTTAGTTGACGGAGGGGCAGACGGAATAATCTGCGCGCCAAAAGAAGGGCTTATTTTAAGAAAAAATTATTTTTTTGATAAAATGATAATAGCCACTCCCAATGTAAGGCCGTTGTGGTCGGCTAACAAAGACGACCAAAATAAAGAAAGACAAATGACGCCGTGCGAAGCCATAAAAGCAGGCATTGATATGATAGTTATCGGCCGGCCAATTTTAAATCCGCCGGCCCAAATAGGCGATTCTATTGAAGCCGCAAAAGCAATCGCAGAAGAAATTGAAAATGCGCTTGGCGACATAGAAGATAAAGAAGTGTTTTTTATGGGTCCTAACGGAATAAGGAGGAACAATACATGAGCGATATTTCTTTTAGCGAAGCAAGAACTGCTAAAGTAAAAGAAATTTTTGCCAAAGCAGGGGCAATAATAACAGGCAGCCATTTTGTTTATGCCAAAAAGCCGGACGGCTGGTATCATGGTTCAGATTATGTGAATAAAGACGCGATTTATCTTTTTACTGATTTAGTAAGCGAATTATGCCAGGAAATATCCCGTTATTTTTGGGAATCTAAAATTGAAGCAGTTGTCGGACCTGCTATAGGCGGAGTTGCCTTGTCGCAGTGGACAGCCCATTGCTTAGGCCATGTTATGCGCCACGATATTTTGGCAGTTTTTGCCGACGAAGAAGATGTGTTAGAGGAAACTTTCATCGGCCTGGCCTCGGGAACGGAGTTTAACGCTTTTGGAAAAGTAAAAATATTTAGTATAGATGGAGATGTCGCAAACATTGTTTTTTTTGAAAAAACTAGAACAAGGCGAGTTATTAAACGCGGTTATGATAAACACGTTAAGGGGAAGAAATGCCTAATTGTTGAAGATGTTATCAGTTCTGGCGCTACTGTGGTTAAAACAATTGTTGCTATTCACCAGGCAGGCGGAGAGGTTGTAGGTGTTGGGTGCCTGTGCAACCGCAGCGGCGGTAAAGTAACGGCCAAAACTCTTGGCGTGCCAGAACTTTTTTCTCTGCTGGACTCGGATATGCAGATGTATCCTGAAGCAGACTGCCCGATTTGCAGAGAAAAAGGGCCCGAATCTGTTCGTACGGATTTAGGCAAAGGCAAAGAATTTTTATCTAGAATAAGGCTTGCTTGCGTCTAAAAAAAATAAAGCCATTGGCAAACCCCGCGAGAGCTATGCTCTTTTGCGGGGCTTTTTTATAACTCTTGATTTTATTTTCTAACAGGGTAAACTATATTAATGGCAATTAAAAAGGCGGTTAGAAAGAGAATAAATAATAAAAATAAAAATAAAGCGAGAAAGATTCGCAAGAAATTTTTAGTTATAGAGCATAGGGTGATAAAACAAAAACAAAAAATAAAAAGAAATAAAATCAAGTCGGAAAAATTGTTTAAAAAGAAAAAAATAATTAAAAAAATAAAAATATCAAGGCCGTTAAAAAAAACAAAATCAGGCCAAAAATCAGAAATAGAAACATTTTCCCCCAAAGCCATGTTTAAAGCAAAAATAAAGGTTGTGGGAATTGGCGGAGGGGGAGGGTCAATTGTTTCTGAAATAGGCAGGGCGCTGGACAAGGCCAGTTTTATGATAGCCGACACTGATATTAGGGCCTTAAAGAAAAAATCAGGAATTAAATATTTTTGGTTCGGCCAGGATGTTACCCACGGATTGGGCACGGGAGTGAACCCCGATTTAGCCAAAACAGCGGCAGAAAACGAAAAAGAAAAGATCGCGGAATTTTTCAAGGGCCAGGACATTGTAATTTTTATTGCTTCTTTGGGCGGAGGACTGGGGTCCGGGGCTGCCGAAGTTTTTGCCGAAGTTGCCAAAGAGCTCAATGTTATTTCGTTTGGCATATTTACTCTTCCATTTAAATTTGAAGGCAAAAAGAAAGAAAAAATAGCTAAAAACGCTTTGAAAAAAATAAGAAAGTCCCTTAATGTTTCCATTGCCATTCCTAACGAAAAAATATTTAAAGTAATTGACAACAACACGCCCATAACGCAGGCCTTTTCAATTGTCAATAAAAATTTGGCAGATTCTTTGGAAAGTTTAATTGATTTAATTTACAGCCCGGGACTGATAAATATTGATTTTGCAGACGTGAGTTCTATTTTAAGAGGCAGGGGAAATTTGGCTTTTTTGAATTCGGCTGAAAGTTATGGTAAAAACAGGGCAGAAGAGCTTATTAAAAAAATTACCCACAACCCTCTATATCAGAATAATAATTTTACGCCAGAAAAGATTTTATTTAACATTGCCGGAGATTCTTCTTTAGGCATGTTTGAAGTGGAAAAAATCAGCAAGTCTATTGCCGATATAAATCCAAAAGCAAAAATTATTTTTGGCGTGTCAAAAAATTTAAAACTTAAAAAGAAAATAAAGGCAACCCTTTTAATGGCCGGCCCTTCAAAATTAAGCGAAGAGGCGCCTATAAAAGAGCCGATTATAGAAAAAAAATCTAAAAAAATAGTTAAGAAAAAAAGAAAGACAACTCTTATAATTCCGCAAATTACGCCAATTTCAAACAAAATACCAATTACAAATATGGAAATTTTAAAGCAGGAAGAATTAGGCTCGATTTTATCTTTAAAACAAGACATAGGTCAGGAAGACCCGCTTTATCAGGAAAAACCAATTAAAAAAACAATCAGAAGAAACGCTTTAGAAATTAAAAAAGCGGAAGCAATAGAAGAAAATAAAAAGTTTTTGCAGGAAAAAGAATGGGAAATACCCGCTTTTTTGCGAAAAAGACCAATTACATAAAAATAAAGGTAAATTTAATTCATGGAACCAGAAATAAAAAAAGCCATTATTCCCATAGCCGGCTTGGCAACCAGATTTTTACCGCTGTCAAAATTTCTGTCTAAAGAATTTTTCCCCTTGGTTGATAAGCCAATGATTCAATATATAGTTGAAGAAATGAAAAAATCAGGCATTTCTGAAATAGTTTTTGTCGCAAGCCCAAAGCAAAAAATGATTTTAAATTATTTTAAAGAATCAGAAGACATAGAAAAAATTTTAATCAGCAGAAAAAAAGAAGCTATTTTAAAAGAGCTTGAAACGTTTAAAGAAATTTTTAAAGGCATTTCTTTTTCTTTTGCAATACAAAAAAATCCCTTGGGAGACGGCCATGCTATTTTACAGGCGGGAAAAATAATTGGGGGCGAACCTGTTGCTGTTTCTTTTGGAGACGATATTGTTGATTCGGAAGTTCCTGCTATTTTACAATTAATCAATGTTTTCAAAACCTGCTTGACCCCGGTAATCGCCTTAAAACAAATGCCCAAAGAAAAAATTTGCGCTTATGGATCCGTTGAGGTGGAAAAAATCGCCAATCATTTATATAAAATAAAAAAAATAGTTGAAAAACCAGAGCCAGCTGAAATTCCTTCAAATTTAGTGATTGTGGGAAAATATATTTTAACTCCGGAAGTTTTTGATTATTTAAAAAAAGCCGAACCCTCTAAAAAAGGAGAAATAATTTTAGCTGAAGTTTTTGACAAAATGCTTTCAGACGGAAAAACAATTTACGGATATGAATTAAAGGGCGAGTGGTTAGAGTGCGGAGACAAGCTAAAATGGCTAAAATCGTTTTTTTATTTTGCCCTGAAAGATCCGAGGTTCAAAGACGAACTGAAACAGTATTTAAAAACAATGCGCTAACGGCATTGTTTTATTTTTTTTGAATTTGTTATAAAATGAAGATATGGTATACGATTTAATTATTATTGGGGCGGGGCCGGCAGGCGCTGCCGCCGGCATTTATGCCTCAAGGCAGAAATTAAATGTTTTAATTATTTCCAAAGATATTGGCGGGCAGGTTTCAAAAAAAGCAGTAGACATTGAAAACTATCCCGGCTTTGAAAAAATTTCAGGCCCTGATCTGGCCAAAATTTTTGAAGAGCAAATAAGAAAGAATCGGGTTGAAATTGTTTTAGACGAAGTTTTAAAAATAGAAAAGCCCGCTGAATATTTTATAATTTCCACAAAAAGCAGTATTATATATGAAGCGCTTTCTGTTATAATCGCCACGGGGGCTGATCCGAGGCCATTGGAAGTTGAAGGAGAAAAAGAATTTATAGGCAAGGGCGTAAGCTATTGCTCTTTATGCGACGGGCCTGTGTTCAAAAACAAAATAGTGGCAGTGGTAGGCGGAGGAAATTCCGGTTTTGAATCATCTGTTTTTTTATCTAATTATGTTAAAAAAATATATATTTTAGAATCTGGTTCGGAAATAAAAGCTGATAAAGAAAACCAGGAATTAGTGCTGAAAACAGGAAAGGCGGAAATAATAAAAAATGCAAAAGTTTTGAAAATTAAAGGAGATGCTTTTGTAAAATTTTTAACTTATAAAGACGCGGCAACAGAAAAAGAAAATAAATTAGATATAGACGGCGTTTTTGTTGAAATTGGATATTCGCCGGCAACAGCCTTTGTAAAAGAACTGGTTGATTTTTCTGAAAAAGACGAAATAATCACAGACCATGAAACCTATCAAACTAAAACTTCTGGTCTTTTTGCGGCAGGCGACTGCAATCAGGGAAAATATAAGCAAATTGTTACTGCTGTTGGCGAGGGGGCCAAGGCATCATTGGCAGCTTATGAATATTTGCAAAAAATTAAGTAAACCCCGTTAGAAATTTTTGATGAAAATTTTTTAATCTAAAAAATTTTAAAATCATAAATGTTTTTACGAAATACAAAAAAAATAAAAAATAAAAAAGACAAATTTCTAACGGGGTTTACCATAATTGAGCTTGTAGTGGTTATTGCTATAATCGCAGTTTTGTCTTCTATCGTTATGATTAATGTAAGCCAGATAAGGCAAAAAGCAAAAGAAGCCAGACTGGTTGCAGATTTTAAACAAATTGAACTGGGGGCTCAAATTGATTATGCGAACAACGGAGACTGGGCGCCAGACATCAGCCCTGGCCAACTTCCGCGATTTGCAGTGATTCCAAACAAAACTTATTCTGGAGATTTTCAGGCAGGATATTATAGTTCCGGTTATACATATGATTGGGAAAATTGGGGAGCAAATTGTATTTTAGTCAACCTTCGCGACGTAGGGTGGAATCCTATAAGAAGAAAGCCGATTAACTGCGCAGGCTGCCCGTCTGAATGCTATAGCCTATAAAATATATGGTAAAGATAAAAAGCATAAAAGCCAGAGAAATTAAAGACTCTAGAGGAAATCCTGCGGTTGAGGTTAAGCTGGAAACCGAAAAGGGGATTTTTTTTGCTTCGGTTCCTTCTGGCGCATCTAAAGGAAAAAATGAAGCGCTGGAATTAAGAGACGAAGACGGCAAGGGAATTAAAAAAGCGCTAGAAAATATAAACAAAGCTATTGCGCCAGCATTAAAAAATAAAAATCCGGAGAATCAAGGGGAAATTGATAAAATAATGATTGATTTAGACGGCACGGAGAATAAATCGCGTTTGGGAGCTAACTCTATTTTGGCTGTTTCAATAGTTGTGTGCCGGGCCGGAGCTGTTGCAAAAAAAGTTCCATTATATCACCATATTTCAGAATTTTGCGAGGTCCGACCTCGCAAAAACTTTAAAATGCCGATGGCTATGTTTAATATTTTAGAAGGAGGGGCGCACGCTGACAACGAGCTTGATATTCAGGAGTTTATGATTGTTCCGCAGAAAGAAACATTTATTGAAAACTTGGTGATTTGCAATAAAATTTTTCAAAATTTAAAAAATATTATTGAAAAAAATTTCGGAAATGTTGAGTTGGGAGACGAGGGAGGATACGCCCCGAAAATTTCAAAAACAGAACAGGCGTTATTTTTATTAAAAAATGCGATAGGCGCAGAAGATTGCAAAATTGCCATAGATGCGGCGGCTTCTCAATTTTTTAAAGGCGGCAAATATAATATTGAAGGCAAAGAGCTGACAAAGCCAGAACTTTTATATTTTTATGAAGACTTGATAAAAAGATTTTCAATTATTTCAATTGAAGATCCATTTGCAGAAGAAGACTGGCAGGGATTTCAGTTTATTATGCGACAATTAGGCCAGAAAATATTAGCAATAGGAGATGACTTAACAACGACGAATATAAAAAGAATAAAAGAAGCGCATAATAAAAACGCCTGCAACTCTGTAATTTTAAAACCAAATCAAGTTGGAACTGTTTCTGAAACAATAGAGGCCTCAAAATTAGCAAAATCATTTAATTGGAAAACCATTGTAAGCCACAGGGCGGGAGAAACAATGGACAGCTTTATCGCCGATTTAGCGGTTGGGCTAAATGCAGATTTTATAAAATCAGGTTCTCCTATAAAAGAAGAAAGAATGGTAAAATATAACAGATTATTAGAGATAGAAAAAGAGTTAAGTAAAAACCGTAAATTTTAATATCTGTAAATAATTAAGCGCCTGTGGTTTAGTTGAAAGTTTAAAGTCAAAAGTTAAAAGTATAATATTAAGTTTAAAGTATAACGACGGCATTGGCACCAAAGATAAAAATAATAAATATTTTCAATTTTAGACTTTTAATTTTTAACTTTTTTAATTATGGCTAAATTATTTTTATTAAGGCATTTAAAATCGCAGTGGAACGAAGAAAACAGATTTGCAGGCTGGACAGACGGGCCCCTGGCAAAAGGCCAGGAAGAAAAAGCCAAAGATTTGGCGCTTTTGCTTTTTAGAAATAAAATTGATAAAATTTATTCTTCACCATTGTTTCGCAATATGGATACAGTAGCTAAAATTTTTGAATATGGCATAAATAAATATCCATTTTTTATCCACCTTGATCCGCCGGGGAAAATGCAGGAATGGGGAAAATACGCAGATATAACAGACAACGATGTTCAGGTTTATATTTCAGAAAACTTAAACGAAAGATATTACGGAAAATTACAGGGATTAAACAAAGAAGAAACCATTGAAAAATTCGGTCAAGATCAGGTAGGGTTGTGGAGAAGAGATTTTAATTCGGCTCCGCCAGGAGGAGAGTCTTTAAAAGACGTGTGCAATAGGGCAATTCCTTTTTATAAAAAGTTTATTGAAAAAGATTTAAAAGAAAGCAAAAATGTTTTACTTGTGGCAAGCCATAACAGCCTAAGAGCAATTGTAAAACACATAGAAAACATATCAGACCAAGATATTGCCGACATTGAATTGCCTTTTGGCTCTTTGATAGAATATGATTTTTATGATAATTTAGAGCTAAGAGCTAAAAATAACATTGATTATTAACAGATATTATCAAGGATTTGCCAAAAATATAGTTGCAAAATAATAATAGTAGAATATAATAGATTTATTAAAAATTATTAAAAAATAAAAATATATGTTTAAACTAAATTTTAATAAAAACACAATTTTAATATTAATTGCAGTAATTGGCATTGTTGTTACCGGAGTTTTAATTTTAGCCAACTATAATACCGGAAATTTTTCTTTTAAGATTGGGAGCGGCTTGTCAAAAGATGACATAGCTAAAAAATCCGTTGACTATATCAATAAAAATTTATTAAATGGCCAGACTGCGGTATTAGTAAGCGCCAACGAAGAAAGCGGACTGATAAAGTTAATAATTAAAATAGATAACAGCGAGTTTGATTCTTATGCCACGAAAGACGGAAAATTTTTAATGCCATATAAAGCTATTGATATGGACGAAAAAACAGAAGAGTCAGCTCCGGAAGAAAATAATGCCCCAAGCGCAGAAAATATTCAACAAACATGCGAGAGCTTGGAAAAAAAAGACAATACAGTTGTTGAAGCTTATGTGGTAAGCAAATGCCCTTATGGCCTGCAAATGCAAAGGGTTTTGGCAGATGTTGTAAAAAATGCGCCCGATTTAACCAAAAATATAATGGTAAGATATATGGGGGCTGTTTCTAACGGAAAGATAACCGCAATGCACGGGGATGCGGAGGCCCAGGAGAATTTAAGGCAAATTTGCATCAGAGACGAGCAAAAAAATAAATATTGGAATTATATTTCATGCCACATAAAAGCAGGAGACGTTAATGGCTGTTTAACCTCTGCTGGAATTGACCAAGGCAAATTAAATAGTTGTATGACGGATAATAACAAAGGTTTGGCATATGCCCAGAAAGATTTTGATTTAAATGCCAAATACAACATTACAGGTTCTCCAACGTTGATATTAAATGGAGGCAAAATTTCAGAGTCGTCTTTTGGCGGCAGAACAAGCGAAGCATTAAAATCTATAATTTGCTGTTCATCTAATAATAAGCCGGGAATTTGCTCTGCAACTTTAAATACGGCGCCGGCCGCTCCTTCTTTTTCGGAGGGTTATTCTAGCGCTGGTTCTGGCAGCGCCAGCACCGCTTCGGCTGCTAATTGCGTGCCAGCCCAGTAAATAATAAATATATGGTGAAAATTTACACAACGCCAAGTTGCGTATATTGCAAAACGCTTAAAGAATATTTTCAGGCGCATAATATTGAGTTTAAAGAAATAGATGTTTCTAAAAGTGAAAAAGACTTGCAGGAAATGATAAAAATTTCTGGCCAAATGACCGTCCCCGTGGTTGATATTGAAGGCGAAGCCATTATTGGATTTGATAAAGTAAAAATAGACAAACTTTTAAAAATAAACCTATGATTAAAGTTGCAATAAACGGGTTTGGGAGAATTGGGCGGCAGACTTTCAGAATAATTTTAGAAAACCATCTAGAATTAGAAGTGGCGGCAATCAACGACTTAACAGACAACAAAACATTGGCTCATCTTTTAAAATATGACTCTGTTTACGGCATTTTAGAAAAAGAAATAAGTTTTTCTGCAAATGGCATTTTAGTTGAAGGAAAAGAATATAAAGTTTTAACTGAAAAAGACCCGGAAAAACTGCCATGGAAAAAAATGGATATTGATATTGTTTTAGAATGCACCGGTCTTTTTACAAACGAAGAGGGGGCAAAAAAACATTTAAAAGCCGGCGCAAAAAAAATAATTATTTCAGCTCCGTGCAAAGAAAAAGAAATTCCCGGGTTTGTGCTGGGAGTAAATGCAGATAAATATAATTCAAAAGAAACAAATGTTATGGATATGGGCTCTTGCACCACAAATTGTTTGGCTCCTATTGCCAAAGTTTTAAATGACAATTTTAAAATTAAAAAAGGATTTATGACAACAGTCCACAGCTATACCAACGACCAGAAAATTTTAGACCTGCCTCACAAAGATTTAAGAAGGGCAAGAGCTGCCGGGTTAAATATAATTCCAACAAGCACGGGAGCGGCCAAAGCCATTGGAAAAATAATTCCCGAATTAGACGGCAAGTTAGACGGCATTGCCCTTAGGGTTCCCACTCCAACGGTTTCTGTTTTGGATTTGGTTGTTGAAGTTGAAAAATCAACAACAAAAGAAGAAGTTAATGAAATATTTGAAAAAGAAGCAGAAACAGAAAATTATAAAGGGATTTTAAGAGTTGAAAAAAACCCCTTAGTTTCAACAGATTTTAAAAAAGACACATATTCAGCCATTGTAGACTTGGAAGAAACAATGGTAAAAGACAACTTAATAAAAATAATCGGTTGGTATGACAATGAATGGGGGTACAGTTGCCGATTGGCAGAATTCGCCGAGTTCGTCGGCAAAAAATTATAATTTATATTTGCAAAATAAAAAATATAAAATAAAAGATATAAAACAAAAAAGGGGGATTCTATCCCCCTTTTTTGTTTTATAAAAAATAGTATAATAAAATAATTATTAAAACTTGGAACTTAAAAATTAACGACTGATTTAAAAGTTTCAAGTTTCAGGTTTTAAGTTTCAAAATATATGATTAAAAAAGACGATTTATATTATCCGTCAAAGGAATTTCAGGAAAAGGCTTTGATAAACAATAAGGCGATTTATAAAAAGGCGGAAAAAAATCCTTTAAAGTTTTGGGAGGGGCTGGCAGAAGAATTAAAATGGCAAAAAAAATGGGAAAAGGTTTTTCTGCATAAACCCCCGTATTTTAAATGGTTTTTAGAAGGAAAAATAAATATTACAGAAAATGCTTTAGACAGGCATTTGGAAAAAAATGGCAATAAAATTGCCTTTATCTGGGAGCCAGAACCCACAGAAGAAAAGCAGAGAACTTTTACTTATAAAGAACTTTCTTTGGAAGTTAATAAATTTGCCAATGTTTTAAGAAAAATCGGAGTGAGAAAAGGGGACAGGGTGGGAATTTATCTGCCGATGATTCCCGAAGCTATAATCTCAATGCTGGCTTGCGCCAGAATTGGGGCAGCGCACTGCGTTGTTTTTTCCGCTTTTAGCCCGCAGGCGCTAAAAGTAAGATTGCAGGACACGGGGGCTAAGGTTTTAATTACAGCTGACGGCTATTTCCACAGGGGAAAAGTTATAAATTTAAAACAATCAGCTGATGAAGGCATAAAAGAAACAGAGGTGGAAAAAATAATTGTTGTAAAAAGGGCTAATAATGATATTGCAATAGAAAGGGGCATGGATTTCTGGTGGCACGAATTAATCATAAACGAAAACGATTTATGCGAGGCAGAATCAATGGACTCAGAAGATTTGCTGTTTATTCTTTATACTTCAGGATCTACGGGAAAGCCCAAGGGGTGTTGCCATGTTTGCGGAGGATATGCTGTGCAGGCTAATTTTACCGCTAAATGGATTTTTGATTTAAAAGACGACGATATTTTTTGGTCAACAGCTGATTTGGGCTGGATTACAGGCCACACTTACAGCTGTTACGGGCCCCTGCTTTCAGGGGCTTCGTTTGTTATTTTTGAAGGCAGTCCTGATTGGCCTAATCCCGACCGCTGGTGCGAAATTATTGAAAAATACAAAGTTACTACTTTTTATACAGCTCCTACAGCTATAAGAATGTTTGAAAAATACGGCGCAGATTTAATAAAAAAGCGCAAATTAGACACATTGCAAATTTTGGGCTCTGTCGGAGAGCCGATTGATGAAGCGGCTTGGCAATGGTATTTTAAAGAAGTCGGCAAAGAAAACTGTCCCATAGTAGATACTTGGTGGCAGACAGAAACAGGAGGAATTTTAATCAGTTCTTTACCCGGCATAGGCCCCTTCAAGCCGACATTCACCGGCATTCCCTTTCCTGGAATAAAATTTGATATTTTAAACGAAAAAGGAAAATCTTTGAGCCGCGGCAAAGAAGGAAATTTAGTTTTAAAGTCGCCTTTTAGCCCCGGCCTTTTGCGCGATATTTATAAAAATTCCCAGAAATATTTTGAAACTTACTGGAGTCAGTATAAAAATAAATTTTATTTTACGTCAGACGGGGCGTATAAAGATAAAAACGGCTTGATAAGAATAATCGGAAGGGTTGACGATGTAATAAAAATTGCCGGGCATAGAATTACTACGGGCGAACTGGAAAGCGCGGTAGAGCTTCATCCGGATATTACAGAATCTGCCGCAATCGGCCTGCCAGACGAAATTAAAGGCGAGTCGCCGGTTATTTTTGTTATTTCAAAAACTGACAAATCAAAAGATTTAATAAAGCAGGAAGTGATAGATTTAATCAGAAAACAGATAGGGCCGATCGCTTCTCCCAAAGAAATCTATCTGGTAAAAGATCTGCCGAAAACAAGGTCGGGAAAAATAATGAGGAGAATTTTAAAAAAATTATTTACAAACGAGGATTTAGGCGACTTAAGCACGCTGTCTAATCCGGAAAGCGTAGAAGAAATTAGAAAAATTATAACGCAACATTAATTATGGAAATTCCAATTGAAACATCAGGAAGGCATATTCATTTGTCAAAAAAAGATTTAGAAAAGCTTTTTGGCAAAGGATATAAATTAAAAAAAATGAAAGATCTTTATCAGCCGTCAGATTTTGCGGCAGAAGAAACGGTTAATATACAGGGTGAAGGAGTAAGGGTTTTAACGATAAGAGTTATCGGCCCGGTTAGAAGCAAAACTCAAGTTGAACTTTCAAGAACCGACGCAATTTTTTTAGGAATGGCCGTTCCCTTAAGAGAATCGGGAAATATCAAAGGAACGCCGGGGGCTGTTTTGATTGGACCTGAAAATAAAGTTAAAATAGAAGAAGGAGTAATAAACAGTCAGCGCCATATTCATTGTTCTATTGGAGAAGCCAAAAAATTGGGATTAAAAAATAAGATGCTGGTTTCTGTTCAAACAGAAGGCCAGAGTCCGGTAACCTATCATAATGTTTTGGTAAAAATAGATAAAAATTATCGGCTTTGCATGCATCTTGATACCGACGAGGGCAACGCGGCCGGAATAATAAGAAGCGGCAAAGGCAAAATATTATTTAATTAAAAATTTAATAAACTATGGCGGAAAAAAACAATAAAAATATACTTTGGTTTTCGGAAATTGGGATGTCTGACGTCCCTTTAGTAGGAGGAAAAAACGCTTCTTTAGGAGAAATGTTCTGCCAGCTTACTCAAAAAGGAGTTAACGTGCCGAACGGTTTTGCTATTACAGTTAATTTTTATTGGACTTTTATAAAAACAAATAATTTAGATAAAATTTTACAGGAAATATTTTCAGGGCTAGACCCAAAGAGCATAAAAAGCGTTCAGCAAGTTGGCAAATCGGCCAGATTAGCCATTGAAAAGTCTGTTTTTCAAGAAGACCTGCAAAAAGAATTATTTTTGGCTTATTTGGAACTCTCTAAAAAATATAATACAGAAAACGCAGATGTGGCTGTAAGGACATCAGGGGTGGCAGAAGATATGCCTAACGCTTCTTTTGCCGGCCAGTTTGAAACATATCTAAACATCAGCTCCCCGGAAAATCTTTTGCAGGCAGTTAAAAAATGTTTTATTTCTTTTTTTACAGACAGGGCTATTGTTTATAGAGAACAGGTAAAGATAGACCACTTAAAAGTGGGGTTGTCGGTTGGAGTTCAAAAGATGGTAAGGTCTGATTTGGGTTCTTCGGGCGTAATGTTTTCTTGCGATACAGAATCGGGATTTGGAGATGTTGTTTTAATCAATTCAAGCTATGGGTTGGGTGAAAATGTTGTAAAAGGAAGGGTTGATCCGGACCAATTTTATGTTTTTGAAACAACTTTAAAAAAAGGATATGCCCCCATTATTGAAAAAAGGCTTGGTTCAAAATTAGTTAAAATGATTTATGCCAAAGATTCTAAAGATCCTGTAAAAAATATTTCCGTTTTGCCAAAAGACAGAGAAAAATTTTCAATTGAAGATCATGAAATTTTAACCTTGGCCAAATGGTCAACAATTATTGAAGAACATTATCAAAAATCAATGGATGCAGAGTGGGCAAAAGACGGCCAAGACGGAAAGCTGTATATTGTGCAAGCAAGGCCGGAAACCGTGCAAAGCAAGAAAAATGTAAATATTTTAGAAGAATATGTTTTAGACAAAACAAAACAAAATTTAAAAATATTAACTACGGGGTTGAGCGTTGGGAATAAAATCGGCCAGGGCAAGTCAAAGGTGATAATGTCTGTAAAAGACATTGAAAAATTTAAAGAAGGCGAGGTTTTAGTCACAGAAATGACAGATCCAGACTGGGTTCCTATAATGAAAATCGCTTCGGCTATCGTGACAAACAGGGGGGGCAGGGTTTGTCATGCCGCTATTGTGGGCAGAGAACTTGGAGTGCCGGTGATTGTAGGCACAAGAAACGCCACAAATAAAATAAAAACAGGAAAAGACATTACGGTTTCCTGCGCCGAAGGAGAAGAGGGAAAGGTTTACGAAGGATTAATTCCTTTTGAAGTTAAAAAAACAGACATATCGGGCATTAAAAAAACTAAAACAAAAATAATGATGAACTTGGGGGAGCCGGATATGGCTTTTTCGTTGAGTTTTATTCCAAACGACGGAGTGGGGCTCGCCCGCGAGGAATTTATTATTGCCAATTCTATAAAAATTCATCCTTTGGCCCTGATAAATTATAAAAACCTAAATTCTGTTTTGAAAAATAAAATTGACAAGCTAACTCTTGGATATCAGGACAAGGCCCAATTTTATATTGATAAATTGGCCGAAGGAATAGGAAAAATAGGTTCTGCCTTTTATCCAAAAAAAGTAATTGTAAGGTTCTCTGATTTTAAAACAAATGAATATAGGTCTTTGATTGGAGGAGAATTATACGAGCCAAAAGAAGAAAATCCAATGATGGGTTTTAGGGGCGCTTGCAGATATTATAATGAAAAATTTAAGGAGGCTTTTATTTTAGAATGCATAGCCATTAAAAAAGCAAGGGAAATTTTTGGATTAGACAATATTCAGGCAATGATTCCTTTTTGCAGAACAACAGACGAAGGCAGAAAAGTTTTAAAAATTATGGAAGAGGTTGGTTTAAAAAGAAACGGACCCGATCAATCAAATTATGCTTACGTTGAAGGCAAACCGCCAGAGCCAAACTTAGCGGAATTAAAAGCTTATGTTATGTGCGAAATTCCGGCAAACGTTATTTTGGCCGAACAGTTTTTAGAAATTTTTGACGGGTTTTCCATTGGTTCAAACGACCTGGCTCAATTAACCCTGGGTTTAGACAGGGACAATTCTGAAATTGCTTCGGTTGCCAATGAAAAAAACGAAGCGGTTAAAGAACTTATTGAAGAAGCCATAAAAACATGCCAGAATAATAATAAATATATCGGTATTTGCGGCGACGCTCCTTCAACTTTTCCGGACTTCGCCCAATTTTTGGTGGAAAAAGGAATTGAATCAATTTCCCTGTCTCCCGATGCAGTTTTAAAAACCAAAATCGCCATCGCCGAAACCGAGAAAAAATTATATCAAAAGTAAAACATATTAATCAACAAAAACCAACAAATAATAAATAACCGACACACCCGTGCACTAGTGCACGGGTGTAAAAAGAAATGACGACATTTCATTTAAATAATTTACCTAAACAAAACAGAATACAAATGATTGGTGAATTTTATGATATGATAGATTCATTAAAAGACAGAAATGAGGTTCGTTTATTTATTAAAAGTTTGATGACTGCCGATGAAATAGCAACCTTAATGAGAAGGATTGAAATCGCGGTGCTTTTATCTGGGAAATATACTTATAATGAAATTACTAAATTATTGGGCGCCGGCAATGGAAAAATAACTAATGTTCAAAAAAATTTATTGCAAGACGACAGCGGTTATAAAATTATTGTTAAAAGATTAATTGAAAATAGGAAAGAACGGTTAAAGAGAATAAAAAATGAGGAAAAAAGAGCAAGCGATTCGTCTCCGCTTGGCAATATAAAAAAATTCAATCCTGCAAGTAGAATTTTGCCAAATTTACTGGACGCGGTCATAAAAAAATTAGAAGACGATAAAGAATTAGAAAAAGAAGCATTGATTTTTACCCCGTCTTTAAAGCACCCCAGAAACAAATAAATTTTTTATATTTAAAAAATAAATATTATGTACGATATAATTACATTTGGGTCGGCGGCCCAGGATATTCACATAAAATCCAAGGCGTTTAAAATTTTGAAAGACCTGCCTGCGCAGGCAGGCGAAAATAATTTTACCAAAGGAGAGGGGCTTTGTTTGGCTTTGGGCTCTAAAATTGATGTTGAAGATATTAAATTTGCTTCCGGCGGAGGAGGAACGAATACCGCCGTTGCTTTTGCAAAACAAGGTTTTAAAACCGCTTTTTGCGGGACAGTTGGAGAGGATAACGCAGGCAAGGAAATTATTGAAGAATTAAAAAAACTTAGAGTAAATACGGGATTAACTTTTAAAATAAAAGAAAAGCCAACCAATCATTCAATTATTATTGAAAGCCCCGGGCAAGACAGGATAATTTTGGTTTATAGGGGGGCTTCTGAACTATTAACCAGCAAAGAAATTCCATGGAATAAATTAAAAACAAAATGGATTTATTTGGCTCCGCTTTCGGGTTTATTGTGCGACAATTTTGAAGATATTGTTGATTTTGCTTTTAATAATAAAATTAAGGTTGCGGCAAATCCTGGAAACAGCCAACTTTCTTTGCCGCAGGAAAAATTAAAAAATATTTTAAAAAAAATAAACGTTTTGATTTTAAACAAAGAAGAGGCAAGTCAGCTGACAAAAATTCCATTTGCAGAAGAACAGAGTATTTTTAAGAAAATTGACGAAATTTGTTCTGGTGTTTTTGTGATGACAAAGGGGGGAGAAGGCGTTGTGGTTTCTGACGGCAAATATTTATACAGAGCAAAACCTCATAAAAACAGGAAAGTAGTTGACACAACGGGCGCCGGCGACTCTTTTGCTTCGGGATTTATTTCTGATTATATAAGGCGCGATGGCGACATTGAAAAAGCAATACAATTGGGAATGGCAAACTCAGAAGAAAATTTAGCAAAAACAGGGGCCAAAACAGGGCTTTTAGAGAAAAATTCAGAATTTGAAAGAGTTCAGGTTACAAAAGAAGAGCGCGGCCAAAATAATTTATGCATATCTAAATTCTAAATTTAAATTTATGAAAACGCTTAAATATTATTTAAATAAAGCCCAAAAAGAAAAATGGGCGATAGGGCAGTTTAATTTTTGCGCAGATTCGCAGTTAAAGGGAATAATACGGGCTGCAAAAAATTTAAAGTCACCAATAATTTTAGGAACATCAGAAGGCGAAAGCAATTTTTTTGGATTAGAAGAAGCAGTTGCTATAAGAAATGTTCTGAGAAAAAAAAATAATCTGCCGATTTTTTTGAATTTAGACCACGGAAAATCTTTTGAATATCTAAAACAGGCGATTGACTCGGGTTATGATATGGTTTGTTTTGACGGTTCAAAATTATCATTTGAAGAAAATATAAAGATCACAAAACAGGTTGTAAAATACGCTAAACGGAAAGGAGTTTTAACAGAGGGAGAAATTGGAGCAATAGCAACAGATTCTTCAAAAATTTACCAAGAAAATTTTGAAATTGAAGAAGACTTATTGACTAATCCCGAAGAATCTGTAAAATACATTGATAAATCAAAAGTTGGCCTTTTGGCAGTAAGTATTGGAAATTTTCACGGAATTGAAGTTTCTGGCCTAAATCCCCACCTCCTTTTAAACAGGCTGGCGGAAATTAGAAGAACCGCTAAAAACGTTTTTTTGGTTTTACACGGAGGATCAGGCACGCCGGAAGAAGACATAAAACAGGCAATTAGTTTGGGAATTGTTAAAATTAATATTAATACAGAAATAAGACTGGCTTTTACAAATAGTCTTAAATATTTTTTACAAGAGAATCCCGACGAAATAGCGCCGTATAAATATTTAAAAAATTCCGCAGAAGCTGTGCAAAAAATAGTAGAAGAAAAAATATCATTATTTAAAAGTAATAATAAAATATGAAAATTAAACTTGAGCGCGAAAAATGCATTGGATGCGGTTCGTGTTGGATTATTTGTCCCGATTATTTTGAAACAGCAGAAGACGGCAAGTCGCATATTAAAGATTCCCCGCCTGCGCAGGCAGGGAACAAGGCAGACATTGAAGAATTAGAAATAGAAAAAATAAAATGCTCAGAGTCGGCCGCAGAGGCTTGTCCTACACAGTGTATTATTATTGAAAAATAAACAATATGATATCTTTATCAGCAAAAATTAGAAAAGACCTTGGCAGAAAAACAAAATCCCTTAAAGAAGCGGGCAATATTCCTGCTGTGGTTTACGGCCACGGATTAAAAAATGTTTTATTAAAAGTTAATTATCAGGATTTTCAAAAAGTTTTTAAACAAGCCGGAGAAAACGCTTTAATCGATTTAAGCATAGAAGGAGAAAAAGAAAAAAGAAAAGTATTGGTTTATGAACTTCAAAAAGATCCGGTCACAGATAAATTTATACATATTGATTTTTTTCAAGCCTCTTTGAAAGAAGAAATTGAAGTTAAAATTCCATTAGTTTTTGAAGGGGTGTCTCCCGCAGTAAAAGACTTGGGGGCAAACTTGGTTAAAAACATTACAGAAATTGAAGTCAAGGCTTTGCCGCAAAATCTCCCGCGCGATATTAAAGTAAACATAGACAGGCTTTTAAATTTTGGCGACCATATTTTAGTCAAGGATTTAATTTTTCCAAAAGAAGTGAAAGTTTTAAAAAAGCCGGACGAAATTATTATTTCTGTCACTCGTTTAGAAAAAATTGAAGAAGAGCTTGAAAAGCCAATAGAAGAAAAAGTGGAAGAAGTTGAAAAAATAGAAAAGGAAAAGAAAGAAGAGGTTGTGACAGAAGAAGAAAAATAAATTATAAAGGAACAGCCCCGTTAATATAATAATGGGGTTGTTTTTTTTAAAAAAAAAGAGATAATAAATATATAGATATGGCTAATTTTTCTAAAAATATAATAATTTTTATTACAGCAACAATAATATTGCCTGGGTTTGTTTTGGCCGACCCGCCTGCGCAGGCAGGAGACTTGGCTGAAACTTGCGCCTTAATTTCTGAATCAAACACGGGGTGCCAGAATTTAAGTTCTGCTGAGTGTAGAGTTGTTTTAGAAAAATGCGCGGTTTATTATGAGGAACAGTCTGATAATATTGCCAAAGATCTTACAAAAACAGAAAAAGAAAAGAAAACCCTTCAGTCGCAAGTATCTACCTTAAAAAAGAAAATTCAAAACTTAGAATACCAGATTAAGCAGGGAAACGTAATGGTAAAAGACCTTGGTATGCGCATAGAAGATACCGAAATTTCTATTAACAAAACTTCTTTGAAAATAGAAGATTCTCAGAACCAACTTGCCAATATTTTAAGGTCTATATATGAAGAAGATCAAAAACCGTCATTAGAGATTTTACTTGAAGGAGATCTTTCAGATTTTTTTAATAATTTAGTATATTTAGAGAACCTTAATTCTAAAGTAAACGATCTTTTAGGCAGCACAAAAGATTTAAAATCATATTTAGAGAGCCAGAAAATGAAAATGGACGAGGAAAGAGAAGAGTTAGAAGGCGTGGTAAAAATCAGGGGTCTGCAAAAACATGAATCGGAAAAAAATAAAAAAGAACAGGAAAATTATCTAAAATTAACCGAAGCGCAATATCAAAAACAATTACAGGAGAAACAAGGCGCAGAAAAAAAAGCAGCCAGCATTAGAACCAGAATTTTTGATTTGTTGGGTGTTTCAAAAGCGCCTACCTTTGAAGAAGCTTATGAAATTGCAAAATATGTTTCCGACGTTACGGGGGTAAGAACAGCTTTTTTGCTGGCGGTTTTAACTCAAGAATCAAATATAGGAAAAAATGTCGGACAATGTTATGTTAAAGACTTTAATATAGGAGAGGGCATCGACCTAAAAGGAAACCTGAGAAAAAGAGTGATAAACCCAAAAACTTCTTCTGCTTTTAAAGAGCTGGTAATTTCTCTTGGCATGGAGCCAACAGAAACCCCGGTATCTTGCTGGATTCCTCTCTATTCAAGAGGCGTTCCTTATGGCTGGGGAGGGGCAATGGGCCCGGCGCAATTTATTTCTTCAACATGGAATTTGTATAAAGAAAAAGTATCTGACATATCAGGAAGAACAGCAAATCCGTGGAATATAAAAGATGCTTTTTTGGCAGCGGGTCTTTTATTAAAAGACAACGGAGCTGGCAAAAGTGAATTTAATGCCGCAATGAAATATTTTTCCGGCGGGAGTTGGACAAAGAGTGAATCGTTTTACGGCAACTCTGTTTTAGCCATTGCTTCGCAATACGAAAAAGATATAGCGGCGATATCAGACTAATAATAATCAATAATATTTTTTAGTTCAAGTTTAAATTTTAAGTTTTAAACTTCTGTTTTTTTTAAAGGCCTTAACAATTGGTTCTAAGTTTCCGTCAACGATTTTTTCTAAGTCGTGCCAGGATTTATTTATGCGATGGTCTGTTATTCTGTTTTGCGGATAATTATATGTTCTTGTTTTTTCAGCTCTTTTTGCCGTATGAATTTGTTCTCTGCGCTCTGATGTTAGTTTTGATAAATCTGCTTCTTCTTGTTTTTGCAAAAGTCTTGCCGCTAAAAGGGTTAAGGCGGTTTCTTTGTTCTGTAACTGGTTTCTTTCGGATTGGCAGGTAACAACAAGACCCGATGGTTTGTGAACAATTCTTACAGCCGACTCTGTTTTGTTTACATATTGTCCGCCGGGGCCAGATGCTTTATAGGTGCTAAACTCTAAATCAGCCGGCGAGATGTTAATTTCTGATTTTTTTGGTTTTAATAAAATAGCGACAGTGGCAGTTGAAGTGTGCACCCGGCCTTGTTTTTCTGTTTTAGGAATTCTTTGAACCCGGTGAACTCCGCCTTCGCGTTGTAAATCTTCATATACGCCTTGTCCCGATAATTCAAAAATTATTTCTTTATATCCTCCAATATCTGAAGAGTTAGAATCTAAAATTTTTTGGCTCCAACCCTTAGTTTGAGCATATCTTAAATACATCCTGTAAAGGTCTTTTGCGAAAAGCCCGGCTTCGTCTCCGCCAGTCCCAGCTCGGATTTCAATTATCACAGCTTGTTTTCCGGCCCTTTCTTCTGCGGGTTCATCGGGCCTATAATTTTTCCAATCTTCTGCTGTAAATTTTGAAAAATCTTGTTCCATATTATTTTTTATAATAATACAAAAATTTTTAAAAATCAACCCGTTACTCAAGAATCTATTGATTTTCTTTAAAATACTTGATAGTATATTAAATTATTGATATAATATTATTATGAAGAAAGATATACATCCTAAATATTATTCTAAAGCTTCAGTCCATTGCGCCTGCGGAAATAATTTTACAATTGGTTCGACAAAAGAACACATAGAAACCGAGGTTTGTTCTCGGTGCCATCCTTTTTATACAAAAACAGAAAAAATTATAGACACACTAGGAAGGGTGCAGAAGTTTAAAGAAAGAGCGGCAAAAAAACAGATAGTTAAAATTAATAAATAAATCATGAAAGAAAATACCAAAATAGACATAGAGGAAATGGCAAAAATGGGCGTTTCTTTTGGCCATAAATTTTCTAATCTTCATCCAAAAATGAAGCCGTATGTTTCGGGTATCAAAAACGGCGTTCATGTTATTGATTTGGAAAAAACAGCTAAAGAGTTGGAAAAAGCTTTAAGGTTCGTTTCAAAAACTATTTCAGAAGGCAAAACAATAGTTTTTGTAGGCACGAAAATTCAAATTAAAAATCTGGTAAAATTAGCAGCCGAAGAATGCGGTTTGCCGTATGTTACAGAAAGATGGCTAGGAGGAACATTTACCAATTTTGAAACGATATCAAAAAGAGTTGAATATTTTAAAGATTTAGAAAAGAAAAAATCAACCGGAGAACTTGAAAAATATACAAAAAAAGAAAGATTAAAATTTGATAAAGAGATTGAATCTTTAAAGGTTAAATTTGAAGGCATTAAAAATATGACAAAAAATCCGGAAGCGGTTTTTATTTTAGACCTAAAAAAAGACGACACTTCAGCCAGGGAAGCAAAAAGAAAAGGCATAAAAATAATTGCGTTATGCGATACCAACGTTGATCCAACCATAGCGGACTATCCAATTCCAGCAAACGACGATGCAATTTCTTCTGTAAATTATATTTTAGAAAAGGTTAAAGAAACCATAATAAATTCAAAACCCAATGATATCAATTGATCAAATAAAACAACTACGAGACGAAACAGGAATTTCTCCCACAGAAATAAAAAAAGCCCTTGAACAAGCGCAGGGTGACATAGAAAAAGCAAAAGAGCTTTTAAGAATTTGGGGGAAAAAACTGGCTGATAAAAAAATAACAAGAGAGACAAATCAGGGCATTGTTGACGCATATATCCATCCCAACTTTAAAACAGGTGTTTTGTTAGACATCAGGTGTGAATCGGATTTTGTTGCCAAATCACCAGACTTTAAAAATTTATCCCATGAAATTTGTTTGCAAATAGCGGCAATGAAGCCTTTGTTTGTAAGCGAGCAAGATATACCAGAAGAGTTTTTAGACGGTGAAACAAAAATTTATGAGGAGCAAATAAAAGAGTCAGGAAAACCGGAAAATATCGTAAAACAAATTATTGAAGGAAAACTAAAAAAATATAAAGAAGGAATTTCTTTGTTGTCACAGCCATGGATAAAAGACGACTCAAAAACAATTAAAAACTTAATTGAAGACGCAGTTGCAAAAATAGGGGAGAATATAGAAGTGAAGAGATTTACAAGATACGAAATATAAAAATTAAAATTTATTTAATGATAGAACTCATAGCTTTAATTATATTTATCTGCAGTTTTGGGGGCGTTTTATTTATTATGGCCAGCAAGGTTCCTGTTTTGGCGCAATTGCCACAAAATAGCGGAAGCGAAATTAAAAAAGGCAAGATTGTTTTAAAAACAGAAGAAAAGATTAAAGATTTTTACAATTTTTTTAAGAAACAAATAATCTTGCATAAATTTCTTTCTTTTGTAAAATGTTTAACCCTAAGAGTTGAAACAAAAATTGATGAACTTTTGCGCAAAATAAGAAAAAAAGCCCAACAGACAGACAAGGATTTGAAAGAAAAAAAGTAGAAATTATTCTTGCAATACTGCCACCTTAGCTCAGCGGTAGAGCAACTGTTTTGTAAACAGTAGGTCCGCAGTTCGAATCTGCGAGGTGGCTTATTATGCGACAAATTAGCCCTAAAGGCTTTTTTGTTTTTTATATTCATGTTAAAGTAAAATAATTGATTTAATTTAAAAAAAATGACAACTGAAGAAAGGTATATAAAAATAATGAGTAGAAAAACAGGTGAAGAACGGCTTAAAATCGCAATGAATTTGCGAAGGTTTGTTATAAAATTGGCAGAGGAAAACATAAAAAGCCGAAATCCTAAAATTTCAAAAGAAAATTTAAAAAAAGAAATTTTAAAAAGAATATATGAAAAATGAAATAGACCTAATAGATATCCTGCAGTTAGTTGTGAAAAGACTGAAAATTTTAAAAATTCCTTATGTTGTTACGGGCGGGGTTGCGGTAAGTTTTTGGGGCGCCCCAAGAAGTACTCACGACATTGATATAATAATAGAGATAGATTCTTCAAAAACAGATAAAATAATAAAATTGTTTGAAAAAGAATTTTATGTAAGCAGAGAGGGCATAGAAAGCATGTTAGAGCATAATATTTCTTTTAATATTATTCACAATGAAAGTGGCTTAAAAATTGATTTTTGGCCAATTGATAAAAATGATGCTCATAAGATCGCGGAATTTAAAAGGGCAATTTCAAAAAATATTTTTGGAGAAAAAATTTTAATGATTGCCCCTGAAGACTTGATAATAGTTAAACTCCAATGGTTTAAGGATTCAGATTCCAGCCGCCATATAGATGACATAAAATCTATATTAAGAATTTCAAAAGTGGACTTGGAATATATTAAAAACTGGGCCGAGAAACACGGAACAACAGATATTTTAAATCAATTAATTAAAGAAAATAAAAGTAGCTACTAAAATCAGCGATCGCTTTTTTTCGTAGTTGCTTTGTGAATATAAAAATATGCCAGAAAATTTTGAAGGCGAATTAAAATCGGAAAAATCCGTTGAAAGCAGAGAGGGTAGGGTTATTGGACCTTTCCAGTGGACGGAGACTATTGACGGCAAAGAAATTGTTAAAGAAGGAATTATAAGATATGCCAAAAAAGAAGATTATCAGGATCTTGTTGAAGTGGATAATAACCGGTCGGAGTTTAGGAGGAAAGAATATGGCGTGGAGCCAAAACCGCCTGGTGAAATAGAAAAAGTTATGGAGCTTAACTTAGAAAGAAGTCTTTCTCAGCCCGATGAATTGGCTTTTATTGTTTTAGAAGTCGAGGGTGAAATTGCGGGTTATGTTGAGTTTGGAAAAATGAGATGGGGAGTTGAACTTCCTGCTAATGTTAGAGAAGCAAGCACGGTTTCTGTTTTAGAAAAATATCATGGCAAGGGCATAGGAACGGCTCTGACTTTAAGCGCAGAAGATGAAGTGAGAAAAATAGGAGTTGAAAAAATAGAGTTGTATACCAACGATCAAAATAAACAAACTGTTGGGTCAAAAGGAAGAATCGGGTTCTATGAAAAATTAGGGTATAAACAAGAGGGTGAACCAGAGGAGGACGAAGGGGGCACGAAATGGTCTGGTAAAGTTATAAAATATATAAAATTCGTCAAATATCTTAATAAGCAGAAAAATGAAAACAGCTATTGACAAGGGTTTATTTTGAAGTAATATGTAAAATATAACCATTATATATACAACAGATATATTTATGAACCCCGTTAGAAATATCGGGGCAAAAAATATTAACTATAGTTTGTACGAAAACATAATAAGACAAACTTCTAACGGGGTGAAAACTATTTTAAATGTTAAGGTTGATAAGAAGGAGAAAGAGAAGGCAAAACAAATAGCTTCGCAGATGGGGGTTCCTCTTTCTACTATTATAAACGCTCACTTACGCGAGTTTATACGCACTCGCGAATTTTCAGTAAAACTTGAGCCAAGACTGAAGCCGGCAGTCGAAAAAGAAATTTTACGAAGAAGCAAAGAATATCATAAAAACCCAAAAGTTGCTTATAGTACCAGTTCAATGGCAGAAGTCCGAAAATTTCTTTTTAGTAAGTAAATAAAAATGATAATTGATTTTCATAGAAATTTTAAGAAAGATTTGAATAAGTTGCCATTAAGTTGCAAAGAACAATTATATGAGAGAATAAATATTTTTTCTAAAGATCCAATTCATCCGATTCTAAATAATCATCAATTACACGGAAAATTAAAAGGGCTACGGAGCATAAATATAACAGGAGATATCAGGGCAGTATATGAACAAATAAGCAAAGATAAGGTTTTATTTTTAACAATTGCCAGCCATAGCAAATTATACGATTAGTTTTCGGCTGGCTATTGACAAGGATTTATTTTAGAATAGAATGTATAAATAATAGATATTATTAAAATATAAAAATAGAAAAAGATATTTATTAAAATTTAACAGCTAAATAAATATCCGCGAAGGTGTTTAAGCAATTAAATATCTTCGCGGGTGTTTTTTTCAGAATAGATTGCAGGGAAAGTAATTTGATAATTTAATAATGCATCCCGGCTTAAAAATGTATTAAGTCCGGGGAATTAGTTTCTTAAAGTTGTCTCGAATTATTTGTTTTGGCTTCGGCCAAAACACCACTAGTTTATTCTATTTTAGTTTATACTAGTTTTTTTGAGAGTTTGATCCTAGCTCAGGGTGAACGCTGGTAACGTGGATACCGGCATGCAAGTCGTGCGGTCCCGCAAGGGACAGCGGCGAACGGCTTAGTAACACGTGGGTACAAACCTTCAACACATGTATAGCCAGCCGAAAGGTTGGGTAATTCATGATGGTCTCGCAAGAGTAAAGGGTGTCCGCAAGGATTACCGGTTGAAGATTGGCCTGCGGCCTATCAGCTTGTTGGCGAGGTAATGGCTCACCAAGGCTATGACGGGTAGGGGGCGTGAGAGCGCGACCCCCAAGAATGGCACTGCGACACGGGCCATACTCCTACGGGAGGCTGCAGTCGAGAATCTTCCGCAATGGGCGAAAGCCTGACGGAGCGACGTTACGTGATCGAAGAAGCTCTTCGGAGTGTAAAAATCTTTTCTCTGGGAGGAAGCCGCAAGGCAGACAGTACCAGAGGAATAAGGGGATCCTAATTCTGTGGGCAATCCATGAAGATTGCCAGGCGCAGAATTAAAACTCGGCTCATATGCTGGAACCTACACTATTGCTCCTTTTACCTTATGGTAAATCTTAGTGTAGCAATCAGCAGGGAAGTTGAGTATAATGAGGTAATGATAAAGAAACAGCATGAAATTATTATAGGAACGCTTTTAGGCGACGCATGGATTGACAAAAAATCTTTAAGAATAAAACAATCAGATGGACATAAAGATTATGTTTTCTGGTTATATTCTTATTTAAAAGATTTATGCAATACTCCGCCGAAACAAAGAAGCGATTATAAGCAATGGTATTTTCAAACAAGATATTTGGAGGATGTTTCTTTTTATAGAGAAATATTTTATAAAGACAAGAAAAAAATTGTTCCAGAAAATATCAAAAATTTATTGGTTTCGCCATTAAGTTTAGCAATATGGTACATGGACGATGGAAGTTTAGATTTTCGTCCAAAAGACCACTATAATTTTTCCTTTTGCACTAATGCATTTACCATTGAGAACAATAAACTATTGGTAAATGTTTTAAAAGAAAATTTTGGGGTTGAATCTTCTATACAAACACCGCTTTGTCGCGGTAAAAGATATCCCGAAATATATATTGGCGCGAAAGGACGAGATAGATTTTTTAATTTAATCTCGCCTTATGTTCTAAAATGTTTCTCTAATAGGATACCTCCCTATACTTTAACCCCTCAGAGACTGAGTCCTGTAAAAGGGACGAGATAGCGGTAATTTAACCCGCTATCAGACGCCGAGCTCAAGCATTTTTTTATATGCTAGATGATGGTATAGTCCGAAATTAGCGATATATTGACAAAATTATTAAATTATTGTCTGATATCGGCCAGCAGGAGCGGTAAGACAGAATCCCCAAGCGTTACCCGGATTTATTGGGCGT